>CALVEI010000044.1 GCA_944326515.1 Candidatus Gastranaerophilales bacterium | reverse complement strand
TTTTTGTTTGTTAAGTCGATGTCTATATTGAGTTTTGTCCCGTCGTTTGACATCATTGAAACAAAATTGTAGTCACGTGTTTCGTTGTTGGCTAGGTCAACTGTCACGTTTTTCGCTGTAACTTTTGCATTTTCTACATCGTTGTATAGTGATACTGTACCTGTACCGTCACCTGTTAATGCTAAGTTATATGCATGGTCTGAAGTTTCCCAGAATTTACTAGATGATTCGTAATAAGACCCACCTGAGATTGTGTCGTCTATTTGAATTTTACCGTTGTTTACTGAATTAAGGGTTAGTGTTGTATTACGTTGGATTGTTCCAGATGAATTTGAGTAATTTGCAACGTAGATTGCGTTATTTTCTTTTACTCCGTTAGATTCAGTATAGTTGCCTGAGATTAATGAAGTTCCGTTATCGGCGTTTAAGGTAAGGTCGTAGTTAGTGAATATCGCACCGCCTTTTGCCTTATCTGTACCTGTTTTAGATATAGCGTGATTGTTTAAGAAATTATTATTTGTAAGACCAATTGTTGCTTTGTCACTAGATGAATATATACCATTGTATATAGCTCCACCTAGAGCATATCTGCTCTTTGATTGAACATAGTTGCCTATAAAATCACCTGTGATATCTCCGATTGTTGCTGTTGCATAATCAGCATAGTTATAAATTGCTCCGCCATAGGCATAATAAGAATCAGATTTAGCATAGTTACCTATAAAATCGCCTGTGATATCTCCGATTGTTCCATTGTAGTTATAAATCGCTCCGCCATCAGAAGCATAGTTACCTATAAAATCGCCTGTAATATTACTGATTGTGCTCGAAAGGTTACGAATCGCTCCGCCAATGGCAGCATAGTTGCCTATAAAATCACCTGTGATATTTCCGATTGTTCCATCGTAGTTATAAATCGCTCCGCCACGGGCAGAACCAGAATTAGATTGAGCATAGTTGCCGATAAAATCTCCTGTGATAGATTCGATTATTGCATTACTGCCAGAGTTATGAATCGCTCCGCCTTCGGCATAACTAGAATCAGATTGAGCATAGTTGCCTATAAAATCCCCTGTGATATCTCCAATTGTTCCACTATTATAAATCGCCCCGCCCAGACCAGAATAAAAAACAGATTGAGTATAGTTACCCATAAAATCGCCTGTGATAGATTCGATTATTGCATTACTGCCAGAGTTATGAATAGCTCCGCCAACGGCATTAGAAGAAACAGATTGAGCATAGTTACCAATAAAATCGCCTATGATATTTCCGATTGTTGCACGACCTTTATAAGAATAGTTATAAATCGCTCCGCCATTGGCAGAATAACCTTGAGCATAGTTGCCAATAAAATCGCCTGTAATATCTTCGATTGTTGATATTGACGTTTCATCTGCATAATTAGAAATCGCTCCGCCAAAGACATGAAAAGAAACAGATTGAGCATAGTTACTTATAAAGTCAGCATTTATATCACCTATACTACCTTTATTTGCTATTGCCCCACTATAAGCGTATGCTCTCATAGAGCCTCCTAATAATTTATCTGATACAACATCAAGCCCATTATTTATAAATGTACCAGTGATACTTGTTATATTTCCTGAGTTATATATTGCCCCCCCTAATATATCTGCGTATTTAGAACCTGCGGTATTTGTGGTTATTGTTGCTGTTGTTATGTTATTTTTAAATAACACATTGTCTATAGAAGTAGTTGAGCCATTTTGGTTATTTATTGCAGCTCCGCCTTCTATTATTGCATGGCTTGATGACGTACCTGACGGGTTTTCAATTGTACCTTTATCTAGGGTATGACCTTTTTCTACATTAGAGAAATCAGATTCTGAATACTTATACGTTATAGTCTGACCAAATGGTGTTGTCGGATTTTGTTTAAATTCAAGGTTTCCGTTTGGATTTCCGTATTCTGTTTGTTTTAGTGAAACAGTATAGTATTTTGGTGTTGTTTCTATTGTTGATACTTCTTTATACTCAACATCAGGCAATCTATCAGCTTCTGCTACTTCTTTGCCTGTTGTTGGGTCGTAATACTTTATTACCTCTTTTTTATCATAAAGAGTGATAGTATTGGGTTCGTCTGCAGATGCTGCTTCTGTCAGGGTGTAAGCAGAATCTTTTAATTTGTTCGAGTCATAGGTGTAGTACTTGCCCTCAGGTGTTGAATAAAGTGCTTTATCTTGTGTAGTTTCTATTAACGCAACACTTCCTGTTGAAGAAAGTAATTGAAGAACATCTTTGTTATCAGTTGGGGTATAGAAATACTCTTTATCACCGATATTAACAGTGATTGCGCCCTCAGGTGCTGTCACATCTGCTGTGATTTCAGTTAAGTTATTAGTTGAATAATCAGTGTTCAAAAACGCTGACTGCTGTGCTTTTACACTATCTAATGTAGGAGTCGGAACGTCTGCAAATGAGCTTTGAGCATTCAGCAAGGTAAATGCTCCTATTACAGCGCAAATTTTTAAAAGATTTTTATTACTAACTTTACCCATATAAAAGCATCCTCTGTTTTTTATACTCGCTTTTAGTAATCGGATTTTAAAATAATAAACTTTAATAAAAATGGATATTTGTTAAAAAAAAGTTACAAATTAATCAACATATACATTTTTAAGTTGCTTAAATTTCTTGAAGATAACAATAGAAAATAATGTTGTCATAGCAAGGAATGACACAGCTAAGCCTATCCAAAAGCCATTAAGTGACATCTTATAATGATAAGCTAACATATAACCAAAAGGTAGCCCGAACAGCCAATATCCTGCTATCAACGTTACAGAAGCTATCTTTGTCATTTTTAACCCTTTTAAAATGCCGCTAAGGCTAACTTGCAAACCGTCAAACATCAAGTAGAATGCAGCAATATGCAATATTGGTAAACCTAAAGCTAAAATTTCAGGGTTTTTAGTAAAGACTTCAAATATTTGTCTTGGAATAGTCATCAATAACACTGAACAAAACAACATAAATATTACTGACATAGATGTACCTGATAAGGAATATCTTTTTATTTCTCTCAGGTTTTGTGCACCGTTAAAGAATCCTACTTTTATTGCAATAGCAGCCGAAATAGACATAGGTATTACATAAGCACTTGATGTAATTGTTACGCATATATTATGTGTAGCAGCCAAAATACCTGCTTCTCTGCCAACCAAAATTGTTATCAAATTAAAGCCTAAAAATTCAAGAAACATAGCAATACCAATAGGATAACCTATTTTTAATAGCTGTTTAATAAGACTTGTATCAAACGGGTTTTTAAATTTTATTAAGTCAAAACAATACACAAGAAGCACAATTCCCATCAAAGTTCTAACAATAAAAGCTGCAAGAGCAAGACCAATTACACCCAATCCTTGTATTGGTCCAATGCCAAAAACTAAACAATACGCAAGTATAAAATTCAAAATTAATGCAAAAATCAGTATTAAATTAGGAAATGCAACAATTTCATATGCCAGTAGAAATTCTCTTAAACACTGATATAAATACATACCAAACAAAGAAAATGCACATATAAAAATATATTCTTTTATCATTGGGACTAAAACCGGTTCAAATCCCATCATTGGAACAAGGGGAACCATTAAAAGACAGATTAAGCAGAATATGATTGCAAGCACTATAGAATAGTTTAAAACAGTGAATAAAAATTTCTTAGTTGGTTTTCTGTTACCTCTAAGATTTGACATCTGAATAGAAATGGCAGACATTAGCCCCATACCCATAATAAGAATACAAAATATAATCGAGTTAGCAATGCTTATTGCAGCAAGTGTATTAGTAGAATGTTTTGCAGCAATAAAAACGTCTGTTGCACCTATAAGAGTTTGTCCCAAGTTCCCCACAATCAAAGGAACTGATAAGCCAAAAATTTCTGTAAAATACTTTTTATACGATAACAATTTCTCGACTAATTGCATTATATCTAATACCCTTGATTAATTTAGTAAATAAAAACCGTTTAACTACTCTATCACAACAAAAGTATTAAGCAAACTGATATTTGTACTATCTTAAAATCAAGGTATATTATATAATACTTATTAAGAAGAAGGGGGTATTATGCCATTTGAATTTAAACAACTAGATATACCAGAGGTAATTCTTGTTACCCCAAAAGTTTTTGGTGATAATAGGGGTTTTTTCTTGGAATCATACCAAAAATCAACATTTATGCAAAATGGCATTGATATTGACTTTGATCAGGATAATCATTCAAAATCAACAAAAGGCGTTTTGAGAGGATTACATTATCAAAAAGAGCCAAAGGCACAAGCAAAATTGGTCAGATGTTCTAAAGGGAAAATCTTTGATGTTGCTGTTGATATAAGAAAGAATTCTCCAACATTTGGTAAATGGGTAGGAGAAATTCTTTCTGAAGAAAATAAAAACATGCTTTATATTCCGACAGGATTTGCTCACGGGTTTGTTGTTTTAAGTGATGAAGCCGAATTATTATACAAAGCTTCAAATGAATATTCGGCAGAGAATGACAGGGGTATAAGATGGAATGACCCCGATATAAATATTAAATGGGGCATTGATTTTGAACCTATAATAAGCGAAAAAGATTCAAGACAACCATTTTTGAAAGATATAAAACAGGAGGATTTATTTTGAATCTATTAGTCACAGGCGGTGCTGGTTTTATAGGCAGCTGTTTTATTCATCACATTTTGAACAAGTACAAGGATTATAAAGTTATCAATCTTGATGCATTAACATATGCTGGGAATATCGAGAATCTTAATGATGTAAAAGACAATCCTAACTACAAATTTGTTCACGGAAATATTTGCGATAAAGAATTAGTCAAAGAACTAGTTAATCAGGTTGATGCAGTGGTTAACTTTGCTGCAGAAAGCCATGTTGATCGTTCAATCACAGGTCCTGAAATATTTATTGAAACAAACGTCAAAGGCACATTAAATCTTCTTCAAGCAGCTAAAGAAGCTAAAATTGAAAGATTTTTACAAATTTCTACTGATGAGGTATATGGAACACTTGGTAAGGATGGATATTTTTATGAAACTACACCACTAGCTCCAAATTCGCCGTATTCAGCCTCAAAGGCCAGTGCGGATTTGCTTGTCAGAGCATATTATGAGACATATAAAATGCCAGTTTTAAATACAAGATGTTCTAACAACTATGGACCATACCAGTATCCTGAAAAACTCATTCCGTTTTTTATTTCAAAATTACTCAAAAACGAAAAAGTACCAGTTTATGGTGATGGATTGAATGTTAGAGATTGGTTATATGTTTATGATCATTGCAGTGCAATAGACACTGTTTTACATAAAGGTAGAATTGGTGAAGTTTATAATATAGGTGGACACAACGAAAAAACTAACCTTGAAATTACAAAAATTATCCTGAACGCAATGGGTAAAGATGAAAGTTCTATAGAGTATGTTCAAGACAGGCTAGGGCACGACAGACGTTATGCAATAGATAATCATAAAATACAAACAGAACTTGGATGGGAACCTTCTTTAACTTTTGAGGAAGGTATTAAACTTACCATTGATTGGTATTTGAATAACCAAGACTGGATAAAATCTATTGAGTCAAAGAAAGCAGGTGTTGCATAATGAAAGTTCTCGTCACAGGTGCAAATGGTATGTTGGGCTCCGATTTGTGTCCAATGCTTGAAGACTCTGGATACGAAGTAACAGAAACAACTATTGATGAGCTTGATATAACCAATAAAAACGAAGTAAATGAGGTTATAGACGATGTAAAACCCGATTATGTTATACATTGTGCTGCATACACAAATGTTGATAAAGCAGAGGAAGAATTTGAAATTGCAGACAAAATAAATTCTGTTGGCACAAGAAATGTTGCTGAAGCCTGTAAAAGAAATAATTCCGTTCTATTATACATCTCAACTGACTATGTTTTTGATGGAACTAAAAATACACCATATCTTCCAAATGATAAAACAAATCCTATTAACACATATGGATTAACTAAGTTAAACGGAGAAAAAGCGGTTCAAGAAGTATGTGAAAAATTCTACATACTAAGAACAAGCTGGTTATACGGTCATCACGGCAAAAATTTTGTTGAAACTATGATTTCATTAGCACAAAAGGAAGAAGTAAAAGTTGTTGATGATCAAATTGGTTGTCCTACTTGGACAGTAGATTTATCAGATGCAATAATAAGTCTAATTGATGAAGATGCCGAATATGGAATATACCATGCCTGTGGAGGCGGTAAAACAAGTTGGTATGGTTTTGCTAAAGAGATTTATAACAAGATGAATCTTGATGTAAATATAAAACCGTGCACGACAAAAGAATTTCCAAGACCAGCCAAAAGACCCCAATACAGCGTAATGGATAATAAGGGGGTACTTAGAGACTGGAAATTGGCATTAAGTGATTACATAGAATTGAGGGTAGATTAATGAAAGGCATTGTATTAGCTGGCGGTGCAGGAACAAGACTTTATCCAAGTACAATGGTTGTATCTAAACAACTTTTACCAATTTATGACAAACCAATGATTTATCATCCTATTTCTGTACTCATGCTTGCAGGAATACGAGATATTTTAATAATTTCGACACCACAAGATTTACCAAATTTTAAAAAGCTACTAGGTGATGGAAAAGAGTTTGGAGTAAATTTTAGCTATAAAGAACAGCCTTCACCTGATGGTTTAGCGCAAGCCTTTATTCTTGGAGAAGAATTTATAGGCGACGATTGTGTAGCATTGATTCTTGGAGACAACATATTCTACGGCCCCGGCTTTTCTGGAATGTTACGCAACGTTGTTAAAAGTACTAAAAAGCAAGGCGGTGCAACAGTATTCGGATATCAAGTCAAAGACCCTGAAAGATTTGGTGTTGTTTCTTTTGATGCGAATGGAAAAGTCGAATCAATCGAAGAAAAACCAGAAAATCCTAAATCAAATTATGCTGTAACAGGTCTGTATTTTTATGACAATACTGTCATAGAAAAAGCTAAAAATCTAAAACCATCAAAAAGAGGCGAACTTGAAATAACAGACCTTAACAAATTATACCTGCAAGAACAAAATCTAAACGTTGAACTTTTAGGTAGAGGCTTCGCTTGGCTCGATACAGGAACACATCATTCTCTTTTACAAGCAAGCCAATATGTGCAAACTATAGAAGAAAACCAAGGTATAAAAATAGCTTGTCTAGAAGAAGTCGCTTATAGAATGGGATTTCTATCTATAGACTTTTTAAGAGATAGAGCTGTAAATTACCCAAATAATGACTATTTTAACTATGTTAAAAGAATAATTTCATAACAGGTGAAAAATGCAATCTTTATTTATAAATTTTATATCAGCACTTAACAACACTAATGACTTTATTTTTAAGACAGTTGACCTGTACATGGATAGTTTGCCATTTGCTGAATGGATAATTGATGCAATAAAAGACAGTTTACACATGTTGCCATTTTTGTTCTTCATATTTGTAATTATCGAGTGTATTGAATATTTTTACTCTGACAAAATGACTCAACTGGCAAAATATTCAAGCAAAACAGGACCTATAGCAGGTAGTTTATTAGCATCGTTTCCACAATGTGGTTTTTCAGTCATAGCTAGTACATTGTACTCAAAGAAGCTAATTACTAAAGGTACATTAATTGCTGTCTTTTTATCTACTTCTGATGAAGCGATACCGGTTATTTTGTCGTATCCGTCAAAAATGTATTTAATAGTACCAATTATTTTAACAAAAGTTGCAATTGGTATTATAGCAGGTTATTTAATTGACTTTTTACTTGATCAGTTCAAAGAGAGTAACAATGAAGAAAAAATTGACATAGCTGATGTTGATGAAGGGTGCTGCAAACACCATATACATAGACCAAGAAAAAGAGATCTAATTATCCACCCAATTGAACACACCGTAAATGTATTTGTTTTTATTTTAGTAATAACACTAGGTTTAAATTTTTTAATTCACAAAATAGGTGGAGAAGAAAATCTTGGTCAATACTTTATGTGTAATTCAGTATTTCAACCAATAATTACTGGTATAGCAGGTTTAATTCCTAACTGTGCAATTTCAATAGCAATAACATTGTTGTATATAAAAGGAGCTATTGGGTTTGGTTCTGTAATATCTGGATTATGTTCAAGTGCAGGGCTTGGTTTACTTGTTTTGCTAAAAAAGAATACACCATTTAAAGACACAATCAAAATAATTCTTATGCTTTTAGGTATAAGTATATTCTTTGGTGTATTAATACAATCTATATACAATTAGAGAATTATGTTACTATGTGAATGAATTATAGTAAATAAGTAAGGAGTAAATATGATTCTTGTAAGATGGATATGTTTTGCACTGGCTTTAATTTTCACAGCTTGGTTAATCCCTGGTATAGAAATAAGCAGTATATGGGCTGCAATGCTCGCGTGTGTAATCATTGCATTAATTAACGCATTTGTTAAACCTGTTATACAAATTATTACTTTACCTATAAATATTTTAACTATAGGAATATTTAGCTTAGTAATAAACGCATTATTGTTTATGTTAGCAGGCTGGATTACACCTGGAATCGAGGTAGAAGGCTTTTTAAGTGCATTGCTTGGTTCAATCGTGTTTTCACTGCTTAGCCTTGGTATTAGTAAAATCTAAGGCCTTTTATATGTATTCAAATGTTTACCTTCCATGTCATATTTTTTTACTAAACCGTTTTTATCAGTAGAAAAATAGCCAAGTGGTTGTGAATTTTTATCATATATCATTGTTTTATTTTGAGAAACTGCCTTAAAATAACCTACGGTATGACCATATTTGTCATAAACATAGGTGTTTCCAGGCTGATTTGTAGCATATTTAGACAAGACATTGCCATATTTGTCATATTTTGTTGTTGTGCCAAAACCGTCTTCTATATAATAGCCTGTTTCAGCTCCGTAAGTATCATATTCGATAACGGATATATTTGACAAAGTATGGTATTGGTCAACTTTTACACCTGTTTTATTCAATGATTTAATGGACGAACCAAGACCAGAATAGTTTGATGCGGCATTTGCTGCACCAAATATCAATGATTGCAAAAGCAGAAAACTAATAATAGACAAAACGGACTTGTTCATATAACCTCTCCTTATTCATATTTTACAATATATTTAAGAAAAAATCATTATATGACAAGCTATGTTCTCAAAGAATCTTCAAGAACTGCCTGCTTAGAAGCCACTCCTAAACCTATTCCTGCAAGAATATATGTAGATAAAGCCAACAAATAATTCTTTTTCAATATATTCAACCCTGCAGGGTTATTAAGAACCTTTTTAGCAGCCTTAACACCTCTAAAAGAAGCCAAACCTTCTTCAATTATTGTTGGTAAAAATGCTGCAAAGCCTAATAAACCCGCATTTCTTTCTATAAATGATTTTTTGCCATCATTTTTATTAGAGAACAAGCCGTTAGCAACAAGAATTGCAGTTGGAGCAAATGGAGCATAACGTCTTGAATTTTGAAGTAATTTAGTAAATTTGCTTTTTGCGTTTATTGCATGGCCAAGCTCGTGCAATATCAGGGACGGTTTATGTTCTGGAGCAACAGCCAGTTTGATTTTGTCAGCGAAAAAGGCATTTTGCCCCTTAGCAACAGCTTCAAGTTCGTTACCTAAATTATAACGTTGAGCATAACTAAACTTATTTGCATCATTAATGTATGCAATGTCTACATTAAGGTTGTTTTTTCGAACCATTTCATTCGCTACGTGATGAACATTTGCTGCTGATGTAAATTCTTTACCTGCAGCTAGTTTTGTAGCAAACCATTGAGACGCTTTATTTAAACCCAAAGCTATAACTTGTAACAAGCCTGCAAGTCCAGCTGTTTTTGCAACGTTATCTGCTTGTTCTTCCCTTTGTTGTTCATAGTATGGACGAACATACATATTATTGTCAGCCCAATATTGTTGTTGAGGGCTATAAAATTGACCATAATTTGAATAATTATTGTAACTAATCGGATACATCTTACTTCTACCTTCAACAATTATAAAACATGACAAGTTAAAAAGTTGCTATTTTTTTTTAAGAAAATCATAATTTTTATAGAAATTTCATAAAGGATATACAATGTCTATAGAAAAAGTTAAAAAATACTTAAAACAATACAATAAGGATAAGGATATTATCACATTAAAAGAATCAACAGCAACAGTAGATTTGGCTGCAAATGCTTTGAACGTTATACCAGCAAGAATCGCTAAAACTCTATCTTTTAAACTGGATGACAGATACATATTGATAGTAACAGCTGGTGATACAAAAATAGATAACAAAAAATATAAACAATACTTCAACATAAAAGCAAAAATGCTAAGTGCAGAAGAAGTTATAAACGAAATAGGACACAAAATAGGTGGTGTATGTCCATTTGCTGTTAACAAAAATGTAAAAGTCTATTGTGATATATCCTTGCAAAGATTTTCATCAGTATTTCCGGCATGTGGCAGCACAAATTCTGCCATAGAACTCAGTTGTGACCAACTATTTTCAATTTCTAGAGCCGTAGAATGGATTGATGTTTGCAAAATAAATGAATAAAAAGCATAATTTATTTGTATGAATTAATAAAAAAAACTTTTACAAAAAATTGTTGCTATGATAACATATTGTTATTATGATAACAATATGTTGTTATTCCAACAATGATTCTTCGAGGAGATAATAATGAATTACAAAAAAGCACTTGCAGCTTTAATAACAATAAGTATTACCGGTATGAATTTTTTACCTTTGCCAGCGATGGCTAAAGATCAAAAGGACAAAGTTTTAAAATCACAGGTATCACAATATCAAATAGATTATATCAATATGCCTTGGTGGGAATCATTTGGTGATGAAAACTTAAACAGATATATAGCTAAAGCTATTGAAAATAACCACGATTTAAAAGTAGCTACATTACGAGTTGAGCAATACAGACAGCTTGAAAAACTCCAATTAGCTGCTGAATTACCGACTGTTTCCGGAGGTTTTGCACCAACAGGTGTCAAATTACCAGGTTCGACGAGTACAAGCGGAACTTGGGCTTTTCCTATTTTAGTTAGATACGAAGCTGATATTTTCTTAAAAAACAGAGATAAAACACGTTCAGCAAAGAAAGATTGGGAAAAATCAAAAATTGAAGAAAGAGCAGCCTATATTTCTATAGCAGCTGCTGTAGGAACTACATATTTTAATATAATTAAAGCTGATAAACTTATAGAATTACAAAAAGAAATTATTTCAGACAGAAAACAAATTTACGATTTGATGACAGAACGTAACAAAGTAGGTTTAACATCTACTGCTGATGTTGTGAGAGCAAATAAATCATATGTATCGGCTACTGCAGACTTAGCTGACTTAGAAAAATCAAGAACAACCCTTTTAAATGCACTTGCTGTGTTGATTGGAGAAAGCCCGGCTACTAGCAGTTCTCTCAAACGTACAGCATACAATGATACATACCTAGTCAAAGTACCAGCATCAATTTCTTCAGAAATAATTGACCAAAGACCGGATTATTTAGCTGCTGAAAAAACAGTTGAAAAAGCCGGAATTGATGTTAGAGTGGCTAAAAAAGAATTTTTACCAAAAATTGATTTGATAGGTATGATGGCATTTGGCTCATCAGCATTAAGCACTGCATTCAATTGGGGCAATGTCTTTGGGGTTTTGAGCGCAGGTATTATGGCGGATTTATTCACAGGCGGTCGTAAAGTTGCTAATTTAAAATTAAAAAAGAATCAGTACGAACAAATACTACATAATTACTATCAAACTAATTTAATAGCAATACAAGAAGTTAACGATGCTCTTGTTTCGTTAAAACAAGATGACAAAAAATATAAAACTAACCTCGATGTATATATGTTAGAACAAAAAGACTTTGGTTATAGTACAAACAAATATGATGAAGGTATGATTTCATACCTTGATTTACTACAAAAGAAGGAAAACCTCTTAACACTTAATAAGCTTGTTGTTTCTAATAAACTTGATTGTAATATTGATTACATAGGCTTATACAAAGCAACAGGCGCACAAATGTAACAACATAATAACCACACTTCTTATATAAGAACTTTATACCGCGAAATGAACCTCCCAAGTTCTAAGCGGTATTTTTTTTAAATAATAGGAGACCTACTATAAACACAATATGCGTGTGAATCAATTCCACCTGTAGATAAAAGATGGTATTTTGATGCAGATTTTTCAATAACAGGTAACACTGCAATACATTTTTCACCTGTATAGGCCTGATAGTATTTTTCATATGCCAAAGCGCGACTTTTGCCATGTAACTTAAAGACTTGCCAAAATTCATCAAAAAACTCATCAACCTGACTATCAACATATTTGTAATTTATTCTTGCGGGATGAGCAATACTAATAAGACCGTAATCAAGAGTATTTATAAATTCCAAAGTATCTTCAAAAAGAGAAAAAGCATCTATAGATCTGTTTGCAGAAGGGTGAGATTTTTCACAAATCTGCTTAGCAAGTAACAGAGCATTTTCAATATTCTTAGGAATATTTTCTAATTTTATTGAAAACTTGTTATTAGTAATAAAATTAAGATATTTTTCAAGAGCCTCTCTGTATATGTAGAAATATCTTTCATTGTTAAACATACTCTTATACATATAAACCGGTTTTTCGTAGCTTAACATATTTTCTGATACATTTAAGCTTTGCAAAATATCTTTTATTCTATCGTTGTTATCTACGTAATAAGAATAAAGAGTTTTTGCAAAAATGTACTTTTTCAATGGATGACTAACTTCATCTTGACCTTTAGTTATCATTGGATGAATTTTTGCTGCTTCTTCAAGTGAGAGCTTTATGTTTAATTGGCTTAATGAATCTACTAGGTTTGTATTTAGCTCTTCTAAAGTTTTGTTTGCAAGTGAATATTTTTTTTCAATCTTTGTATGTAAAAACGAAGAAAGTTTTTGTTCAAATGGATTTATGCAATAAAGCAAAGTATGAATATCAAGTGTTTTTTTCTGATTACGAAAGTCTGTAGCAACAGTTGACAATTCACAACCTAAAACCAGTTTAAGATTCTTATATTTTTCTTTTTCAGAAGATATTATTTTTACAGCATTAACAGCATTTTCGACAGTATCATGGTCTGTAATAGCAAGCATAAAACCAAAACCACTGTTGATAAAATTTTCGTCTGCAATTTTAACAGCAGAATCTAATATAGTTCTAATATCTGACAACCCATCCGAAGCTGATGTATGTACGTGCAAATTAACACAAAATTTATGATTTTTTAAATTTTCAAAATCAAAAGAATCTACTTTATTATAATTAAGCCTATTACCAGGGGAATATGATTGTACATCAAATGTAGAAATTAATGTTTTAAATTCTTCCTCACCAACTATTGAGTTAAGCAAAGACAAATCATCAATTTTTAATGCTTTAGCAAGCTCTTGTTTGTAGGTAATGTCATACATACCAACATACTATCATGAATAAATATGTTATTTAATAACGACTAAGTCACCGCGTTTGACTTCCTTAGCTAAAATCCTAATCACATCATTATCCATTCTAATACATCCTAAAGAAGCATATTTACCAATACTTTTTGGATTATTATTACCGTGTATAAACTCACCTGTTCTTGTTTTTTCACCAGTTTCTGGGTTTAGATTATATAAAATTATAGCTCGAGGCCCGTAATTCCAAGGTTCTTTATATCTTTTAGTTGACTCTGGAGCAGATTTATAAGGATATGACTCAACGTGAGAAACTATTTTTAAACCTTTATCTGTAGGCGTTTTAGGTTTTCCACTGGCTACTAAATATGCTACTTGCGCCTCACCATCGTCATTATACTTATATAAAACATTTTTTGAAAGATCAATAACAATTCTGGCATTTTTTTCTTCTCCGCAAACAATAACTTTAGGACTTGGTGCTGCTAATAAAATTGTGTCGTTTGTAGTTCCTTTAGGTGTAACAACCTGAGAACTAACAAATGAATCTTTCTGTAAAGTAAAATTGTCCGAATGTACTTTAGCAGAAGAAGCAGCAATAACAGTAGTTGCTGCTACAAAAACACCAAGTAACTTTTTAACTTGAGAGTTAGATGCAATCTTCATATAAATACCAAAAAAGAAATATAAAAAAATTTGCTATTAAATTCGTTAAATAGTATTTTTTGCTAAAATCATTGAGTAAAATTACAGAAATGAATATAATCATAATAAAAGCTTATGAAATGTTTTATTAGCAAAATGGACATTGAAGAGCAAAATGAATGTTATAAATTTATTGACATCATAGCTGAAAAAGTAATCAACGCAGTTGACAGAATAAAGAAAAATAAATGTTGATATAGTAGTTTGCATAAAACTTTAGAAATAGTATACTTATTAAATAGAATATATAAAGGTTTTATAATGAAAATAATTTTTAAATTATCTATTTTAGTTTTATTAACAAGTCTTTTTTTTAATAATCAAGAAGCACAAGCCTACATAAATCCAGGCTCAGGCAGTTACATTTTTCAAACGATTATTGGTGGTTTTTTGAGTATATTTTATTTTGTCAAAAAAATCTTTAAATCTTTATTTATTAAAAAAGATAGAGAGCAATGATAACTTTATGGAAAATACTTCTTATAAAGATCCCGCAGGGTTTATTTTTTTATATAACAATGAAATATATAGACAAATAAATGTAGAAGGTAAAGCCGATTACGATTATCTAATTGAATCTAAATTATATAATGAGTTGACAAAAAAAGAACTATTAATAACTCACCAAGAAGTTTCAATAGAAAAAGAAGTTTCTAAGAATTTTTATAAATTTATAAAACCACGAAAAATAGACTTTATTTCTTACCCGTATGAATGGTCTTTTAGTGCGTTAAAAGATGCGGCTTTATTAACATTAAAAATACAAAAAATAGCTTTAAAATACAAAATGTCATTGAAAGATGCGTCATCATATAATGTGCAGTTCTTAAACGGAAAACCTATATTTATTGATACACTATCTTTTGAAAAGTACAATAAAAAAGAGCCTTGGAAAGCTTATAACCAATTTTGCCGACATTTTTTGGCACCATTAGTATTAATGAGTTATGTTGATATATCTTTAAATCAATTATTAATAACCAATATAGATGGTATTCCGTTAGATATTGTATCAAATATGCTTCCAATCAAAGCAAAATTGAATTTTGGAGTATTACTACATATTTGTGGACATTCAAAATCACAAAAAAAATATTCTAACGAAAAACAATCAGATTGTAAAAAATCAACAATGAATATAGATTCACAATTCGCTGTAATTGAATCATTAGAAGACACAATCAAATCACTAAAATTCCCCAATATTTATACGGAATGGGGAAATTACTACAATAACACAAATTATTCGACCAAAGCTTTTGATGAAAAAAAACATATAGTTAATAATTTTATTGATAGAATTGCCCCAAAAACTTTATGTGATTTAGGAGCAAACAGGGGTGACTTTTCAAGGATTGCTTCATCAAAAAATATCCAAACATTGTCGTTCGATATTGACCCAATTGCAATAGAAGACAATTATTTGTATGCAAAAAAACATAATGAAAAATTTATTTTACCCTTAAAACAAGATTTTAATAACCTGAGCCCTTCTATTGGTTTTATGAGCAATGAGCGCACTGGATTTTTATCTAGATTCAAAGTAGATATGATTATGGCACTTGCATTAATACACCATTTAGCAATATCTAATAACATCCCATTCAAAAATATCGCAAACTTTTTTGCAAACATAGGAAATTATTTAATAGTTGAATTTATCCCAAAACAAGACTCTAAGGTACAAATTTTATTATCATCAAGAGAAGATATTTTTAGCAATTACAACCAAGAAAATTTTGAAACTAGCTTTAAAGAATTTTTTGATATTATTGATACGGTACAATTAAAAGATTCTGCTAGAATTTTGTATCTTATGAGGAGAAAATAGTGTACAAAATATTTCCACTAATTTTATGTTTAATACCAGTACATTCGATATATGCACAAAATATAGGTGAAATTAAGTTTAAAACATATATTGATGAACTTATCAAAGTGTCTTTAATAATACTTATCAGCAACTATATAACTAATTTATTTATAAACAATATTGCTACTACAGGAATAATTTTTAGTATAGCTTTTTTTGCTTATTCTTACGGAAATTGTTTATATTTAAAAACTTTTAGTCCTTTTCAACGAACCAAAAATTCAACTAAGTTTTTGTTTTTGTCATTATACCTGCTTGTCTTATCAATGCTACTAATAGGTACATATAGTATTTTGCATCTATTCCCTAGTTTATCTATTTTAATTTCTAAAAGTTTATTTTATATATCAAGCTTTATTACGTTCTTTGTTCTTATCGATATTTATAACAAAGAAAAAGCAATCAACAGTATATCCAAAGACGAAATACAAACAACAAAAGACAAAAAAGAAAATGAATTTATAAAATTAGCAGAAATAAACAAAGCTGATTGTCCAGATATCTACCATATTATATTAGATGCACATAGCGGTTTCGATAATCCCCTGCTATGTGACAATTACTTTAAAACTGAGCTTGAGAAAAGAGGTTTCCACATTTGTAAAGGAGTAAGAAGTAATTATCCGATGACGGGAATGTCTCTACCATCAATGCTGAACCTAAATTATGTTGATACTTTTTTTCCTAAAGATAAAGAACCAGCTCAAATAAAAAAAATGTGGGAATTCTATAATGATAATATAGTTTTTAAAACTCTAAAAAAATTAGATTACAAATTTGCTTGTATATACAGTAATTATTTTCTGAAAATAATGAATCATAGTTACATAAAAAAAACAGATATTATAAATAATCCCCATAAAAGTAATAGTATTTTATCTCTACTATATTTCCTTTCCTTAAATTATGTAATAACACCTAATGGAATTTGTTTTGATAATAAAAACATTGAAAAAATATTAAATACACATAATAGTGTATGTTCACAAACATTTCAGAATCCAACATACTATTATGCACATATCCTAGCACCTCATTATCCATATTCAAAAAACGAAAGCGGTAAGAAAATACCCATATCAGAACAAAAAAATATTAAAAATTATATGACATATCAAAAGTATATTAACAAAACATTTTTGAAAAATATCGATACTATTCAAAAAAATATGAAAGATAATTCAATAATAATTTTACACTCAGATCATTCAATCTGTTATAATGGCGATACTAAGGGAAGATACAATATATTATGTGCTATTTATTCTAAAAATGCAGACTTTAAAACATTGATACCTGATAATTCTACTTTAGTAAACATTTATAGATATATATTTAATAAATTATTTAATACCAATTTAGAGATTTTGCCAAACAAATACTTTCAGATTATAAACTATAAAAGAAATGATGAACATCTGGAAGAATACTATGAAATTAATGAGGAATAATCATGAATAGTATCAAAGAAGAGTTCAATGAGCAAAATGCACATAAACAATTTGAAAAATTAAAAAGAAAATACAAAAATAAAAGAATTGTTCTTTATGGTGCAGGGATATATTTTGAAGAGGTTAGAAAAAATTTTGACCTATCACAATTAAATATTATTGCGGTTTCAGATATAAAATATAAAGATATACAAAAGTTAACTTTTGATGAAGAACTAAGATACAACATAATTTCTCCTTGTAAAATTCACACATTAAATCCTGATATTGTTCTATTAACAGTACAAGAAGATTTCTACATCGAAGAATACTTTTGTACAGAAGTATTTCCAAAAACAAAACACAAGTTCAAATACAGTAGATTCTTTAAGCTAACACTAGAACAAATTATAGAAAATGAATTTTTAGGGATATAAAATATTAATTTCTTGTGTGAGTATGTTATAAAAGAACACATGGTTTGATTATATTTTACAGATAGTTTGATTATTTCGGGCAAAATAAATTTAAAATGTTAAA
>CALVEI010000043.1 GCA_944326515.1 Candidatus Gastranaerophilales bacterium | reverse complement strand
TCGTAGAATTCAGAAGATGCAACGTCTAAGCAGATTTTAACTTGTTCAGTTGTATAGCCTGCTTTTTCGATAGCTTCGATGATAACTTTCAAAGCTTCTTCGTTAGAAGAAAGGTTAGGAGCGAAACCACCTTCGTCACCTACAGAAGTAACCATGCCTTTAGCTTTAAGAACTGATTTAAGGTTGTGGAATACTTCAGCACCCATTCTGATAGCTTCAGCAAAAGAAGAAGCTCCAACAGGTGTAATCATGAATTCTTGGAAGTCAACGTTGTTATCAGCGTGAGCACCACCGTTTAATACGTTCATCATAGGAACAGGTAATGTTGTAGCGTTGATACCGCCCAAGTATCTGTATAAAGGCATTTCAAAAGCCATTGCAGATGCTTTAGCACAAGCCAAAGATACACCCAAAATAGCGTTTGCACCTAATTTTGATTTGTTTTCTGTACCGTCAAGTTCGATCATTAATTTGTCGATAGCTTGTTGGTCAGCTGCGTTTTCGCCAATAAGTTCAGGAGCGATAACGTTATTAACATTTTCTACAGCTTTAAGTACGCTTTTACCGCAGTAGATAGATTTGTCACCATCTCTCATTTCAAGAGCTTCAAAAATACCTGTTGAAGCACCTGAAGGTACAGCAGCACGTCCTACAACGCCGCATGATAATGTTACATCGACTTCTACAGTCGGATTTCCTCTTGAGTCAAGAATTTGTCTTGCTTTTACGTCTTCGATAGTTGTTGGCATAATTTTCTCCTTTGTTTTTGCCTAAACATTTTATCCATTCTTGCCATGATTATCGTACGAAAACAAAGTTTTTACAACTTTTTTAGAAGTTTTTTTACTATCTTAAAAATATAGCCTATAAAATGTTTACAAAGTATCAAAAGTGGGTATTATTATAATGTGAGTCAAAAAAGGGCATCTTATGGAATCAAAACAAACTTCGATTATGCAAAAAGAAATTTTTGAAGAACCTGTTGTTGTTAAAAATTTAATAGAAAAACACATCACTCAAGAGGGAAAAATCGATATAGAGTTACCCGAAAAAATTAGCAACATAGTTATAGTTGCCAGTGGGTCGTCTTATAACTGTGCTGCCTTAGCTTGTCCTTTGATTATAGAATATGCTCAGATACCTTGTGATTATGAATATTCAAGCGAATTTGTTTTGCAAAAAAAACATTTTGTCACTTCTGACTCTTTATACATTTTTGTTTCGCAATCAGGAGAAACTTCTGATACCCTAAACGCTCTCAAAATGATAAAAGAAGAGGGGGTTAAAACTATGTGTATTACTAACGCAAAAAATTCTACAATGTGGAATCTTTGCGATTACAAAATACTATCAGACGCAGGCGAAGAAAAAAGCATAGCCTCAACAAAAGCGCTAACTGCACAAATTTTTTGCTCGATGCTTGTTTTGCTTAAAATTCTTCAAAATCAGGGAGAAGATATCTCTGGCTACATTAACACAATGCGCAGATTGCCTTCGTATCTTGAAAGAATTATTATGGGCTCAGAAAATATAAAACATGCTGCGCAAACCGTTTCTCAATACGAAAACATTTCTATCCTCGGGAACAAAAACTACTATCCTATTGCCAAAGAGGGTGCGCTAAAGATGAAAGAAACCTGTTATCTTAATGTAATGGCGTATCCGTTCGGTGAATTTATGCACGGGCATGTTGCTGTGCTAAACCAAAAATCTATCGTTATCGCTATAATTGATGAGGAAAATGCAAGTTTTGCTCAACGAAATCTTGAAAAAATAAGAAAAAACTATAATCCAAAAATTATTTGCATAACATCAGTTCAAGATGTAAAAGCCGGTGATGAGAACATTTTTATCAAAACCAAACGAAAAATGAAAGCAATTTTTGGAGCGCTTTTAACCTTGCAACTTATAGCCTGCACTGTGGCAAACATTTTGGACAAGAACCCTGATTCACCAAAGGGTTTAACAAAAGTTGTAAAAGATTAAGTTTAAGCAACAACCCCGTCAAATTTGCTTGTTGTTTTTGCTGCATCTATGTATTGCATAACTGTTTTGGCATATGCAAGTTTTGAAGAACTACCGTTGTAATTTTGTAATGCTTTTTGTACATTACCGCCTGCTTGATCAAGTTTTGCTTTAAAAAGATAAGCCCCAAGTGTTATATTTATCTGCGGATCTTTTCTTACTGCTTCTCTAAGTTTGTCTGAATTTCCGTATTTATATAAAAGTTCCCCAAAATTACCAAGTTGCATAGAAGGATCTTTTTTCTTAGCTTGTACAACTTTTTCCCAACTGCCATATTTTTTTATAAGTTGTTTCATATTTTTATCGTAGATTTGAGGTCTTAGATACATATCTTTTAATGAAATACTTGTAATTTGCATAATCCCACTGCCGTTGCCGGTTGGTACGTTTTGAGTAAAATGCGTTTCTTTTTTAGCAATACTTGCAATTATTACAGGGTCAACACCTGTTTCTGCCGAAGCTTTCATAATCATATCTGCCATTTTATCTTTGTTAAGATTTTTAGGTGCTGCAGGATCATTGGCTATTATATTTTTTATTGAATTATGTTTTTCATTAGACGCTGAAAGTTCTTTTTTATAATCACATACTTCTTTAAAATGCCTTTGCATAGTTTTTTGCAACATTTGTTCGTCAGCCGGACTAATAAAAGTTCTTTTTACAAAAGTAGCATCAGCCGGTGCAACATAAGAAAAATCTGGTAATGTAACTTTACTAAAACCGTTACCCATGGTAGGCACTCTCCTTTATGTATATACTCTATATATACATAAAGTAAACTTATAAAAAAAAATTGCTAAAAATCTACTTATTTTTTACTAAATCTTCAAAGTTTTCTTGAGCGTATTTATACAAATCGTTCAATGCTGTTTCCAACTTTTGGCGGTACATTTCAATATCTTCTTTTGAACAATCGGAAGGAACATATATAGGTTCACCATATACAGCAATAGTTTTTACTCCAAGCAAAGGAAAACGAAACTCATCCCAAGTATCAAATTTCAAAAGCCATTTTGATGGGGAATACCAAGTCATTGGAACAATAGGCACTTGGGTAAGTTTTGCAATATTGATTGCACCTTCTTTTACTTTCCCTTTAGGTCCTCTTGGACCATCGATTGTAATTGCGGCACTTTCACCCTGCTCAATTTTTTCTATCAAAGCTAACGAAGCCGATGCGCCTGAACGTTTATGCGAGCCTCGTACAACCTTTATCCCCATGTGTTCTGTTGCAGCAGCAATAATATCCCCATCATTTGACTTAGAAATCATAACATTGAGATTTCCTCTGTCTTTGTTTGCGTACAGCGCACATTGATGAGCATGCCACAATGCAAAGATGACAGGTTTTTGCTCAGGATAATTTATGTTCTTGCAGTTATAGAAAAGGCTCTCAAAAGCGTAGAACCATTTTACAAGAAATGATAAAACACTAACTACATATCTTTTGTCAATTTTCTTAAACATATTTATATGTTATACGAAAAAAACTTTTTTTCATATATTTAAAAATTTAATCTAGTGTCGCAGTTGTCACCTCGAAACTTCGAGCCGCCACTGCTCACCTTTTCAAGGTGACACTCACCTACACTTAACTTCGTTAAGTTTCGGAGACAGGCTCACTAGCATCGCCACAGCTCTGCTGTTCGCTTTGTCCAAAAATTCGTTCACGTCTTCCTCTCGCAAAAACTGACATTTAGTCAGCTTTTGTTCGGCAGAGTGCTCCTTATCACGAATTTTTTTCGGACAAAATCAAAATAATAAAGTTTAATTAAGAATTATGCCGCCAATGATTTTAACGCTAAAATATAATTATATATTGTTTGAGTATTAAATTGGGGAATTATGAGAAGTTTACGTAATTTTGTAAAAATTTTAACCGCAATGCTTATGGTGTTTTGCACCAATAGCGCGGTACATGCGGCCGTGGCTTTCCCTACAATTACTGTTGGGATGACAAATGCCAATACTCCGCAAGAATTTACACAAGGTGTGCAAATTCTTATATTACTGACAATTTTGACATTAGCACCGAGTATTTTTATTATGTGTACTGCATTTATAAGAATAATCATCGTGTTGGCGTTGACACGTCAGGCAATAGGTACAACAACTTTGCCTCCTAATCAGGTGCTTGCAGGTTTGGCGTTGTTGTTGACATTTTTTGTAATGGCACCAACGTTTAATAAAATTAACGAGACAGCAATACAACCTTATATGAATAACCAAATCACTCAACAGGTTGCTTTAGATAAAGCTATCAAACCGTTGAGAGAGTTTATGATTCAACATACGGAAGAAAAAGAGCTCGGTTTGTTTTTGAGTATGGCAAAAATCGAAAAACCGAAAAACTGGCAGGATGTACCGACTTATACATTGATTCCTGCATTTGTTCTGACAGAGCTTAAGACTTCTTTTAAAATAGGGTTTGTAATATTCTTGCCGTTTTTGGTTATAGATATAGTTGTTGCAAGTATTCTTGTCTCAATGGGGATGTTGTTCTTGCCACCGACTACTGTTGCAATGCCGTTTAAGCTGATACTTTTTGTAATGATTGACGGCTGGTATCTTGTTACCAAAACGCTTTTGGAAGGGTTTGTTACGTAATTAATAAGGATTTTTATAAATGGAAGACGCAGTCTTTTTAACATTAACGCAGAATGTATTGATACTTATTTTAGTTTTATCTACACCCGTACTTGTTATTAGTATGGTCGTGGGTTTGATTATAAGTATTTTTCAGGCAGTTACACAGATACAGGAATCTACTTTGACTTTTGTGCCAAAGATTATTGCTGGGATTCTCACGCTGATAATACTTTTGCCTTGGATGTTGAATATGTTTGTATCAAGAACAACAGAGATGTTTGATTATATTCAAACAATGATTAAGTAGGAAAAACGGGAGAAGATAATTTTGCAGCCGAATTTGCTCACATTATTATCACCTTCAAATATCCTGATTTTTGTACTTATTTTTACAAGAATCAGCGGTATGATTTTTTCTATGCCGTTGATTTCAACATACCCGATACCTCAGCAGGTTAAAATATGGCTTGGGGCATTGGTTGCATTTTTATTGTTTCCGATGGTAGCGGCAAATCATTCTTTTATTGTTCCGCATAGTATGCCCGAAGTTTTGGTGTATTTGATAAGAGAATTTTCTATCGGATTTTTAATCGGTTTTTGTGCAAACTTTTTGTTTGCTGCAGTGCAAATCGGCGGTGAATTTGTAAGTATCCAAACAGGGCTTTCTATGAGCCAGGTTCTTGACCCTGCAACAGGTGAAGCTACTCAAATTCTTTCTCAAATGTATTCGTATATGGCGACAATGGTATTTATCGGGCTTAATGCTCATCAATGGTTGTTTGCTGCTATTTACAAAAGTTTTCAGGCATTTCCTCCGGGGATTGAATACTTTTTCACAGGAGATATTATTTCACAAGTATTGCACATGTCTTCAACGATGTTTTCTATCGGCATAAGTATGATTTTGCCCATATTCTGTGTTATGTTTGTATCAGAAGTTCTTATGGGCTTTATGTCAAAAATGATGCCACAGATGAACATCTTTATGGTTGCAATACCGTTAAAAATATATGTTGGTATCGTTTTGATGTTGATGTTTTTATCACCGACAGTTACATATCTTGTTACGGTGACACAAAATTACCTTAAAGGAATACTCAATATCTTTATTTGATAGGGAATAATATGGCAGACGAAAAAACGGAAGAGGCGACCCCCAAGCGGCGGGAAGACGAGCGAAAAAAAGGAAATATTGCACGCAGCCAAGATATGACTGCGGCTTTGACAATGACAACCGGTGTTGGTCTGCTTTTTGTTATGTCTCCGATAATAATGGAAAAACTAAAAAACCTGCTTTATTATACGCTTACGCACCTTGACCCAAAAAGTATAGAGACTGATGACATTATTGCTTTGTTTGCACCTTATGCAAAAATCACAGGCGAAATGCTTTTGCCGTTTTTGTTGGGGCTTGCCGTTGTAACTGGTTTGATTATGAGAATACAAGTCGGAGCTTTGTTTGCTACGGAAAAAATAAAGCCTAAAATGGATAAATTCCAACCGTCAAACATAGTTCAGGCTCTAAAAAAGATGTTTAACCCTTTTGAACCCAAAAATATGATTGAAATATCAAAATCGTTTTTGAAAGTTGGAATAGTGGGTTATTGTGGATTTTCTACTGTCATGAGCAGAAAAGACGAGTTGCTCGGGCTTTTGGGTATGGATATACCTACTGCTTTTGCGGTTTTAGCAAGTATTCTAACTCAGATGATTATAAATATTATTGTCGCTATGTTGATTATTGGGTTTATTGATAAGAAATATTCTGATTACGAATACAATAAATCCATAAAAATGACTAAACAGGAAATCAAAGACGAATGGAAAAACATGGAAGGGGACCCTGTTATCAAGTCAAAACTCAAGTCTGCACAAATGCAGTTTATGAAACAAAAAATGCTCACTGCTGTACCTAACGCAGATGTTGTTGTTGCAAACCCTACTCATTTTTCAGTAGCGTTGAAGTATGACAAATCCATTGCGCCTGCGCCTGTTGTTGTTGCTAAGGGTGTTGATTATATGGCATTTAAAATAAGAGAAATAGCCAAGGCCAACGATGTACCGATTGTGGAAAACAAACCGCTTGCGCGTTCTTTATACAAACTTGTTAAAGTAGATGAGGTTATCCCTGCCGATTTATATGTCGCAGTAGCAGAGATTCTTGCATTTGTTTACGGAAAAGACGGAGCCGCAGGTGCAAAACGTATCAAAAATCCCGACTTAAACCCTAACAGAAGATAATTTGTAATTAAAGAATCATAGCCAAAACCATTAAAAGTATACTGCCAATTTGCATACCGGTGTTGAGTCTGCGCGCCCATTTGTTTGTGTCGTATTCTTGAGATGTTTTTTGTGCTGTTGTTACGGCGAGCAATCTTTGGATACGGGCGTCTTCATTATCATTAAAAGTGCGCTGAAATATACTTGATTCCAACCTTGCAAGACGTTGTGACGGAGAATCTTGGGCAAATCTTTTACCGTAAATTTGTTTTTCTAAAATATCTAAGTCGTAGTTTTGTTCGAAAGTGTTTGAATCTTGTTCTTCATAAACAGGTGCAGCTGCTCCTGCTATATGGTTTTTAGAGTTTTCGTAACTGTAATAATTGTATTGCGAATTTGGATCATCTATGTATTTTTGACCGTTTTCAAGTATTATTTCTTCTCTTTCGGGGTCGATGTCTACAGATGCTATTTTGTCTGAGCCTATTAGTTTTTCTCGCAGTGCATCAACTCTCTCGTTTAAAGACAAAGAGCTTTCTTTTTTAAAGACTTGTTTTTCGAGCCTTGAGAGTCTGTTGTAGATATCATCGTTTTCGTATGATTTATTAAAAACTTTTTTCTCTAACTTATCTACGATAGGGTATTTTATCCCTGCTTCTGCTTTTGGGCCTATATTATCTTGATATGTGTTTTTTTGTGTTGAGTTTTGCGCAAGAGTTGATTCTTGCGCTGTTGGTGTGCCAAGGTTCATATCTTTATAGATTTTATCAACTCTGTTTTTTGCATTTTGAGAATAAGTCTGACCATAGAGGTCTTGTTCTACTTTTGCCAGACGCTGAGAGTTGGTACCTTTGTTTGTGTAGCCGTAAAAGTATTTTTCTATCTCGTTTAATTTTTCACCGACATAGTCAAGAGCAAACACGTTTGAGCCTATTACAAAAATTGTAATTATTGATAAGACACTTTTTTTAAAAAATGTTTTAAATTTCATACTAAAAACCCGTTTAATATTACCCGACTTTAAATTAAACGGGTTTTAGATACAGCTCAATTCTCCTTGTATCAAGGTTTTTTGAAAAAATATAGCCGCACGAAAAATAGTACTTTGTGACAATGAAACGTCAAAAGCTAATATTCACAACTAAGCACCTGTAGTGAATAAGTATTAAAAAACAAAAAATGCGTTTAAAAAAGATTACCGTTGAGTTTTAAAAGCGGGTTTTCTGCTTATTTCAGAAAAGGCTATAGCAGGTTTTGTGCATCTTTCGTCTTCTTGAACACGCTTGTAGTAGTCTTTTACAAGCACAATTTGTGTTTTAACGTTTTTAAATCCGTTTTCTTTTAAATATTTTTCGATTCTGGTTCCGTTTGTTTGGTACTTTTTGTTTCTTACGTAAAAATTAAATTTTTTCTTACGCATAAAAATTTGGCTTAAAGAAAAATTAATTACGTCAGGCAAATACTCATCAAAAGCACTGACTAAATCAATGTTTAGTATAAAGTTTTCGTTGTCACTTGTTTGAATAGAAAAATAACCTTTTATAGAATGTTTTGAGCTGTCTTCAAGTACATATCTGAAAAACGAGGTTCGATACAAACCTGAGCACAAGACGTTTTCAAATTCTGCCGGAGTTTTTGCAAGGGAGTATCTAAAATGCGGGAATATAAGTTCATTGTATATCCCTGCAGCTGCAGAGGCGTCAGAGTTTTTAAACGGTCTAAAGAACCCTTTGTCTAACGATGGGCCTTTTACGTTAATTTCTTCCATTTTCCAAAGTTGTTCAGAAGCGCACACCCTAAAACCGCAGCCTTTTGAAAAAAGTTCCAAAAGTTCTTCGTGGTCTTCGTCAACTTTTACCATAAAGGTATTAGCACCCATTGCACCGTACTTTGCAATAGCATAGCTCACAAGCTGTCTGCCTGTGTCGTAGCCGTTTTCGTCAAGAAAAAGTTTGCTTATTCTCCAGCTTTGAGGGTTCTTTTCCTGAGGTTTTAATGTGACAAGTCCGCAGAGTTTGTTGTTGTCTATTGCAACATAAGAGTCTGATGCAAATTTTAAGCTCAATGGCAACATTCTGTTTAGCAAATTTAAAGGGAACGGAACATAAGATTTGTAACCGAAAGCAACATCTGCGCTGCTCAGGTTAGATATCATCGAAATCATCTTTTTTAGTTTAGGAATGTCCCGTAATGCTAAACTTCTAATCTTTGCCATGATTATAATATATCATTTTTTAACAAAGCTAACAACAGAACCAAGGACGATTTTAGTGAGTAAGTATTGCCATAAAGACAAGTATAGAAATTGTTTATTTAAAGCGATATTATGCTACAATAATTTTTGATAATTAATAAGAGGAGTTTAAACCATGGCAGCAGAACCTAAAATGATAGCTACTATTCCAAGAAGTGCTACAGAACAACTTCAAATTTCTATTAATGAATACAAAGGCAAAAGCTATCTCGATTTGAGAATTTTTTATACTACAGATGACGGTCAAAACTGGCTCCCTACAAAAAAAGGTGTTACAGTTTCTCCGGACAATCTCGAATTGTTAAAAGATGCTGTTGAAGAAGCAATGAAAGAGTTAATGAGTCTTGAAGGTGCAGAATAACTCTGAATTAAATAAGAATATTGATGAACAAGCGGGCATGTTGAATAAATATGCCCTTGTTCTTACTTCTATAAAAGGGATAGGCGTAAAAACTTTCAGCTACCTTATCCCTGAAGAAATGAAACCCGTGATAAAAACAGGCCAGCCTGTGCTTGTGCCTTTTGGACGTATGGGGTTAATTAACGCTTTTGTTTGCGGATTCACAAACTATTTGCCGGAAGGAATTAAGGCTAAGTCGATTTCTAAAATTTTGGACTACACTCCGATTTTTGACTTGGAATACTTAAAATTTCTTGAATGGGTGGCAGATTATTACGCCTGCACTATCCAAAATGTTATTGAGTGCGCTGTTCCGATGAAGTTTTTAAACGGCTTGCAAAAAGAGCAAAACGAAAAATATATTTCCTTCAAAACTTTTGACAACGCTACAAAAAGACAATGCGAAATTTTAGAGCTGCTTAAAGAATCCGGTAAAACAAGATTAATCGACTTTGAAAAACTTGCTAAAACCACCCGAGCAACTATCAACAAACTCGAGTCTTTAGGCTGTGTTGAAATCTGCGAGGAACAGGTTTTTAGAAATCCTCTTTCAATATTTAAACAAAAAGAGCTTGAACCCTTCCCCGAGTTAATGGACGAGCAGCAACAAGCTTATAATGAAATCGAAAAAAGATTGAATTCTCATTCTACAGTGCTTTTGCACGGCGTAACTTCGTCAGGTAAAACAGAGGTCTATTTTAAAGCGATAAAAAAGGTTTTGGAACAAGGTAAAAATGTTCTTTTTCTTGCGCCTGAAATTGCACTGGCGTCAATTCTTACACAAAGGCTATCAAGACGTTTTGGTATAGACAAAACCGCTATTTGGCACTCGAGTATCTCTGACGGTGAAAAATTTGACGTGTGGCAAAAGATAAAAAACAACGATATAAGAATCCTTGCAGGGGCGCGCTCTGCAGTGTTTGCACCTTTAAAAAATATCGGGCTTATTATAATTGATGAGGAGCACGACAGCTCTTACAAACAAACAATGCCTGCTCCAAGATACGATGCGAAAAAAGTTGCTCAAAAACTTGCGGAGCTTAACAACTGTCCGCTTCTGTTAGGTAGTGCTACGCCTGACATCAACACATATTATTACGCCAAAAACTCAGGTAATCTATTGACTATGAAAAAACGCTACAACGATTACCCTATGGCAAAAGTGCGTGTCATTGATATGAGAGAGGAACATTTTAGAGCAAATCACGGAATATTTTCTCGAGCTTTAGTCAGTGCAATTGAGCAAAATTTGAGGGATAAAAAACAAACAATCATCCTTATGAACAGGCGCGGTTTTTCAACATATACGCAGTGTCTGGCATGCGGAGAGGTTATACAATGCCCAAAATGTGCAATCCCGCTTGTTTTCCACTCTCAAACGCAAACTCTTAAATGTCATTACTGCGAACACGAACAACCGCTTGTGGAAAAATGTCCGAAATGCGGAAGTGAAGCTCTAAAAAACAGCGGCATAGGAGTTCAAAAAGTTGAGATAATAGCCAAAAAGCTCTTCCCTGATTGCAATATTGTGCGTTTAGACAGCGACGTGATGAGCAAAAAGAACCAGCATATAGAAATTCTTGAAGATTTTAGAAACGGCAAAATCGATATTTTAATCGGCACGCAAATGCTTGCCAAAGGGCTTGACAATCCTAACGTCACTTTGGTCGGAGTAATAAATGCTGACAACGGATTTAATTTGCCTGATTTTCGTTCTTGTGAAAGAGGGTTTCAGCTTCTCACTCAGGTTGCAGGCAGAGCGGGTAGAGGTGATAACCCCGGTGAAGTCTATTTTCAAACCTACAATCCTGATTTTTACGGGCTTGAAACAGCTAAAAAACAGGATTACGAAACTTTTTATGATACAGAAATCGAAGCTCGCGAAGACTTTGATTATCCGCCATTTAGCCAGATTATACGTATAATTCTTGCTTCTAAAAACCAATTTAGGGCAGAAAGAAGCGCGCAAGAAATTGCTTTAAGGCTGAATGACATAATAGACAAACGTCAGTTAACAGAGCCTATTGATGTTTTAGGCCCGACATCTTGTGTTATTGAAAGATTGCAAGAGTATTTCAGATTTCAGATACTTATCAAAAATAAGCTCGGGGAAAAAGGTCACAGGTTTGTAATTTCTTTCTTAAATCAAATAAAGCTCCCTGATGACATAAGACTAACAGTCGATGTTGACCCGATAGATATTTTATAAATTAAAAAACCGGCCCTTCTGTTTGAGAAAAGCCGGCTTTAAATATAACTAAAACTTGCTTATTTACCAGCCATTTGGCTTGCAACTTCTTCAGCAAAGTTGTCTTGTCTTTTTTCAAGACCTTCACCCAATACGTAACGGATGAATGATTTAATAGTCAATTTGCCTTCGATAAGTTGAGCAACTGTTTGATCAGGGTTTTTAACAAACGGTTGTTCTAACAAGCATCTTGAAGCCATAAGTTTGTTGATTCTGCCTTCAACGATTTTAGCTCTGATGTTTTCTGGTTTTTTAGCAAGGTCTTCTTTACCCATTTCGATTCTTGTTTCTTCATCAATAACTGATTGAGGAATTTCTTCTCTAGAAACAAATTCAGGAGCGTTAGAAGCGATGTGTAAGCAGATGTCTTTTTCAAGAGTTTCATCAGCTTTGTCAGTGTTTAAAAGAACACCGATTTTGCCGTTGTGGATGTAAGTTGCAGGGCAACCTTCAACGATATCGAATCTTCTAACAGTGATTTTTTCACCGATAGTAGCTACTTTTTCTTTGATGATGTCTTCTACTTTTTGACCGCATTTAGCGCAAGTAGAAGCTAACAATTCTTCAACGTTAGCAGGTTTGATTGCAACAACTTGTTGAGCAAGGTTAGCAACAAGTGCTTTGAATTCTTCGTTTTTAGCAACGAAGTCAGTTTCGCAGTTAACTTCGATAATAGCACCGATGTTACCATCAATATAAGAACCTACTAAACCTTCAGCAGCGATTCTGCCCATTTTCTTTTCAGCAGAAGCAATACCTTTTTGACGAAGGAATTCCATAGCTTTTTCCATATCACCGTTGTTTTCAACAAGTGCTTTTTTAGCATCGAGAATACCTGCACCGGTTTTTTCTCTAAGTTCTTTAACCATAGCAGCGGTAATTGTCATAATAATTAATCCTCTCTGTTTATAAAATACCGAATCCGCCTGATATAACAAGCGATTTAAAAAATTTAATCTAGTGTCGCAGTTGTCGCCTCGAACCTTCGAGCCGCCACTGCTCACCTTTTCAAGGTGACACTCACCTACACTTAACTTCGTTAAGTTTCGGAGACAGGCTCACTAGCATCGCCACAGCTCTGCTGTTCGCTTTGTCCAAAAATTCGTTCACGTCTTCCTCTCGCAAAAACTGACATTTGGTCAGCTTTTGCTCGGCAGAGTGCTTCTTATCACGAATTTTTCTCGGACAGGTTAATTTAACTTAAGGGCTTTGAACATACAAAGCCCTTAAATTTAAAATTACTAAGCTTCAACTTCTTCAGTTTTAGCTTCTTCAACAGTAACGCCTGCATCTTCTGCTTTAATAGTTTCTGCTTTAGCGCCTACTGCTTTGTTTTCTCTTAATTGTTTACCTTCTAATACAGCATCAGCCAATTTAGAAGCAATCAATCTGATTGAACGGATAGCATCATCGTTACCTGGGATGATGTAGTCGATTCCGTCTGGGTTAGCGTTTGTATCAGCCAAGCAAACTACAGGAATGTGCAATTTGTTAGCTTCTGCAATAGCGATGTCTTCTTTCTTTTGGTCAACAACAAAGATAATGTCTGGCATACCGCGCATTTCTTTGATACCGCCAAGAGTTTTTGACAATTTTTCAAGTTTTTTAGTCATTTGAACAACTTCTTTTTTAGGAAGTTTGTCGATGTGACCTGAGTTAACGAAGTCTTCGAGTTCTCTTAATTTGTTAACTCTGCCTCTGATTGTTTCAAAGTTAGTTAACAAACCACCAAGCCATCTTCTGTTGATGTAGTACATACCACATCTTTGAGCTTCTTGAGCAACAACTTCAGTAGCTTGTTTTTTAGTACCTACGAATAAAACGTTTTTGCCTCTTGCTGCAAATTCTTTAACGATTTCGTAAGCTTCGTCCAATTTGTCAGAAGTTTTTCTCAAATCTATTACATAGATTCCGTTTCTTGCACCGTAAATATACGGTTTCATTTTGGGGTTCCATCTTTGTGTTTGGTGTCCGAAGTGTACTCCGGCTTCGAGTAAATCAATCATTGATGCTACCGGCATCTTTTTCTCCTTTTCTTGCGAACTTTAACCTACTAGGAAGGGATATGCTTTAACTGTTTTGAGTCTCGGCCCCGACGTGTTCCGTCTAAAGTTCAATTACTATACTACAGTTAAAATTATAACCTAAACAAAATATAAGAAAACATGGCGGGTTTATATTGCTTAATAATTCCACACTAAAAATTTTTCTTTAAGCTATAATTAACGAGTATATCGCTAAACTGTTGATAAGTATTCGGTTTTACGGTTTATGCGCAAATTATAAGACAAACAACAAGGGTCAGGAGTTATGGCAGACAAAAAACAAAAGAAAAAAATTAAAGTTGCATTCCCTCATATGGGTAATATTTATATCGCTTGGGGTTCAGCGTTAAGAAGACTTGGCATAGAACCATATATTCCGCCATACTCAAGTAAAAGAACTTTGTCTTTGGGTACAAAAAACAGCCCTGAGTCTATTTGTTTGCCTTACAAACTTATTTTAGGCAACTTTATCGAAGCCATTGAAGGCGGAGCTGATTATGTTGCTATGATTTCTTCTCCGGGTATTTGTCGTCTTGGCGAATACGGTGCAGGTATCCAAAATACTTTGGAAGATATGGGCTATCACGCAAACTATATCGAGCTTCAACTCTATGACGGTGTTAAAGGGATGTTTAAGTTTTTAACAGAATTAAGCGGAATCAAAAACCCTATCACTATCGTTAGAGCAATAGTTTTTGCTTTCAGAAAAGTATTTGCTACAGACAGAATGGAAAACCTTTTGTCTTACTACAGAGCAAGAGAAATTAATGTTGGTGATGCTGAAAAAGCTTTTAAAAAAGGTATGAAACTAATCTACGAAGCTAACCACTACAAAGAATTGAAAAAGGCAGAAAAACAAGCTGCAGAGCTTATCAAAAAGACGGAAATTGACCCTAAAAGAGATGTATTACACGTTGATTTAACGGGCGAAATCTATCTTGTACAAGATCCGTTCTCTAACCAAAATATTGAAAGAGAACTTGGTAAAATGGGTGTGCAAACAAGAAGAACTCTTACTGTATCAAGCTTTTTGAAAGATGCTATTATTCCGAAAATGTTTGTTAAAGGCGAAACTCACCTTGAACGTGCTGTAAGACTTGCAAAACCTTATCTCGCAAGAGATATCGGCGGTGACTCTTTAGAGTGCGTTTCTGATATTGTTTATGCTAACGAAAACGGAAAAGACGGTATCATCCACGTTAGCCCGTTCACTTGTATGCCTGAAATCATGTCACAAAACTTCTTCCCTGCAATTAGAGAAAATTGCGAGATTCCTATTTTGCCGTTGATTCTTGATGAACAAACAGGTAAAGCGGGCTATATTACTCGTCTTGAAGCGTTTGTTGATTTGATGAGAAGACGTAAAAGAAAAAAAGAAATGGAACTTGCTGCTTCTGCTAAGTAATTTCATAAGGTTTCTATATCTCGGCAGGCTATGACAATTTGACACCTGAAGCATTGATAACAAGTCCACTTGTATTTGTTTTTTGTAAGGCTTCTATATTTTGGCTAACTATCATTAAAAAACTGCGTAAGCAGTAATATGGCTTTGCCATTGTAGTTCTGATTACAGACTCTTTGTATTTACGCACAAAATTTTTGTTAAGCGTAGCGGTTAGAAAATTTTGAAGATAAATACTTTAGAGTCTGTTTTGATATAGCGTGTTTTTCTTTTTTGGTTCGTTTTTTCTTTTTGCGTCGCAACAAAAAGAAAAAATGAACATACAAAAAATATTTTTTTATAAGGCTTCTATATCTCGGCAGGCTATGACAATTTGACACCTGAAGCATTGATAACAAGTCCACTTGTATTTGTTTAGCGGCACAGCCGTTTCCACTGCTTGGTGCATTCAAGCTCCTTTATTTTCATAAGGTTTCTATATCTTGGCAGGCTATGACAATTTGACACCTGAAGCATTGATAACAAGTCCACTTGTATTTGTTTAGCGGCATAGCCGTTTCCACTGCTTGGTGCATTCAAGCTCCTTTATTTTTATAAGGTTTCTATATCTTGGCAGGTTATGACACCTTAACACTTGTTTATTAACAACAAGTCCCTTGTGTTTTTTTATGATATGTGTTTTGTATAGTTGTGGCAGGTTATAACCCCTTGTCTTATCTTGATAAACTATAGAAAATTTGTGCTATAATGTCTTTGGAGATTGGAAATTATGTCACTTAAAGCAAGAATAGAAGCGGTATTATTTATCACCGCACAAGCATTAGAAGTTAAAGATATTGCAGAGATTTTAAAAGAAGAAGAAACTGTTGTTGAAGAAGCACTTCTTGAGTTAATTATGGATTATTCGGCAAGAGAAGGTGCTCTTGAAATCGATGACGAAAACGGATACATCCTGCAAGTAAAAGAAGAGTACATGGATATTGTAGAGCAGTTGTGCCCTGTTGAATTAAAGCCTGCTGTTTTAAAAACATTAACTGTAATTGCTTTAAAAGAACCTATCAGACAATCTTATCTGAAAGAGTTGCGTTCAAATGCTTATGAACACGTTCAGGAACTTTTGAAAATGGGCCTTATTTCTCGTCATAGAGATAAAAACGGACGTTCTTTTAATCTTAAAACTACACCAAAATTTAAAGAATACTTTAAACTCAAGGGAGATGCAAAAACTTTGGCAAAAATTATCGACCTTGAAAAACAAGCAAAAGACAATGGAGAAGAAGATTTTGAAGAAAATCTCGATTTGTCTGAATTTGTTGAATCAAATTAATAAAAAATTTAAATCATCGATAATTATTTTTATTTAAGCTCAAAAAAGGAGTGTATATGTTCTCGTTTATTGATAATCACCGTCATTTTATATTCACTGTTTTGCCTGATTTTTTGCATAACAAATGGACACTGATGGTAATTAACTTAATTATTTTTGCCATTTTAATAAAATTATCTAACTTTTTTATAGACAAATTTCTTGATAAAGTTAGCCAATACAAAGATGATTTTGAGTTTAAAAAACAGCTTGTAACCTTAAAATCAATAGCAAAATCTATTGTTGATACGATTATTGTTGCGTTTGCAATTATTTATATTTTGAACGTTTTGGGCGTTGATATAAGACCCATATTGACAGCTGCAGGGGTTTTGGGTGTGGCTGTAGGTTTTGGAGCAAAAAGATTTTTTGAAGACATCATTACAGGGGCATCTTTGCTTTTGGAAGGTCAAATTAGAGTAGGTGATTACATTGATATTTCAGGGCACGAAGGTGTTGTTGAAAAAATAGATATAAAACTTATCGTGTTACGTGACTTACAAGGCAGGGTCCATTATATAAGAAACGGTATGGTTGATACTGTTGTAAATTATACGAGAGAGTTTTCTTATTACGTTTTTGAACTTGGTGTCAGCTACGATGCCGATATTAACTATGTAATCGAAACTTTAAAAGAAGTTGATGAAGATTTTAGAAACAATTCTCCTCTCAGAAACAACGTTCTTGCACCTATGGAGATTTTAGGCGTGGACAAGTTTGATGATTCTGCTGTTATAGTAAAAACCAGAGTAAAAACAAAACCGATAAAACAATGGGAAGTAGGTCGTGCTTATAACAAAGCTATTAAAGAAAAATTTGACGCAAAAGGTATCGAAATACCTTTCCCGCAAAGAACAATTCACATAACAAAAGAAGAATCAGAGTCTTTGTAAAAGTTCATGATAAAATAAAATAACATCACACTTATAGTTAAAATAAAGGAAGTAAGAAATTGGCAGAAATAAGCTCTTATAAATTGGCAAGCGTAATAGCTCGAATTTTGGATGATAAACTTGCAAAAGATATTGCAATATTGAACATAAGCAACGTATCAGTGTTGGCAGATTTTTTTGTTATCTGCTCTGCTGATACAAATACTCAGGTAAAAGCTCTCACAGGTTATGTAAGAGACAGAGTAAAACATCTTTTTGAACGTATTCCTTCAGGAGAAGAAAACGACCTTAAAAACAGATGGAATCTTTTGGACTATGGCGATGTTATTGTGCACGTTTTGCATAGAGAAGAAAGAGAAACTTATGCTATAGAAAAATTCTGGTCACACGCTCACAAAATCGAAAGAGAAGACTGGGAAGCAGAATCAAAAGAATACTCGGAATACGAAAACAAATAATATTAGTAAAAGAGGCGAAAGTTATCGCCTCTTTTTTTATAAATCAAGTTTTTGGTTACAAAATTTCGTTACAGTTGCATAGCTTTTTGTCACGAAAATTTTTTCAGACAAATTAACAATCGCATTTATCTTTTTTTGTTAATTTTTTGTACTTGTCTTTTTGACATTGATTTAATATTTGCATAAAGCATTTTTTGTGGTCTTTTTGCTTGTCTTTGATTTCTGATTTTAAATCTCTTATTTTTTGTCTTTGTTCATGTTTTGAACGCCAAGAACATTTTTGGCATTTCATTTTTTCAAGTTTAGCTTTTTCTTGTTTGCAGCACATTTTTAAAGGCGCAATTTCATCAAAGAATTTTTCGTCAATAC
>CALVEI010000042.1 GCA_944326515.1 Candidatus Gastranaerophilales bacterium | reverse complement strand
TCAATAGGTTGATGTTTTATAGAGGATACTTTTATAGGTTTAGCATGTTCACAGATATTTTTAAAAATACCGTCTTTGCCAACATATTTAAGTTCAGAACCTTCATCATTCCATTTTTGAATTTCAGGCTTTATACCCTCAACAAATTCTTCATAAGAGTAGGATTGGTGGAAAGTCACAAATTCTATCTGCCCTTGTTGTTTTAATTCATCAAATTTTTCTTTTAAAACCTTGTAGTTTTCTACATTTCCATCTTTGTCTTTTTGTATCAATTCAGGATTTGTAATTTCTATAGCTTTAATAACTGTATTATAGGTTTTTCCTGTTCCTGGAGGTCCGTATAAAATTTGATTAAGCGGAATTTTTATCATAACTTGTTCCTTATTCGAATTTTGTTTGCAAATATCTTCTAAGCATTTTATTGCCTCTGAATCATCAAAACTAGTTACTGTTAAACTGGACTTTAAATAACTTTGAATCTTTGTTGGTAATTCATTTCGTTTTATTCTTTTTATCCACTTAACTGATCTTATATGAGGATTTTCTTTGTATAAATTTGGAGAATATTCATATTTTCCTGTAATTTTCCCAATATGTATTGTTCCTTCATTATTATTAGTTATCACATAATCGTTTATTCCAATTTCACTAGCAAATCTCCAACAGCAACCTGCCCATTGGTCAATTGTTCCTGGTTTCTCATTAGGGAATTCTTTCAAAATACTTTTTTTTATTACTGCACGAGATTTTTCTTCATAACTTTCGTGTAACCACCCAATTGCAATTATTCTTTTTCCCAAAAAATCTTGTAGAAACTCTCCATTGTTTGACCTTATAAACCAGGCTTTTGTTGATGTACTTTTTTTATTATTTTCCAAATATACTAAGTAAAAATCTCTGAATGTTTGCAATGCTCTTTTATAACCTATAAAAATTGTAGCTTTTTTACCGGCTTATTCAAAATTTAACTTAATTAAATTTAAAGCTTGGTCAAAATTTTGATCAGTTTTAAATATTTCAAAATAATCAATACCTAGTTCTTGCTCATGTTTTCGTGGATAATCAGCATCAGAATATTGAGTATTTGCATCTTTTTCTTTAAGTTCTCCATTTCTAACTTTTTCTAACAAATACTCGCGAAACTGCTTTCTTATAGACCTGATATGTTCAGCCATTTATAACTCCTTTTATACAAGAGTATCACAAAGCAAATTTGAATAATACAAGCATAGTAAAAAAGGAATTTTTTAGTTTTTTATCATTAGTTATGTGCATTAAATAAGTACAAAATGCAAATATAAACTAAGATTGTAAAATATTAAAAAGATTTAACAGGAGGAACTTATTGATACACATTCCTCCTGCTTTTTTATAAAATATCAAAATAAATAAGGTTGAATTATGAATTATAAATTAAGATTTATTGATATTACATTATTGTTATGTTTAATTGTTTCTTTATTTATTGTTATTCAAGGCCTATTTGCCTTTATTATTCCTAATTTTATATTTTGTATTTTAGCAATAATGCCTTGTTTTATATTACTCTTTATCAGATTTGTTGCTTTAAGATACAAATGGAACAATGTACTAACAAATATTATTATCATGTTTATTGTTATAAGTACTTTATTATATTGGCTTATACTTGAATTTATTTTTCATATTCAGTATTTCCCTTCTAAACTTAATTACCAAAATTCACTAAATACATTAAAACAAAGAGAAGGTATTGAAAAATTAGCACATTTTCCTAAAAAAATTCCATCACAAGCTCAAAATTATTTTATGCAAATAGAAAACTCCTTTGATGGCTATGATATGGACTATTTAAGCTTTGAGATTGACAAGCCGTATATTGATAAAACATTCAATTATTACCAAAAGGACTGTTCTGTTATAGATACATATAGGAATTTGTATGATAAAGGAATAAGAATTTATATAAACTTTTTAAATGATAATGATAAAATTTGTTTATTGAAAAAAGAATCTCAAAATGAAAATTATACATCTGGCATAATATTTGGACATAAGAATAATAAAATCTATTTTTTCTATTCAATCGACTGATAATTTTTAACCAAATACAAAATACAAGTTTAGATTATTTACAGATAATTAAAAATTTTATATATTTATACAATGAATAAAATAATCTTTGCTATTTTAGCTTTAATTATTTCAAGTAATATTATTCCTAGCACTCTTTTGGGAATAATAGGTGCGATTATCTTTTGGGATGGAGGAGCAGAACATTATTTCTTTTTATTTGTTTTCCTTGCTTTGTTTATAAATTTGGTCTTTAAGATAAGCGTATTACCGATAATTTTTGAAATTCAAAAAAAATATAAAATGAAAGCTTTGGCTTTTTGGGAAAACTTAGCAAATAATAAAAAATACAGAATCACAATGCTTGTTATTTCCGCTATTTTGGATTTTATTGTATTGATTTTGAATATTTCTATATTTGAAAAATTGGGCATTATAACTTACATTCTTATCGGTGGTGGGTTCTTGTTAAGTTATTGTTCATTGATAGCTTGGCTCAAACTTTCTAAATCAAAATATTCATCTTGTATTTTGAACATATTTAAAACCTTTGTGCTCATTGGATTACTTATATTTTTATTTATAGGTGTAGCGATATTTAATTCTCTAAAAGACAGAGATATAAAGGTTTCAAAATATCATGAAATGTTAAAAGAAATAAAAGCAGACACAAAAAATGGAGATTTTTCATTTTTTCCTCAAGAAATTCCAGCAAACGCCACGAACTATTATTTTCAACTGGAAGATTCTTTTGATGGATACAATACACATTATGTCAGGTTTAATATTGATAAAGAGTATATCGATAATGTGTTAAAAAACAGCAAGTGTGAAATATTAACAACTAAAAATAAAATAAATAGCTATGACGTTAATATTTATCCGTCTGAATTACAAAAGGCTGATAAGATTTGTATTTTACACAAGAGCACTCAAGACGATAGATATACGTCAGGGGTTTCTGTTTATAATGACACAAACACGATTTATTTCTTTTTTGCAAATTTTTGATCTTGGCTACAAATAAAAAAATGTATTAGTTTTATATTATGTGCTAACAAAAATACTTTTTTATTTTGATTAGTTATAATTTAAATATGAAAATTTTAAAATTTTTAGGGCTAATTCTATTTAACATTGCATATTTATACATTAATGTTCATCTGTGTTTGTTATACTACGACGCGATATATTCTGAAAATGTCTTTAATATACCGCAAATCGATAATATATTGTTAGTTATATTTATTACAATAGGCTTCATTTTTCTTGTTTGGATAACAAAGTTTCTATTTTTTCCAATTTTATTGACTATAGGCAGTAAAATCAAATATACAAAAAATTTAATAAAAATAATTAAAGACCATATTATTGATAAAAAATCGACTTTAATTCAGGCAATACTTTTTGACTGCGCGGTATTGTTGTTCGCTGCTATTTATTCAAGTTTTTTTGAGAATGCTTGGTTTGCTATAGCAGTGATATTATTTATCATTTGTGGAGGGGGAGTGCTTCCTGCTTATTTAAGTATGTTGCTTTGGAGTTTTTTGAATAACGAGAATACTAAAAAAGTATTATAATTATATCTTGAAATGTTAAAAGAAACAAAAGCAGACCAAAACTTCTAGTATTGGCTAACAAAAATACTTTTTTATGCTGATTTGTTATAATTCAAATATGAAAATCTTAAAATTTTTAGGTTTAATTCTATTTAATATTGCATATTTATGCATTAATATTTATCTGTGTTTTTTATATTATGCGGCGATATATTTGGTAAATGTGTTAAAAATATCTCCGGTCTCTGAAATATCAAAGGTTACGCTTTTAACAATTATTTTTGTTCTTTTGGTATGGATAACCAAGTTTTTATTTTTCCCGATTTTGTTGACTATTAGCAGTAAAATCAAATACACAAAGAAAATAGTAAAACTAATCAAAGATAATATCGTTGACAAAACATCGACTTTAATTCAGGCAATACTTTTTGATAGCGCTATACTACTGTATGCAGCAATTTATTCTAAGTTTGTTGACGATGGTTGGTTAAGTTCAACTTTACTTATTTTTATTCTTTGCGGAGGGGGAGTACTTCCTGCTTATTTAAGTATGTCGTTATGGAGCTTTCTGTATAACCGAGGATACTAAATAATATCTTATTACTAAAATCAATCTAGTATAATTTACATATGAAATATACATTTTTAAATATTACTACAATTATCTCTGCACTTGTTTCAATATTGTTATTGATTCAGGGAATAGATTTTATAAAAGTTTTTGGCATTGCTTTGGTTGTTGTTATTGTCATACCGCTAGTATTGTTTTTGCTATTACAAAAAATTTCTAAAAAATACAGCTGGAAACTAACAACTAAAAATATTGCGACATCTCTTCTTATCGTCTTTACCCTTTTTCACTTATTATTTATTGAAATATTTTTCTTTATGTTGAAATCAGACTTTTTATCTCCTTTTTCCATTGGTCCCAAAGTGCCTGGCATTTCGCAGTATGATACAGAAATCAAAGCGCTAAAAAAGAAATCGGGCTTTTATGATATGAGGCATTTCCCTGATAAACTACCTGAAAACATATCGAATTATTATTTTCAAATTGAAGATGCATTTGATGGCAAAAATACAAATTATCTAAAGTTCGATAGCAATGAAAAGTATATTAATGATGTATTAAACAAGTACAAAAAAAGTTGTGTATCTTTCACGACAAATGAAAACTTATACAAATCAGGCGTAGAGTTGTATATAAATGAATTAAAGTCTCAAGATTATGTATGTCTTTTACACAAAAAAGAAGATAAAGAACGCTATACTTCAGGAATTGCAATTCAAAAGCCTAATACAATAATATTTTTTTATGCAGATTTTTAGCACTAGCAGGTATGATAAATATAAAACTCTAAGCAATCATTCTATTTAATATTACTTATCTAGTAAGTAATTGATATTTCGACACTAATCTGAAAAGATTGATATAATTGTGTATTTTTATAAATAAAAGTTTATATATTATATTTTGAACTTGTTGTACCAAAATTTAGGTCATATAATGGAGCAATAGTATAAATGTAGGATTTAAGAATGGAAGAAAATAACAAAAAAAATGCCCATTTTGTGGCGCTGAAATAAATGAACAAGCAAAAAAATGCCGATTTTGTGGAAATTGGATAGATGAGGAAATTTCTTGTCCTTATTGTGCTGAAAAAATCAAAGCATCTGCAAAAAAATGTCGTTTCTGTGGAGAATGGATAAACAAAGAAGAAAATCACAATGTTTATAATTCTTTTTTAAGTAATTTATTGAATAAGATAAAAAACAAGTGGCTTATTCTTTCTTTTATCCTAGTTATAACATTATTGGTATCTTTTGGAGCAATATTTGTAACGTATGTACCAAGCTGTAAAAATTCTGGAATTCAAGCACGCCTGAAGGACTATATAATCACTAATTATCACGATATTAGTGATGTTATGTTTGAAAAAGAATCTGCTCATAAGATAAAAAGAATTGAAAAAGGTTATTCTTGTTTAATTAACGCAACCATAAATGAAACGCCTACACAAATTGAATATAACTATAAAAAAATATCTTTCAATGAATTTGATATAAATGCAAAATTTGTATTGCCAAACTGTTTTGATTCATCAGTGAAAAGTTTGCTCAGTGATTTAATAAAAGACACAGATTTGTATGGGATTAAAAATAATACATCAGATGTTATAACGCAATATGAAAAACAAGAAAACTATGATAAAGACGCGGTTTCTTATACTTGTTCTGCAGATGCAATTCTGACATCTAAGCCAGGTAAAGCATATTTACTTAGCATTTGGGATTATGATAAAGCTACAAGAAAGATCAAATGTAAAGTAACATATAAATCATTCTTTTGCAAAAATGGTTACACTACTTGTGTAGGATTATCTGATTTATACGCTTGTGAATACGAGGAAAATTAACATGCAAGAAATCACTAATAAGCAATGTCCAATATGCGGAGAGTATATACCTTTTGACACGAAAATTTGTCTATATTGTTGTGAAGATATAAGTGGCCAGGAGGTTGCAACAAAACAAGATGGGCAAAATTCTTTTGAAAATGAATTAATAAAGGATAACATACAAAATAAGATTGATTCTATGGATGTCGATGAACAAATAGGTAAATCAAATTATTCTTTCTTAAAATATAGTCTGATAATAACTTTTATCATTATTTTTTCAATTGCAATTGTATTTTTGATTTTTTACCTAGTAAACAGAAATACTGATGTTACAATTATCCCGCATGATAATAACAGTATTACTGAGTCAAAATTGTTAGAAGGCAATATGCCAGAAAATATAAAACAAGCAAAAATTTTATACAAAGAAGGAAAAATTGATGAAGCAGCTCAATTGTTTCAGGATGAGATAGATTCAAACAATAATCCTGTAGCTTATTATTACCTAGGTGAAATATACAGAGATAACAAATTTACTAATATTGCAATTTCAAATTACAAAAGTGCATTAGAACACAAAAAGAATTTTTACGAGCCATTAAAAAGATTAGCTGAAATATATGTTCAAAAGGGAGAGAATGAAATTGCTTTAGACTATGCAAACAAAGCAATAAAACAAAATGCAAAAGATCTTGAACTCTTAAAAGCTTTTGTCCAAATATATAGCAACATGAGTAAAGAAGAAGAATTGCTTCAAACTCATAAAAAAATAGTACAACTTGACAAAAAAGATTACAATTCTAATTTTTACTTAGCATATCATTTTTATAATCGAGATAATTATAAAGAGGCAATACCTTATTTAAAGAATCTACTAGATATAGCATATAATACAGAAACCGCATATAACTTAGCAATTAGTTATGCACAAATAGAATATTATACAAAAGCAATAGAAATTCTTGATTTGATCATTAATAATGATCCATACGAATACTACAATGCAACTTACGCTAAGTTAAAACTAAACAATATGAAAAATTATTATAATGCTACACATAAACAAACTTCTACTAAAAAAAATTCTAAGCCGACAAAACAACAACAGGAGTCCTTTGATAATGAGGCAGAAAACGCATTGTTTTAAAATTATAATATTATGCTCTTTATTTGTATTTGTTGCATATCCAGCAAAAGCTGAAAATTGGATTAAAGTTGTAGATAACAAACAGACTATATGGTTAGATAGTGATAGTGTAAAAGTAAATAATAATAGCGTTTATTATAATGTAAAGTACTACGAAAACAAAGCAGAGGAAGAAATTGTGGTGACTATACAGTCTAAAAATGACTTAGCTGGTATTGTTTCCTCCTGCAAATTCTCAAAATACCAAAAAGATAAATCTTTAGCTAATACCAATACAACAAAGACAGCCAAATCATTTAAATATATAGATTCAAATTCATTACTATATAATGCAAATATTATAGCAAACTCCTTAAATAAGACAAACAATATTAATTCAAGTGTCACATCTAATAATGATCCCGATTTTGGACCATATATGCGAGAGTTGCAAAGAAGAATAAAAATGAATTGGGAACCACCAAAAGGCAACGAAAGTAAAACAGTTATACTTTTATTTAAAATTGCCAAGGATGGAAGGCTTATTTCTCAAAGCGTCATTAAGTCATCAGGTATGCCTGCAGCCGACAGAGCCGCTATGCGAGCGGTTAACTTAACAGCGCCATTTAAACCATTGCCACAAGAATATAAAGGCGATAGCGTAGATATACAATTTACGTTTGATTATAATGTATTTGGCATTAATCAATAGTTTTCACTATTTTATTTGTCGTTTTTTCCATTCCATAATTACAGAGACAAGGTGTTCTTGTTGAGCTTGAGTTAGCTCAATACCGTTGGAATAGTGATACCATTTTTTAATACAGCCGCTACAACAGGTTGCTGTTGCGTGTTGTGCAATAAATACTGGCTGACCACGCATCGGGGGTTGTTTTCCATCATTTGGAATTTCAGCTGGAGCAATCCTGTCTCTTATAAAATCACAGGCGTGAGAGTACATTTTATCAAGACCTTTTGTCTTGATGTACTCAAGTTCTTTTGTACGTAGTTTAAATCTGCTTCTGAATTTTGATTTAGCTAGTTTATCAAAAATATCCATACATTTTATTTTAAAAGATTTTCTAATTTTAAGCTAATAATTTTATATTCGCTGCTTGAGTCTCAAAACAATTCAAAAATTCCCTGCTAATTCCCTGTTACTTCCCTGTTTTTTTGTTGCAGGGAATTTGATATAAAACCTTGCTATACAAAGCGTTTGTCAGAGTAAAAATATAAAATTCTCTGTTATTTTTTTTATTTTCCCTGTAAATAAGCCAAAAACAGGGAATTTGTATAGAGCCTCTTGCTCATCAGACCGCTTACACCACCAATAAATACAATAGCCTCTCCCAAAAAGGCTCTTATTTCTCAAAAAACAATTTATACAGTAATTTAAAAATGAAATTTTGTAGAAAAATTTAACTGAGAGCGAGTAGGCATTGCTGCTTCTGAATAAACTTGGCCAGCTCCTATATCAAAGTTCATTCTGCTATCTTCAAAAGGTTTTATACTAAAAACCATTTCATTTTTATATGTTTTATCAAGCATATTTTTGGAATACTTATTTTGTAAAGAAAAATGTTCATTCAATTGATATTGAGGTGCAACCTCAAAAGTTCCTTTTCTAGATTGAGAAATAGACATTAAGCCTCCACTTTGATATGAAGTATTTACAGAGAACTTGTCTTTTTGATATTTGGTAAAAAGTGTACTAGTTTGAGTATAACTATTTGGTGAGATTGTTCCGTTTTGTTTTGAACCAAAAGAGAAATCACCTACCTGTTTTTGTCTTGTAAATGAAGTAGAATGACTTTGATAAGGGTTAAAGTCATTATATATATGGATATTTTGAGGCGTTATTCTGTAGTCTTTTTCTATTTTGAGCTTGTAACTTTTAGTGTTTTCATCATAAGACTCATTAGTTTCTAATTGTTCCGGTTGTACATTATTCAAATATATAGGAGTTTCGAAAAGAGAATGAGACATCTCATCTGCACATACTGACAGAGAAAAGTGACATATCAAGATTACAAAAATAACTAACGTTTTTATTTTCATACTTATTTATATTATACAGCCAAAATCATATTGTTTTATAATGATCTTGAGATTTATTCCTAAGGTGAAATCAATGAACGAAAAATACATCAGCGACGTAATAATCGACTTTAAAAATATCAACGTAAATTATGGAATGACAACAGTTTTAAAAAACATTAATTTACAGATAAAAAAAGGTGAAAACTGGGTAATACTCGGCGCAAACGGTAGTGGGAAATCAACGCTGATGAAGCTGTTTTCAAACGACTTGTACCCTAATACAAAATATAATTTTGAAAAGAAAATATTCGGCAAAGAAAGATGGGATATTTTTGAATTAAAAAAGCACCTTGGAATAATAACAAATGGTTTACAAAGCCAATTTGCAGGATACAGTTCAACAGAAACAGCTTATGAAGTCATAATGAGCGGATATAACAGTTCACTTGGCGTGTATAAGCACCATAGCTTTACTCAAGAACAGCAACAAAAAGCACAAGAAGTTATGAATTTTTTAGAAATAGCAGATATTAAAGACAAACAATTTGCTCACATGAGCTCCGGTCAACAAAGAAAATGTATTATCGGTCGCTCTTTAATACATTCACCAGAAGCTTTTATACTCGATGAACCAACAACTGGCTTAGATATAAAAACGCAATACAATTTTATTAAAATTTTAAGAATACTTGCTAAAAATTCTAATATTGTGTTGGTTACTCACAATGTTGAAGAAATTTTTCCTGAAATCACTCACGCTGCACTAATATATAAACAAACAATATACAAACAGGGATTGGTCGAGAATATCTTAACTTCTGAAAACTTATCCACAATTTTTGAAACTAACATCAATTTGCAAAAAGAAAACAACAGGTACTACATAAAAAGTATAAAATAATCTTGCCCGGTATAGAATCTGTCATTATAATTGATATCAGGAACAGATTATGAACATATACAAAAAGATTATAAAAAAGACTATAACTTGTACTTTTTTAGCAACACTTGTTTTTATGATGAGTGGTTGTGCTGCTTTAAATTTTAGACACGAATATGATAAGGGTATGAGAGCCTATAAAGAAAAAAACTATGAAGAAGCTATCATTAGTTTTAATAATGCACTAAACTACAAGCCTGATTCATACAGCACATTATGTCTTTTAGGTGCAAGCTATGCTTATAAAAAAGATCAAAAAATGGCAGAAAAAACATTCCAAGATGCAATTAGACTATTCCCTAACTTATGGAACGCTTATATTTTTCTGGCAGATTTAAAAAAGAGTCAACACGATTATGAAACAGCTATAGAATTTTATGAAACAGCTGTTACTCTTGAATCAATGGGCGGAAAAGAAAAGTTATACTACAAAAATTTATTGAAAAAAGTAAAAGAAGAACAAGCAGCATACATAATGGATGACCCTCTTGTTAAGCAACAGTCTATTGAAAAATTTAAAAATGAATTGGTTAACTCTTACACCGGCGAAAAAACAACTAAAGATAAAACTGTTGAGCAAAAGGGTGAGGTTATGGTTGGTCTCGACAAGAACAAATGGGTTAAAGCACTAGAACATAAAGACGAAAAATCTAAAATTATTGAATACGGTTTAAAAGGTGAAGACGTTAAAAATTACAACTGGAGTCAACTTGTTACTATTCAATATTTTATTTTAAACGACAACTTTAAAACAACTCTTGATGAATATTACAAAAATCATATAGGCGCAATAGATGCAATTGCAAAGAACTCTAATAAACAATTTGATAAAAAAATTATTTATCAGAAAAAAAATGAAATATTGTATGAGTGGAAATTTGATGAAGGAAAAGAAACAGAAATAGCAAGGATTGTATATACACCAAAGGGTATTTATCATATACATTTTGCTAAAAAAGGAATATTTACAAATGAAGAAAAAGTTAAATATATAGACTTACTAAAAACAGCATCTTTGAGATAATTAAGCAAAAAAAAACCTGAGAAAAAAACTCAGGCAAAACTAGACTAATAGGGAAAACTCCATAAATCTCCAATATTTGTGCATTCAAGCACTCTGTAGATTAAACTTAGTTTAGATGCATCATCGCTTTATTTGCAACAGCTATCATTTGCATCGTCTTCCAGAAATCTTCCGGATCAAGTGTCGAGCGATTTTCAAGATTTACTGTAATCTTTTCCGCATACATTTTAGCGAGTTTTTTATCGATTGCATTGTTAGGACACAGGGACATAATCTTTAAACCTCGTTTCACTTTACTTACATATATATAAAGTATATAAAAAGTATTGAATTTCAGTTTTAAAGTTTTTCGTTACATTTGTTAACAATGTATGTAATACTAAAAAATCTCTACAATTTGTCTTTTTCTTAAAAGCCAGTAATAACAAGATATTTCACGCTTTTCAATATATCATTTGTTAAGATATGTAAACCAAATAGATGATATTATTAAAGTTTTCAAATAATAATGCCGACTACTATATTGTTAGACCGAAAGGTCAAACAAACCTCCTCCCCAAGTCTAGTAGCCGGCCTAAATGGACGGCTTTTTTTTATACTTAAAACAATTTAGAAAAAACTACTTAATTAAGTTTTTCATATCGATTACAGCTTTTTCTAAACCGTCAAATACAGCATGAGCAATAATATTGTGCCCAATATTAAGTTCTATAAGCTCGGGGATTTCTCTCATTCTATGAACATTTTCATAAGTCAGACCGTGACCTGCGTTAACTTTAAGCCCTAATTTATGTGCTAGTTTTGCAGCATCTTTTAAGTGATTTAGTTCAAGTTCTTCGTTTTCTGTACCATAGGCTTCTGAATATCTGCCTGTATGGAGTTCTATAAATTGAGCACCTGTTTTTGCTGCGGCTTCAACCTGTTTTTTATCAGGATCAATAAACAAGCTTACTACAATACCTGCATCAACAAGGGGCTTAACAAAATCTTTTACAAACTCAATTCTTGATGCAACTTCAAGCCCACCTTCTGTCGTTACTTCTTCTCTTTTTTCTGGAACAAGGCATACATTTTCAGGAACAACATCAAGAGCAATTCTATGCATTTCTTCAGTTAGGGCCATCTCAAGATTTAATCTTGTTTTTAATAGCTTTTTTAACTCATATACGTCGTTATCTTTTGTATGGCGTCTATCTTCTCTCAAATGTACTGTTATGCCGTCAGCTCCAGCCTTTTCACAAATTAATGCAGCTTGAAGCAGATTAGGTTCCAAACCACCACGAGCATTTCTTAAAGTTGCAATATGATCAATATTAACGCCTAATAACATTTTTTACCCCTCAATTTGTTTCGACACGCCTAGTATACCCCAAAACGAGTAATAATTTAAAGAGCTTATTATTAAGATAATATTAAATTTGTTATGAATTTACCAACGCATCCGCTAATGGAGAATTGATGTAAGAATTAAGCTTTTTATCTACTTCTTTAAGGTTTTCTGCCATTCTATCAAGATCTTTAGACCACACAGCATTTGTTTTTATATAATCTGCTGCTTTTTGTGAATTTTTATCTAGTTGAAGTCTGACTGAGTTCTCAAGCATTTCATGCGCACAGTCGATAACTTTGTCATAGTCTATTTTCATTATTCCGTCTTTATTAACACTTATTGCTCCATTTTTGATGAAATAGTTATGCTGCAATATGTTTCTTGCTCTGTGTGCATTTTCTAAATCAGGCCCTTTAAGTACATAAGCAACCAAATAAGACGTTATAATTTGTTTTCTTTTTAATGGAGTATAAAAACCTTTTTTAGTCAAAACATCAAGCATGACCAATGCTCCCATATCTGCTTTGTGTTCTTCTATTGTGTTTTTATACACCCCAAGAGCTTCCAACCCGTCTTTGGGCCCGAGTGAATGCACATTCTCATGCAATATTGTAAAGTCATGAAGCGCATTAACATCAAAATATTTTTGTTGTGATTTATCAAGTAAAGCATTTAGTATGTTTTCTTGATTATCTGCATATTTTGAATTTCTCATTTGTATATGATAAACGTTACGTTTTCCACCGCCTGTTTGAATAGCTAATTTATCATTGTTTGGAAGGTTTGAAGCAATAGAGATAGCACCTCTGTATGCGCCAAATTGACCTGTCATAGAAACAATATCCGTATCAACCATGGTTTGTTTGTTATCTGTATTTTTAGATATTGTTTGTACATACTCATCATTAAAAGGCATATTATCTGCTAATTCAGGCATTAAATCTTTTATTTTTAATATGTAATCCGTGCCTGCTTTATTTACAATGCCGACTCTTACGCCAATGGTATCTTTAGCATATGGAGTTATTCCATTTTTTTTGAGAAGCATGCTCAATTCTTTGTTTTTAGCTATAGATGGGGTCATTCTATCATCATAAGATTCTCTACCTATGGTAAATTCAAGCGGAGTATCTTGTAATTTAGCCCACTTTTTATCAGCTAATGAATCTAAATAAGGATTATCCATTCTTAAAGCATTTGCTTGAAGTAATAGATATTTACTAAAGTCTTGGTTTGTAGATGCATAAGCAGCTAATTCTATTTCATTGGCTGCATTAACGAATTCTTCTTTAAAATAATCTGTATAATCAACAGCTTTTAACTTGTTTCCATCTCTTAAAACAATGCTTCTTTGGTTAAGAATCTTTCTTACTTCTTCATTTTCTCCATCATTTAGCATATTTGTTATAATCTGATGAAATTCTTTTTCATCCAAATCTTCTGGATAAAAGCCTTTTCCTGGTTTTAATTCAATATTTTTAGCAAGTATAACCTGTTTGCCATCAACAGTTTTGCCAATTATCCCTTTTTGTGCGTCAAACAGTTTTTTTGTCAGTTTAGCATTTTCATTACCATTTTCTATTTCAGCTTCAAGATATTTAGAAAAAGGTATATTGTGTATATTATCAAGTCTTAAATATACAGAATCCATAATTCTTGATGCTTTTACCAAATGTTTTAGAGCTTCTTTATCACCATCTTGAAGTTGTTGATATTGAGGAGCATTAACATCTAACATTCTAAACTCCGTAAAAGCTTTGTGATCCAAACGTCTTTTAAGCTCTTTTGTTGAATAATTTAATTCAAATTCATTATTTGCTTTTTTTAAAGATTTAAAACTAATTTTAGGTATATTATAAGCGGCTATTGCATTAAGATAATTGCTATTAATAGAATTTGAAGTAAAAACCTCAGCATTTTTGTCATTTTTGTAATCCGTTTTAGCAAAACGATTGTTATAAAAAGCATTTATTGCAGAAATTTTCATAAAAATTTAAAACCTCTCTCAAACATATATAGACTATATTAAACTAATGCCTGTAAAAATTTATTTTGTCATAAAATCAATCAATTTTATACAAAACTTAATTATTTTGTTTTAAAATTGGGTGCAGGAAGGAGAAAGGTTTTATGATAAATTTACTGGCTGTGTTTGCAGGTGGTGGAATTGGAGCATCTTGCAGATATTTAATAACAAAACTTTCTACAAAATATTTTGGAATGGCACATTTCGGAACATTTGGAGCTAATATAATAGGTTGCTTCATTATCGGTTATGTTTTTGGTCTAACGCTAGAAAGAGCTCAAATTATTTCTCCAACATTAAAACTCTTTTTAACAGTAGGATTTTTAGGCGGTTTGACAACTTTTAGCACATTTAGTAATGAATCTTTTTGCTTTTTAAAGGAAGGAAAAATTCTTCATTGTGCAGTTTACATGATTTTAAGCCTCAGTGTAGGTCTTTTAGCTACATTTGCTGGGTATTTTCTCGCAAAGTAATTTTTTTTTACATCACTAGCAAAAATTTTTAAGTTTATGATTTATATAAACAGATATAACGGAAATGTGAAATGTCGATTGTCATTAGTAACAGAACCGAAAAACTCGTGAGAGGGATCGGAAAATATATTAACTCTCCGGAGCAGCGTTTAATTCAAGGTGCTACGGCTTTGGCAATGCAACCTTTCATTGATATTAATAACAAAGCTGCAGATACAGACACAAGAGCAGTCTCAGTTGCAAGAACAATCGGCAAAATTGTTGCAGGAACAGTAGTCGGTGTTGGAGTCCGCTATGCAACAATAGCTTTGGCTAAAAGATTCTCAAGATATGTGTTGACAGAAGGTCCTAAGTACTTAACTGAAATAAAAAGAAAAAGCAAGTATGACGTTCTTTTGCCTGAATTTGATTGTTCAAAACTAAAACTTAAAAAAGTAGATTTTGAAAATAAATACAATAACACTATCAAAACAATAGGGACAATATTGGCAACAGGGGTCATGGTCTTTACCAATTTTTTAATTGATGCTCCGTTGACAAAAGTTATTACAAAAGCATTAACCCCACCAATAAAAAAACACATAGAAAAACAACAAATAAAGAAATCGGAGGCAAGTGAAAATGCCGTTGCCTAAGATGAATTTATTTAACTCAACAGTTAACAAACTTTGGAATAGCCAATACGCTGACGATGTTGGGGTAGCTTTAATACACCTTGGCGCTGCAGGATGGGTGCTATCTGCTCTTGCACAGATAGTAATGATTGCCAAAAACAAAGACATTGATAAAAAAGAAAAAAAATTCCTAATTCCACAAGAAATCGCAGACGGTATAATCAACGTTGGATTGTATTATACAATTTGTCAGGTAATTAAAAATATTGCAGATTATAGCGCAGAAAATATTCACTACATGACAAAAAAAACCAACGAAGTTATACAGTTAATGAATCCTGATAACAGATCGGCAAGTGAATTTATCAAAGGTTTTGGTTCAAGTTTCAGAGCATTGGGCCTTAGTAAAATAAAGAAACCAAGACAAAACTTAAGCTCTTTCTTTGATGGAGCAATAAACTATCTTAACGGCAAAAATATACCAGAAAACTTCATACCTAAAGCTGACTTTTCGAGAGCCTTTGGCAATCTTGCAAATGGCAAAAATCTTGAACAACAAATTGAATATTTAGAAAGTGCACAAAGAAATTTTAAAGCATTTAAAAATGGTATCGGGGTAATTGCAGCCGTTGGTGCTTCTATTTTGGCTTGCAATTTAATAACCCCTGTTGCAAGAAACATTACCGCTAATTATTATCAAAAAAAATTGCTAAAAAGAAACGGAAATATAAAAGTTCCTGCCGCTAAAACTCAAATACCTCAGCTACAGTATTATCCAATACAAAAAGCAAGCACTTTTAAAGCATTTAAAATATAAGTTATATTGAATTAGGATTTGTCTTTTAGTAAACTTATTGTAGAGGAAAATTTTGGGTAAAAGTTTTTGAGGAGTAAGAAATGTACGCAATTATTTTAGCAGGTGGTTCAGGAAGTCGCCTTTGGCCATTAAGCAGGGAATTGTATCCTAAGCAACTGCTTGCATTGCATGGCGACAAAAGTCTTTTGCAGCATACAATTCTAAGACTTAAAAACTTTATTGACGATAAAAAAATCATTTGCATAACAAATGTGAAGCATGCAAACGATGTTAAATTTCAATTGCGACAAATAAATTGTGAAGGAATCGTTTTATCCGAACCAATGGCAAAAAACACAGCTTCAGCTATTGCCAGTGCCTTAAAATACATTAAACAAGTAACAGCAATTGATGAAAATGTTCTTGTTTTACCGTCAGATCACTTGATTAATGACACGGAATGTTTTGAGAAATCTATAAGTAAAGCAAAAAAATATGCAGATGACTATAAAATGGTTATGTTTGGCATAAAGCCTTCTTATGCAGAAACAGGTTTTGGCTACATAAAAGTAGAAAATCTTGAAAACGGTTGCGGTGAAGTTGTTCAATTTACAGAAAAGCCTGATGTAAACTGTGCAGAAAGATACATCGGGGATGACACAAATTATTGGAATAGCGGCATATTTTGTGCAAAATCTTCAGTTTGGGAAGACGAGTTTAAAAAGCATGCTCCTCAAATATACAAAAAATTAGAAAGTTTATCATTTGCAGATTCTTTATCAATTCCATATGGCTATTATGAAGAATTGCCCGATATCTCAGTAGATTACGCGGTTATGGAAAAAACAACAAAAGCTGCAATGGTAAAATTAGAATGTGACTGGAAAGATTTGGGAAGTTGGCAATCTCTTTATGATGTAAAAGATAAAGATGCTCAAGGAAATGTGATTGAGGGAAATGTTATTTCAAATAATGTTAAGAACTCTCTAATATACAGTGCCAAAAAGCTTGTTGCCGTTTCTGGATTAGAAGATGTAATTCTTGTTGAAACAGAAGATGCAATTATGGCATGCAAAAAAGACTGTTCTCAAGATGTAAAAAATCTATATGATAAACTTGAAGCGCAAAATCATGACGCCAAAATTGTACATAAAACAGTTTTTAGACCTTGGGGGTACTACACATGCTTAGCTGATGGTGAAGGATATTTGACTAAATTAATAAGTGTTTCTCCAAAACAAAAACTATCCATCCAATCTCATAACCACCGTTCAGAACATTGGGTTGTGTTGGAGGGAGACGCTCTTGTTGTTTTAGATGGAGAAAATCACTATCTTAAAGCAGGTCAGAGTATTGATATTCCATTAAAAGCAATTCATTCACTTCAAAACCCTTATGAAAAAGAATTAAGAATAATAGAAGTACAAAAAGGTGATTACATATCTGAGGATGATATTATAAGATATGAAGATGCCTATGGACGTGTATAATTAACTTGTTTGGTAATTGTCTTTATTTATAATTTTAATTAAAATATGAAAGACAAATAAAAAGGGAAATAAAATGAATAAATCATTTTTAATAAAAATTCTTTGTGTTGGATTACTTTTTGGAGCATTTGCTGTTCCTTGCAATGTTTTTTCTTCATGCAAAGTTGTTGCATATGAAGATGAGCCTCAAAAGGTTTACAGAACAGTAAGAGCAAAACATATTCTTGTTCATACAGAAGAAGAAGCTATTGAAATCAAAAAGATGCTCGATAATGGTGCAGATTTTGATACACTCGCAAAACAATATTCCTTTTGCCCATCAAAGGACAAAGGCGGTGATTTAGGGTATTTTAACAGAGGACAAATGGTGCCAGAGTTTGAAGAAGCAGCATTTTCTACACCAATAGGCGGTATATCAGAGCCTGTAAAAACAAGATTTGGTTGGCATATAATAAAAGTTACAAGAAAAATGTAATTAATTATTTGTCAATCTCTTGACTGTAATATATGTTGTTGATAAACTTTAGATACTGTTCAAGCAGAACTTGCACATTAAAAATTTATAGTATATAAAAAGAAGGCGTCGGGATGTAGCGCAGCTTGGTAGCGCACCTCGCTTGGGACGAGGGGGTCGCAGGTTCGAATCCTGTCATCCCGACCACTTTTTTTATAAAGATTTGCATTCTTTAGATTATTACCTTCCTTAGAAGGTAGCACTGACAATCTCAAATATGCGGAAGTAACTCAATGGTAGAGTACCTGCCTTCCAAGCAGGCTGCTGCGGGTTCGAGTCCCGTCTTCCGCTCCA
>CALVEI010000041.1 GCA_944326515.1 Candidatus Gastranaerophilales bacterium | reverse complement strand
TTTATTATTTCTTCTTTATCTTTTTCCCTAAATATTTTCATATTTCTCCTTAATACATATCATAAAAATCTTGATATCCAATCGTTTCATAATTATCGCCACATTTAATATATGCATTATATATTATTTTATTATCATCATTAATAAATATGGCATAACCAGAACAAACAACATTATCGTTTTTTATATCAGTAATTTCGCCAATTAATTTTTCCTCTTGCAAGTTTTTAAGTGTTACACTTATCTTTTCACCATCTAATATATTACTATAATATTCTTTTTGATATTTTTTAGCAGCACTTACGATTGCATTTTCAATTTCTTCGTATGAACCATATTTTGTTTCATCTTTATATTCATTTTCAGAATAATGATTTTCATTATTAATTGGTTCCATAATATCATTAAATGTTTTTTGGGAATTATGCAAGTACACAGCGTTCGAAACACCTATCACTATAACCAGCCATTAAATAACAACAAATCACCTAACTTTAAATCCAACGGAAGGGCATACTTTACTCCTGACGGACTAACAATGGGGTGTATAAGTTGGATGTTCCGTAACGATATTGACTGGAAAAGACTAGCAAAATATGAACACACTCACTTTGTTGATAAGCAAAAAGTTAATGTGGTTATTTATGCAGCATCTGACGGTTCTGAAGCTTATACTAAAGCAATTTCTTTGATTGAAGCATTAAGAGGAACTAATAAAAATTCTGCTAACAAGTTTTTTCCAATAATATGCTATGACTTAGACGATAACATAGTACAAGCGGCAAATAGTGGGTTAATAAACACAGGAACTGTCGATAGAATGAACTTACAGATGAACTGTGAGAACTATGAAGACTATTTTTCCGAAACAACAGATAGTCTTAAAATAGATAATGATGTAGTTATGCCAATCAAAAACAAAAGGACATTGAAAGCCAAAAGCATACTAACTGAGAAAATACGTTTCCGCCAAGGTGACATGTTCAAAAAAATATTAGAACTTGAAGATGATTCAAACACTGTTTTAATGTGTAGAAACGTTTTAGGATACTTTGAAAACTATGAAATTGAAAATTTTGTACGCATTGTATCTAACAAATTAAAACCGGGAAGCCTTTTTATAATCGGAGACCACGACACAAGATTGTCTAACATCCAAAATAGCCTTGATAAATACGGGTTTGAGGAGGTTATGAAAAATGTTTATAAAAAAGCTTGAAAAAGATTTATTTTGTTGATATATTTGCTATACAGATAAATCATTGTGGCGGGTATCGTCAAGTGGTCAAGACCTCGCCATTATAGATTACGGTTCCGATGAGGAACCACAGAGAAATTAAAATTGAATAGTGTATTACATGGCGGGTATCGTCAAGTGGTCAAGACCTCGGATTGTGGTTCCGATATGCATGGGTTCGAATCCCATTACCCGCCCCATATATCAAATTAGGAGCTTCGGCTCCTTTTTTTAATGGTAATGGAGATGAGAACCCATTGGTTCGATACAAAGCGAACCGCCGCAACAGCGTGAGGACGTGTGAGCCTGTATGCGTAGGCGAAGCCGTAGAAATCCCATTACCCGCCCCATATTAAGACTCCAAACGGAGTCTTTTTTAATGGGATTCAAACCGCAAATTTTCTTCAAAAATTTGGGGTTCTACCTCTCACAAAACGTGACATTTAGTCACCTTTTGCTCGGCAGAGTCATTACCCGCCCCATTTATCAAATTAGGAGCTTCGGCTCCTTTTTTAATGGTAATGGAGATGAGAACCCATTGGTTCGATACAAAGCGAACCGCCGCAACAGCGTGAGGACGTGTGAGCCTGTATGCATAGGCAAAGCCGCAGAAATCCCATTATCTGCCCCATTTATAGAGAAAGGTTCACGGAAACAAACCTTTTTAATTACAGTCCTATACAAAGAGTATTTAGATGTATCTATTTGAGTATGGTGTGTAGCTCAACGGGTGTAATTTTTCTAGCAAAGTTTATTTAAAATTAAATCTGTATTTAAATTCATTTGTGTTATATACAATGACACACAGACACAACAAAAAGGGATTGGACATAATGCCAACCCCCTAAAACTTTTTATAACCGCAATTACTCACCATATACAGTAACTTTCACACCTCGCCAAAAGATGAAAACTGACTTCTCTTGTATATCGATGTGACTAATCTTTGTAATACCTGCGTTTTTAGTAGCTGTGTCAATACTAGCATCACCAACTTCAACAATAAATAATACATTTGTAGTGCTTGCTTCACCTTTTTTCAACTTTGATAAGTCTTGAACTTTCGTACCTGTTGCTGTTACTGGATAAGTTGCATTCGTATAAAATAAACCCATTGCATTAGCTTGCGTACCTGTTAATGCAAATAATAATACTAATGTCGATAAAATCTTTTTCATATTAAATTCTCCTTTATTCGCCATATACTAGCGTTTTTGTTTGTTTCACATAAATTGGAATAAAACCCAAAGGGATATAAACCTTGTTGATTTTAGTATCAACATAGTGGATTTTAGTTATTCCACCATTGCGAGCTGCAGCTTGCACCCCCCTGTCTCCTGTTTCCACTAATCCAAGTATATTGTTAGTGGTTGCCTCGCCACACTTTAGATTTTCAAAATTTGGGACATTACGTTCAACATTTTTTGCGACATCAACAGGAAAACTACTCCCTGTATAAATACCGCCCTGGTCAAAATAACTTGAAACATCCGACGCAAATGCAAATTGAACACTTATTGTAGCTAAAGCAAGTATAAGTAGAAATTTTTTCATAACTTCTCCTTTCTTGTGGATTTATTATAACATATTTAAGCATATGTGCCAACATGTTGGATTATATTGTGCTTAAATATGTAATATGTTTATTTTATGAAGATAAAGGATTTCTACAAAAATATTGGGAAACGTCTGAAAGAATTAAGATTACAAGCTAATATGTCACAGGAACAACTAGCTGAATATGTTGGAGTTGCAACAAAGACTATAAGTTATTGGGAAAACGCACATAATCCTATAACTTTAAATAAGATTCCTCTCATTGCAGAGGCTTTAAATATTCCTGCATATAAGCTATTTGTATTCTTCGATACTGAAGAGAAAGTTGCAGACAAAGACTATATAACTTTGTTGCAGTCAAAAACTGGCGAAGAATTAGATGTACTCTTTAAGCTCATAAAAGAATTGCGAAAAATTAAATAATTTCAATTCGTACACTCTTAGTGCTTTATATTTGTTTATCTTTTGTGAAACTCTTGCGACTGCTATCATTCCTGACATTTAAGGGTTACCTCTTATTTGTGCTTATTCTATGAGTTTTGATATTGAACAGACTAACATTGTAACGGCAACAAGTTTAAATTAACTGCCCCGTATATCCAAAAAAGGAGCTTCGGCTCCTTTTTTTAATGGTAATGGAGATGAGAACCCATTGGTTCGATACAAAGCGAACCGCCGCAACATAGTGAGGACGTGTGAGCCTGTATGCGTAGGCGCACATAAAAATTAAAGTTTAAAAAGCCTTATATCAAAGAATCAATAAATCAAAGAGCCTTATTTCAAGGCTCTTTGGTATCTATTTTATTAAAAGTTTTAAACAAAAATGTTGATGCGAAAGTTACGTTTACTCATCATCATTCCAGAAAAGACCTATTTCATAGTTGTGTCCATTCAGTAAAAAGTTTGTTCGTGTTACAGCGTCATCAGGATTCTTTTGAACAACGCCATTTCCGTTTTCATCAAATGTTACTGTATCATTTTCTCCATCAGTATATAATAACTCTGTTTGGAGCTTAACATTTTCAACACCGTTTGGAAGTCCTTCATAGGCTATACCTTTGGGGTTTGTTGTATCATTTTCAGACATATGTTCAACAATATCGGAAGTCATTTCTGCCATTGCACCGACATCTTCGTTGAGAACGGGCTCTCCGTCTTTGTCCTTTTTGAATGCTTTATATTCAGGATCATCACTCAGTATATAACCTTCTAAGCCCATTTTTTTAGCCAAACTTGCAGCTACAGACTTTTCCGCATTGCTTAAGCTTGAAAAATTCATTAATTCAGGGTTTTCACAAACCTGTTCATAACTCACAGGCTTTGCATTGCCCAATGCTTCTTTGGCAGCAGTAAAAATATCTTTTTTAATTTTTCCATCAGCTTTTCCATCCGCAGCATCCAAACGATTTGCTTCAAAAGCTGTTATACCAAGTATTTTTTGTGCATCACCAATTGAATAATTTTTAGGCATATGAAACCCTCCATAATTTTTTCTGTATACTTACAAAAAAATTATATATATAGAGTATTTCAAAAATAACGAAAAACTTTACATTTTGTAATAGATTTTATCAATTTGAACAAGGGGAAACCTTAAATGTTTTTAAAAATAAGTCATAGCAAGGATCTTTCTTTAATTGCGCATATTCTTCAACAGAAAATATACCATCTTGTCCTGCATACTTATCGATAATTGATTCGATCATTGCTGTATTTATAAATGGCGCAATTTTGCGCAAATTATTAATAATTCCGACTTTTAGCTCACCTTTAGATAACAATCCGTCTTTAAAGCCTTCTTGAGATTGTTCGATTTTTTGCATTTCTTGTTTTAAACTTTTACTTGATGAACGATGAACCTCTAAAAATTGTCCCCATTCATTACCGTTCAAAAAGTTTGCCCACTCTTGTACTTGAAAAACTCCATCTTTTCCGGCATATTTTTGTACCGTTTGTGGTATTTTATCAGCTAAAGTTTTAATATTTTTATACTCCTGTGTATCTTCTTTAATACCGTATAACATACCGCCGATATTCAAACTATTAAGTGCTTCTTGAACAGTAACTTTTCCGTCTTTTTTACCACCGTTGCCGTCAATATTTGCAGCCATAGCTTGTCTAACTGCATTTAAATATTCATTTGAATATCTATTAGATATACCTACAACCATAAAATTCTCCTACCAATTACCATATATAAATAAAGTATTTTTCTTTTCATGAATTGCCACCAAAAATACAAATAGTTATCTCAAAATGTAACAATATTTTTACAATAAGCAAATTTTTTAAAGAAATTACTCCAAAAAGACGAATATATAAAAGTATGTATTTTTACGAAAGGCAAAAACATGATTAAAAAAGTCACAAACAGTTATTCATTGGGAGCAGTATCAGGATTTTCCACTAAAGAAACAGGGAAAAATTCTTTGAGAGATTCAATGGTATCTGGAACTTTATTTGACGAAACAGAAACTAATGATTACGAAGTAGATTTCGATGATTCTGAAATTTATTTCCCAGAATATAGCACAAATGACAAACAACCTTCACCAAAAGATCAACTCAAAGGCGTTCCTGCAAGTATTTTTGAACCTTGCAGAGATTTAAGCAGCAAAGGTTGGCCAGAACCAATAACTTCGGATGACATATTTGATAATCTGGGGAAAAGTCCTATTGCTGATTTGTTTAAAACCACAGGGCCAAACGGGGTTACAGGTATAGATATGGCAATGGTTGTTGCGTTGGGCGGCGAAATAGAATTTGGCACAGGCTTGTTTACTATAGATATAATGACTTTGGCTAAAAATATTCAAAGCAAATTAGATAAAGACGGAGATGGGCAAGTTTCAGAACAAGAGCTTGCTGATTTCAAAAATTCTGCTGAATACAAAAAGGCTGCTGCAGAATACAAAAAACAATGGGAAGAAGAATACAACCGAAGAACATCAAAATAATTACAGATAATATAATTTAAAAGCAAAAGCTAATTAAAAGCCTCGTCAACTTTCGTTAACGAGGCTTCCATTGAGGATCTTACTCTCAAATTATATTCTTCCGTAGTATGCATCCAAGTACATTTGTTTGATTTCTTCAAACAATGGATATCTTGGGTTAGCACCTGTACATTGGTCGTCAAATGCAAGTTCAACCATTTCATCAAGTTTTGCAAGGAATTCAGATTCTTCGATACCGAATTCTTTAATTGACATTGGCAAGCCGAGATCTTTTTTCATTTGAATCAATGCTTGTTGCAACAATTCAACTTTTTCATCGTCATCTTTACCGCCTAAGCCTAATTCATCAGCAATTTGACCATATTTAGCTTTAGCATTCGGGAATTTGTATTGTGGGAATGCTGTTTGTTTAGCAGGTTTATCAGTTGCGTTGAATTTAATAACCTGGTTGATTAACAATGCGTTAGCCATACCGTGTGGTACGTGGAACATAGCACCCAATTTGTGAGCCATAGAGTGACATACACCTAAGAATGCGTTAGCAAATGCCATACCTGCAATTGTTGAAGCATAGTGTACTTTTTCTCTTGCTTGTGGATCTTTTGCACCGTTGTCGTAAGAACGTTTCAGGTATCTGAACAACAATTTCAAAGCTTCTAAAGAGTTAGAGTTTGTGAAGTTTGTTGCCATAACTGATACGTAAGCTTCGATAGCGTGAGTAATAGCATCGTAACCGGAAACAGCTGTTAAGCCTTTTGGCATAGAATCAACAAGGTTTGGATCAATGATAGCTACGTTTGGAGTCAAAGCGTAATCAGCGATTGCATATTTAACACCAGTTTGGTCATCAGTGATGATAGCAAACGGAGTAACTTCTGAACCTGTACCTGAAGTTGTAGGAACACAAACCATTTCAGCTTTTTTGCCAAGTTGAGGAATCATACAGATTCTCTTTCTGATATCCATAAATCTCATTGCGATATCTTCGAATACTGTGTCAGGTTGTTCATACATTAACCACAAGATTTTAGCTGCGTCCATTGAAGAACCGCCACCTAATGCGATAAATACATCAGGTTCATAAGCTTTAACCATCATCATTGCATCGTTGATAGTAGACAATGTTGGATCCGGTTTAACATCAAAGAAGATTTGATAATCAACGCCGATTTCATCCAATGTGTTTGTAATAGCATTTGTCATACCAGAATTGAACAAGAATCTGTCTGTAACGATGAATGCACGTTTTTTGCCTTGCAATTCTCTGAGAGCCAAATCCAAAGCTCCTCTTTTGAAATATACTTTAGCAGGAACTTTGTACCAAAGCATGTTTTCTCTCCTTTCAGCAACTGTCTTGATGTTCAATAAGTGTTGAGGACCAACGTTTTCGCTTACTGCGTTACCGCCCCAAGATCCGCAACCCAATGTCAATGAAGGGTTAACTCTGAAGTTGAACAAGTCACCGATACCACCTTGTGAAGAAGGAGTGTTGATTAAGATTCTACAAGTGTGTAATTTAACACCGAATTTTTCAATTCTTTCAGAATCTCTTTCATCTGTATAAAGAACAGATGTGTGACCTGCACCACCAAAGTCTACCAAATCATATGCTTTTTGTACAGCATCATCAAAGTCTTTAGCTTTGTACATTGCCAATACCGGAGAAAGTTTTTCGTGAGCAAATGATTCTTCTTCGCAAATGTCTGTAACTTCACCGATGATAACTTTTGTATCAGCAGGAACTGTTACACCAGCCATTTCTGCGATTTTAGCAGCAGGTTGACCAACGATAGCAGCGTTTAATCTGCCGTCTTTGATAATTGTAGCTGCAACTTTATCTTTTTCTGCTTTAGAAAGGATATAAGCACCTCTCAAAACAAATTCTTTTTTAACTTCTTCGTAAACATCTTTAACAACAACAACTGATTGTTCAGAAGCACAAATCATACCGTTGTCGAATGTTTTTGACATAAGGATTGAAGAAACAGCCATTTTGATGTCAGCAGTTTCATCGATAACAGCAGGAGTGTTACCAGGGCCAACACCTAAAGCAGGTTTTCCAGAAGAATAAGCTGCTTTAACCATTCCAGGACCACCTGTTGCAAGAATCATATCAATATCTTCGTGGTGCATCAAAGCGCCTGACAATTCAACTGATGGTTCATCAATCCAAGCAATAAGTCCGTCTGGAGCACCAGCTTTAACAGCTGCTTCCAAAACGATTTTAGCTGCTTCAATAGTACATTTTTTAGCTCTTGGGTGTGGAGAAAATACAAGAGCGTTTCTTGTTTTCAAAGCGATTAAAGATTTGAAAATCGCAGTTGAAGTCGGGTTAGTTGTAGGAATAACTGCTGCAATAACCCCAATAGGTTCTGCTACTTTTTTGATACCGTTAGCTTTATCTTCAAAGATAACGCCAGCAGTTTTCATATTTTTATATTTATTGTAAATATATTCAGCGGCAAAGTGGTTTTTAATAATTTTATCTTCCATAACGCCCATGCCTGATTCTTCAACAGCCATTTTAGCGAGAGGAATTCTCATTTTATCAGCTGCAGTTGCTGCTGCTTTAAAGATTTTATCAACTTGTTCTTGAGAGAAAGTTGCATAAATCTTTTGAGCTTTTTTAGCTCTTTCGATGATTAATTTCAAATCGTCGTGAGTTTTTACCTCAGTTGATTTGTTAAAAGCTTTTTCCAACTTTTCAGTTTCAGCTTGCTTTTTTGTTGCCATAGTGTAATATCTCCTTTATCGTGAAATAATTCACTATTAATATTACACACAAATACTAAAATTTCAAGTGTTATTTTTACAATTATTAAAAATTATGAATAACTGAAAAACTCTGTATACAAAGCTTATAAATATACGCAATATATATTTCTTGTGTTAGTTTTCTAAACAAGTAAATGTGATTTTTTTCACTATTATGATTTATTGATTTATGCTAGAATCACAAAGTGTTTACAATTTTGTGAGTAATTGCATTGAAGCCTAAAGTATCAATTATTGTTCCTGTTTATAATACAGAAAAATACCTTGAAAAATGTTTACAAAGCCTTGTTGAACAAACGTTAATGGATATAGAAATTATCTGTGTTAATGATGGTTCTACGGATAATTCACTGGCTATTATTGAACAATTCGCAAAAGCTGACAACAGGATAAAAGTAATCACAACACAAAATCGAGGGCAATCCCATGCACGAAACAGAGGACTTGAAATTGCAAACGGAGAATACATAGGCTTTATAGATTCTGATGATTATGCAAAAAATGAGATGTTTGAGAAATTATTAACGAATATTGAACAATTTTCTTCAGACTTTTCAATGTGCTCAATTGAAGTATTTAACGAAAAAAACGAAAAAACAACGTGCCACGATCCTTATTTGAGCCTTGATATTTTTAATAAGATTCATGAGGATAATGCATTTACTCATAAGGATTGTAGCGATTTTTTGTTCAGAATTTGCGTTACGCCCTGGAATAAGTTGTTCAGAAAAGAATTTCTACTCACAAATAACATATTTTTTGAAGAAAACATTAATTTTGAAGACAATGTATTTACATTAAAAGCACTGCTTTACGCAAAAAAGATGTCTATTATTAAAGAAGCATTGGTTGTTTACAGAAAGGAATCAGAGACTTCTTACACTTTTGGTAAAAATGATTATAAAAAATTAGATTTTTTCAAAATTATGGAACTTGAAGAAAATCTTTTAAGAGAAACTGATACATTCAATCTGTACAAAAAATATTTTCAATTTCATAGAAGAACAATACTAGAATACTGGTACACAAAAATCAAAAATCCATTTGTAAAAATGATATATTTGTTTAAATTAATTAGAACAAGTCCTTTCTTCTTTATATATAAAGTCAAAAAACAAATTTGGGAATTAAACACAAAATTGGGGCTAAAAAAAATATGCAAAACTAAAAAAATCATAGTTTGTGATTCATCTGATTTTGTGCAAAAACTAACAAAAAGTCTTGATTCTCCAAACTTCATAGGTTATTTGGATCTATATGACAGCCCCAAAGATCCAAAATCAACATCTCGTCCTGTTTACTCCTTAGAAGATATTAAACACTTGTCAATAGATCTTTTGGTCATAATAAGCCAAAATTACTATAAATATGAAAATATAGTAAAGTCAAAACTAAATGAAAACAACGTAAATGTGCAAATTAAAAAGTTTTAGTTATTTTGACAAGTATTATTGACCTATGATATAACTAATGGGATTTCCTAAAGAGGTACTTCTTATATGTCAACTGAAACTATTGATCAGATACACTTAGACTACTTAAAAAAAATAAAGTTTGAAAAAAGGTTAAAGTTTTTGAAAAAAAAGCTTAAAAACAAACGCCTGGTTATATATGCAGTAGGCTCTTTTTTTAATACAATTTGTACTAAATATGATTTATCAGACCTAAACATTGTTGCAGTTTCAGATAAGTCTTTTTCTAACGTAAAAACAGGAGATTTATTGTACGGATATCAAAAATGTCTTCTCTCTCAAATTGCATCATATGAACCAGATTATATATTGATTGGATCTTTAAAATTTATAAGCATTATAGAAGATTTAGAAAAATATTTTGACAATTCAATAAAAATTCGTCCATTAATAAAAAAGCCATTATTGGATTTATGGCAAGAGGTTTGCGAAGTAACGCGATGAACAGTGACTTGATAAATATACTATTCATAACAGATGAAAACTACGTAATGCCAACTTCCGTAAGCATTACATCCATTATATTAAATAAACTACCCTCAACAAAATACAATATAACCGTTTTAGCTAACCAAATAAGTGAAGATTCTATTAAAAAACTTTCTCTGTTAAAATCACAGACTGTTGAAATAAATATAAAGCAAGTAGACTTAGAACAGTACATTAATATCAACATATTACAAACAAGTCATGTTACAAAAACTGCATTATTAAAGTTTTTTATACCTTATATCATGAGTGATGAAGATAAGATATTATATTTAGACAGCGATACTATTATAAATTGTGATTTAACGGAATTGTATTCTACTCAGCTTGGGACAAATTATGTTGCAGCAGCTTTTGATTATGCTTTAGTAAAAATGCCATCTTTAGAAAAAAGTTTACAAATACCAAAAGATAAATACTTTAATTCTGGTGTTATGTTATTAAATCTTAAGCAACTGCGTCAAGATAAAGTACCAGAAAAGCTTATTGAATACAAAAAAAATGGTAACAACTATTTTATGGACCAAAATGCTTTAAATAAAGTTTTTTATCCCAATGCAGTAATGATTTCTTGGGCATATAACTACTATAACGTTACAAAAGAAAATAGGCTAAACGACTCACAATACTATTACAAAAACATGCCAAACTCTTTAACAAAAGCAATAAAAAAAGCTAAAATTGTTCATTTTGCCGATAGAAAGAAACCTTGGATTTACCAAAGAGGTTATTTAACGAGATTTTACCTTTACTATTATAAAAAGTCTCCTTTTGCAAGCAATAAATTGATATTAAAAAAAATAACATATACTGAACAATATAAAAAAATGCTAAAGTTTTGCTTATTACAAAATAGTTTTTGAGGTTATAATGAAAAATTTTTTCCAAAGTTTAGTTTTGTTCATAAAATATTCAATATACTCAGATTTAAAAACTTGTGATTTCCCTTTTACTTACAAAGAAAAAGAAAAAACATCTCAAGAAAAAATATTACAAGAATTATTGTTTGCCCAATATTTCAACGACAGCATCAAAGATAGTGAATGGTTGAAAAAACAAAATTTCACGGCAACCAAAGGCGCCGCAAACTATTCTTTATTGTTTTTGATTTTTTCAGTACTGCAAAATGGAAGACCAAATAACGTTTTAGAACTAGGGTTGGGTCAATCGAGTAAAATAACAACACAATATGCTAACTACTTTACCGATACTAACTTAACAATTTTAGAGCATAATAAAGAGTGGATTAATGTATTCAAAAACAATTTAATTATTAACAACAATATAAATCTTGTAAATGCACCTTTAAAAAAGATAAGCATTAATAATTGTGCTTGCACAAAATACAATTTGGATAATATATTAAACAACGATAACAAATATGATTGCATAATAATTGATGGACCAATTGGCGGTTCTCAGCATTATCCAAGAACAAACGTTATTGACCTAATACCTAATAACCTTGCCAAAAAATTCATAATAATACTTGATGATTATGAACGTCCAGGCGAACAGAATACTGCTAATCTAATATTTAAATCACTTAAAGAAAATAATATTTTTTATAAAACCAGTACATACTACGGAATGAAAAAACAATTACTCATAACTTCTTTTGATTATGAATTTTTACATTGGGTTTAATACAGATAGTTATCTATATTGCATTTGATTACTTGTACAAATTGTACTGTAATATAATAAAAAAAAATAAAAAAACTGCTAAAATAGATACATGAATGAATATTACCAAAATATTATTGACGAATATTTTAAAGCAATGGAGAACTGTAACTCAATAAATTGTCAAAAGGTTATTTTTGAACCTGAACAAAAAATTGAGTGGTTTTTCTACGAAGATTACTGGTGCTATTTTCAATTTCTGTGTGAAGACGGAGATTATCGTCTTGTAAAGAAAAAAGACAAAAATTTTAACAATAATTGTGTAGTTAAAAATATGAGTTATGAAATAAAAATGCTGCTTAACTACTACAACCTAAGAGGCACAGTGACTATAGGTAAAGAGCTCTTTTCTACTTACGTTATAAGATACGAACTTGAAAAGAAAACAGAACCATCTTTAACGCCTGAAAAATACAACTTTAATTTAAAAATAAAGGAAGAAGAAGCAATAAGACAATCCGATAAAATTGCCAACAAAATTTTATGGGGCTGTTTGAGTCTTATTGTAGTGATAATAGTGGCTTTCGGATTATTGCTTTTATCAGTTTATTTAGCGCCTAAAGCAGAAGCTAAATCAAAATATTCACAACAATTCATCCAAAGTTTTTATCAATGCAAACCTTATCGAGAATCTACATTTAACACTGCATACAACTCAAACAGTACTTACGAAATAAAAGGCTTTGCACCTGACGGAAGTGGAAAATGCATATATGTTGAAACTAACAGCTGGATGAGAGGAACAAACGTCACAACTTGCTATTTTGACGAAAAAAGCCAAAGAGAATACTTTAATGCAATGCTCCCTCCTGACAAACAGGGCTCTGTTTTAGTCAAAGGAATGCCTGTTGTAGGCAAGAACGAAGATGTAACTTATTTAAAATATTTTAATAATCCTCAAATCTGCACAACCAAAGCAATTCCTAATTAATATTGATTTTGCACAGGTTTTATCTTTACATCCTCTTACATCAAAGAAGCATACTATCTTATATCATTACAATTAATAATTAGAAATCTTAATTACTTTTTTTAAGAAGCATTTTTATACTAACAGTAGAAAAATTTCTTTTATTATATTTGTTTTCCAAAAAAGTTTGTAAATCATTGGACGGAAATTTTGATGTATGCCAGTCTCTAAATTCTAGAATTTCAAATTTTGAAGAAAATACAATTTGTCTGTAATCGTCGTAAAACAATCTGTTTAAAAAATCTGTGTTAAAAATCCATCTACTTATATCCTGCGCAATTTCATGGCTGTAGTTTTCTAAAAGGATTTCTTTCATTTCTTCTTGCGAATATATAAGATGAGCCCAAGGAGGTAATTTTATATTGTTAAAGTCAACCATTTCATTTTCTTTAGTTCTATACCAAGAATGGTTCCCCTTATAACAAGACCAAATAGGACCAAGTAGCGCAGATAACAAGCCACCTTTTTTTAAAATTCTGTACATATTTTCAATGCCTTTGTCAAAGCCGTTTATATGTTCAAAAGAATTTGTAGCAAAAATAAAGTCAAACTCATCTTCTTCCCCAAAATCAAGAACTGAACGCTTAAGTAATCTGTAATTGTGATAAGGCTCCAAATCCTGTTTAAAAACCGGATCTATTGCTGTCCAGCTCTCTACTTCGAGTGCTTGTGTAATTTCATATGGAGTACTTCCGCCTACTTCAAGAACTTTCTTACCTTTAAAGAGTTCTTTTTCGACACAAACTTCTATATGATTTTTTTGCCATATAGGAAGCTGCATAAAAATAGTATTGTCCATAGGCACCTCTAATGTTTCATCAAATTTTATATCAAAAAAAAACAAAAAAATGAACTTTTCTTTTATAATATCGTTTATGGTCTTGTAGTTATTATATTTTGTTTGAGAAGGAGAAGTTATGAAAAAATATTTATCAGCTGCACTGATTGCTGCACTTTCTATAGGTTTTATTTCATCAGGTGCATTAAAAGCAACCGCAGATGTTATTGAAAGAGGTTTCATTTCTGTTTATACAAGCGCAAATACGGAACTTCCACCTGATATAGTAGAAATCAACATTTCTGTTCAAACAGAAGATGCAAAATCACTGCAAAAAGCTGCAGAAGAAAACAAACTCGTATCAGACAAGGTTTATGAATCCTTGTCAGGAATGATAAACAAGAAAAACGGCGACTTTGTTAAAACATCAAACTACAATGCGTCACCAATATACAGCTACAAAAATGACAAAAAGAACCTTATTAAATATCAGGTATCAAATAACGTAATCGTACATACAAAGAATATCCAAGATGCAGGTAAAATGATAGATAAAGCAATCTCTTTGGGTGCAACAAACATCAATGACATAAGCTTTTCTATCTCATCTTATGACAAACAATGTGATGAATTGCTCACATTAGCTGCTAAAAAGGCTTATACAAGAGCACAACTCCTTGCAACAAGTGCAGGCAATCAGTTAAACGGAATTAAAAACCTTAACGGAAGCTGTTCGATAACAGATTCAAGACCTCAATACAGAATGCTTGCAAAAAATATGGTAGCAGGTGCTTCTGCAGATTCTTCTGTTGCTGAGAGTGCAAGCCCTATACAAGGTGGAGTGATAAAACTCTTTGCAAACCTGAATGCATCTTACTTCGTTAAATAAAACATAAAATACTAATCAATAGAGCTGCCTTTATTTTCACAAAAGGTAGCTCTATTTTTTAACTACTAAATTTTATGAAAGAATGCAGAGCCATAAACTTTTTTTATAAACTCATCGAGCGGCATTTCTCTATATTCTGCAGTACCGTTAGGGTTAGAATATTTAACAATATCATTTGTACAATCAAAAACAGATATATAGTGGCGCTTTCCTGTACCTAAATCATAAGAGCCACCACCGCCTGATATCAGTGTTGTTGTTTTTCCAACTGTGCGGATTTTTTCTTTCAAACTTTCAATTTCGCTCTTCGAATGATTTATCAAAGCAAGTTCTATTTTATCTAAATCCATAAACACAGTGCCTTTTTCTGAAACCAAATCTTTACAAAAATATTTATCGCTAAATTTGGGTTTTATTATCCCATACTGAGCAATTTTACGTGTTTTATTGGAATGTTTTTCAAGCATTTTTAACCCATAACAAGTTTGAGACAATACACCATCACTTAAAGAATCCAAATCATTGAGATTAAATACAGACTTACTAGAGCGATCTCCAATAGAATGAACTATCACTGTATTGCCTTTTTGTTTAAACATTTTATACATTTTCACTCTGTTTTGTGGAACCTGTATCAAATTGTTAATTACAGCAATAGGTCCGCAGTTTTGCGAAAATCCTTGAGCAATAGCATATCTATCAACAGCAGGGAATAACAATTTATAAACCCTTTTGTCAAAATCCAGTTTTATAAATCCTATTTGTGTTCTGACAAACATATCATTTTCTATAGAAAAAGCATCACCTACAGTAGTTTTTGATAAAATATCAAGCTTTGAGGCATTTGCACTAAATTCTTCAAAATAGTTTTTACCTTCAATTAGTGCTTGCATATCTTTTTTCACAAGAGGGTTTAATTTTCCCTCTGGCATAACAAAACGAGGAACATATTTAATTTTCTCCATTTTATTAAGTTGTAAAAGTTGCAATACATCCGCATAATGTTCTGGATTATCAAATTTCGCCTCAAGCAAAGCTCTTGTATTATAGCTCCTCTTATGGCCAGCTTCTCTCACAAACAACTGGCAATTATGCCTGTCTTTTAGATTAGAAAGTTCATCCAATGTAGGGTTTAAAATATAAGGTGGAATATTTTTTTTATTTTTTGTAAAAAATTTATAATCTTTATCCGTTAAAACAGAACGATTTTGGGTGTCTAAAGATACAGGAACTGCCGTACTTTTTTTCTTCAGCCAAAAAGAATTTTGTCTCAATATAGAAAAATCTTTGTAATACGTACTAGTAATCAATTCATTTTTTGTGTTCACCAAAGACTCCAAAACAGGTGGCGCTTCATAAGAAACTGTTTTGTTACTTCTTTTTAATAAATTAATTGCTCTGTTAAATGTATTTATTAATAAACCCATTAATATTTCGGACCTTCACAACTATGTATATAGTAAAACAAAACTATAACAAAAATTGCGAAAAATCTTTGTGTTAAAATCAAAATTGTGGATAAAGCGTTAAAAACAATTGAATTTGATAAAGTTCTTGAAATATTAAGCTCGTTTGCCCTGAGTGAAATAGGCAAACAGCGTTGTCTTGATGTTGAATTAAGCTCAGATTTTGATGAAATTGTATTAAACCAAAAGCTCACAACACAAGCACAAAACGCATACCGCCTAAGCGTTAATGCAGTCCCCGTAAGTAATTTACCTGATATAAAAGAAGCATTATCGATACTTAAAAATAAAATTACGTTATGCGTTGAAGATGTTCAAAAAGTTTATGACGTAATTGTCTCAACAAGAAGATTTTCGTCTTTTTTGCATAAATACGCTCAAGATCAAGAGGATTTGTTCAAGTTTACACAAGAGCTAAAACCTCTACCTGAGATTGAAGAAAAAATTGAAAACGTATTTGACTCTGCATTTAACATAAAAGAATCTGCTTCACCGGAACTTAAATCACTTTTTCAAGCAAAAAGAGATACAACAGAAAATCTGAAAAATACAGTTTCTGACTTATTGAAAAACTCCTCTTTTACATCGTATCTACAAGATTCTGTCTATACGGTACGTGATAACAGGATAGTTTTTCAGGTAAAAGCTGAAGCAAAAAATAAAGTACAAGGTATTGTTCACGATATTTCTCAATCAGGCCAAACCTATTTTATAGAACCCAAACAGGTTGTGGGGCTAAATAACAAACTTAGAGAACTTGAAATATCTATAGAAGCAGAAATTCAAAGGATTTTAAAAGAAATTTCCTCCTCAATGGGTGAACATTATGAAGATATAAAGTCGTCTTTTTATGCACTTATAGAACTTGATTTTATTTTTGCAAAAGCAAAATATTCAACAAGCATCGATGCTTGCGAAGCAGAAATAGCAACAGAACCTGTTATTGAACTTAAATCTATGAAAAACCCTGTATTACTCTCAATACTTGATAAAGTTGTTGAGAATGATTTTTCAATAGGTTCACCATACAAATCAATAATCATTACAGGCTCAAACGCAGGCGGCAAAACAGTAGTTTTAAAAACTGTAGCTCTTGCAATAGCAATGACAAGAGCGGGGTTACACATCCCTTGTTTTAGTGCAAAAGTTTACCCATTTAAAAAATTGTTTGCTGAAATCGGTGACGACCAAAGCATTGTTCAAAGCTTGTCAACGTTTTCTTCTCACGTTAAAAACATAAAAGAAATATTAGACAACGCCGACTCTGAAACATTTATATTAATAGATGAAATTGCAGCAGGTACTGACCCTAAAGAAGGAGCCAGCCTTGCTAAAGCTGTTATGGAAACATTTGTTGAAAAAGGTGCGTTATCAATTATTACAACCCACTTTAACGAATTAAAATCACTACCTTTTAACAATAACCTGTTCCAAAACGCATCAGTGGATTTTGACGTAGAGACACTACAACCGACTTATAAATTAAGAATCGGAGTACCAGGTGCGTCTAACGCTTTTGCTATTGCACAAAACTTTGGTATAGATTCATCAATTATTGAAAAAGCAAAACTAAATTACGAATCTGAAAGAACTGATGAGTCAAAACTGCTAGGAGAACTTCAGGAAAAATACTCTGAGCTAAACCGTTTGACAGAAGAAGCCCAAAAACTAAAAACAGAATCAGAAGCAAAATACAAAGAATATAACGAGCTATTTGAAAATCTGAATGCTCAAAAAAGAAAAACACTTAAAGATTACAAACGCAGATACGAAGATAACCTGCAAGAAGCAAAAGGTCAGATTAAAAAAGTCTTGGAAAATCTGAACCACCACAAATCAAAAGAAAATGCCATAAATTCCTACAAAAAGCTGTCTCAAAAGGGTTCAAAAGCGGCCCAAGCACTGGCAAAAGAGTTTGAACAAGTCGATGTTAAATACGAAGAACTTACACAAGAAGATATAAAAATCGGCGTAAAAGCCATAATAAAAGGCTTAGACCAAGACGTAACAATAGAATCTTTGCCTGACAAAAACGGAAACCTGCAGGTTCTTGTAGGACAGCTAAAATCAACAATTAACATAAAAAAACTCGCTAAAAATCTTAAAAGACAAAAAGATATTATTAAAAAGAAAATCATCATCAGCTCATCTAAAGTATCAATTCAACGAACAAACATGTCACCAAAAATAGACTTAAGAGGCTACAGAATCGATGATGCACTTAACGAGTTAGATTTGTTCCTAGACAAAGCCAGCATGGTCAATTTGGCTTATGTTGAGATAGTTCACGGGCATGGGACAGGTCAATTACGTTCCGCTATAAGAGATTATTTAAGTGATTCTCCTTACGTTGCAAAATTCCGCCAAGGCGAAGACGGCGAAGGCGGAAACGGTGTAACTTTTGTTGACTTAAATTAATATATAAAATGCATAATTAGATTAAATCAGCTGGGCTGAATTTTTTATTACGGTTTAAAAATCTTACTAACAATGCTCTCATGCTTTTCTCTCTTAATTTCTCTTACATATATATAAAGTATATACTCCACTAAAAATTGCCTTTTTTGTCATGCATTTTCTATATATTTGTTAACAAAACGTGAAAAAGCCGTCAGTACTAAGCTTTCAAAAAAAATAAAAAAATAATAAAAAAACTGTTTACAAAAAATATTGTCTTGCTATAATAATTTATACAAGGTCAGTTAAGACCGCTGAGATATTCCTCGGTAGCTCAATGGCAGAGCATTCGGCTGTTAACCGAAGGGTTGTAGGTTCGAGTCCCACCCGAGGAGCCATTTAAAAAAGAGAAGGCGTTAAGCCTTCTTTTTTTGTTTCTAAGAGGGTGAGGACGAGAACCTACTGGTTCGATACAAAGCGAACCGCCGCAACAAAGTGAGGACGAGTGAGCCTGTATGCGAAGGCGGAGCCGTAGAAGTCCCACCCGAGGAGCCATTTTAAAAGAGAAGGCGTTAAGCCTTCTTTTTTTGTGTTTTTTATTTACGGGGGCCTCTCACGATTCGGATTTTATTCTAAAATCCTCACGGTTCTCCCCTCCATTGGCTCTTAAATACTACAGCTATACTTATTTTCACCACACGCAAAACGATACTTAATCGTTTTGCTACTCGCCAACGGAGTCCTTCACCCGAGGAGCCATTTTAAAAGAGAAGGCGTTAAGCCTTCTTTTTTTGTGTTTTTTGCTTGCTGGGACTCTCACGATTCGGATTTTATTCTAAAATCCTCACGGTTCTCCCCTCCATTGGCTCTTAAATACTACAGCTATACTT
>CALVEI010000040.1 GCA_944326515.1 Candidatus Gastranaerophilales bacterium | reverse complement strand
CTACTTGGCTCTCGCTCCATTTTTAAGATAACACCCGATAGGGTGTTTTTTAGTATATAGAGACAGAGGCGAGAACTGTGATACTAGATTAAAATGTATAAAGATTCGATATATACTTTAAAAAATAGGGTATAATAAACATATGAAAAAATTTTTTGTTTTAATACCATTAATATTGCTTTCTTCCGGTTGTGTGAAACCACAAGAACAGCAATGTCCATCTTGTGATGAATACTGCAAAGAAAACTTTGAGGTTAAAGCGTCTGAAATACCTGAACTAGACAAACATCCTATTGATATAGAAGAAGAAAAATGTATAAAAATTGCTGATACTTCTAATATCGGAATGGGAAATTGTTCACTAAAAGCGACAGAGGCTTGGTTTAAAGAAATTGATAAAGCTTTGATAACTCTAAAACAAATACTGCCTGCTGACAAATATGAAAAAATAGCTGATTCACAGAAAAAATGGGAAAGCTATATAAAATCTGAATTTGATGTCAATGAAAATGTCATTTATAACAAAGCGGGCTCAATTTATTATACAATCTCAGCAGGAGAGAAAAGAGAATTGATAAAACAACGAGCTTTGCTTTTAAAAAACTATATCACGGATGCCAACGAGCCTTAATTCAAATATTTATAAATGTGTATTGATGAATATTAACAATAAAAAACGTATTATTAGTATAACAAAATTTTTAACGATATTTTTTGTCGGAATGTTCTTGGGGATAACGTTTTTTATATTTCTTATTTCAGTACATGAAAATTTTTCGACTTCTAATCCTCAAAAATACAACAAGGCAATAAAGGCGATAGAAAGACAAGAAAAAATATATCATTTCCCTAAAAAGATTCCGTTTAATGCTGAAGATATTCAATTTTATTGTTATACAGACTCTTTCAACGGTGAAGTTATGCTGCTAAAATTTAAAATTGATAAAAAGTTTATTTTAAAAGAATTAAAAACGTATAAATTTATAAATCAAGATACTAAGCTCGGTACAAAGCAAAAAATTTACTTTATGCCGTCAGATAAAGACCGTATTGTTTCTGACAATTACACGTTTTATGTTATAGATGACAAAGAAAACAGAGAATATTACAAACAATATTTTCCGTATTTTAGCGGTATAGGGGTTAGTCCTGATTTAAAATATATATTATATTATTACATCAATCCTAAAGATTAATTTAACATAGCTTTTATGCTTTTCTTTGTTTTCTTGTAATTATCAAAAGAACGCCAAACAAAATCAAAGCAACACCTATACAAATCCTGAATGTTAATTGTTCTTGGAAGAATACAACACCAAAAAATATTGCAGTTAAAGGCTCTAATGCTCCAAGTATGGCAGTTGTTGTAGAACCAACGAGTTTTATTGAAATAGCTATTGTTTCCAAAGATATTATTGTAGGGAATAGTGATAATCCGATTGTGCAAAGCCATAAAAAAGGCTTGTCTAATATTTGCAGTTGTGTGCAGAATTTTAGGTTATAGATATAAACAGCCAAGCCAAAAAGCATTACGTAAAAGCTTAGTTTATCAGCTTTTATGTGTTTTACAATTTTTACATTTTTTACGGCGACTATGTATAGGGCATATAACAAAGCAGATGATAAAACGAGTGCTACTCCGTGCAGATTCAATGTTATTCCGCTTTTTCCGTTGTATAAAAGTCCTATACCAACAGATGTAAGCAAAATAGAAAATACAACCGTTTTAGTGATTTTTTCTTTAAAAAACATCATCATTATTATGGCAACCAAAACAGGGTAAATAAAAAGTATTGTACAGGCTATTCCTGCTTCTATGTATTTGAAAGCTTCAAAAAGTGTTAATGAAGACAAAGAAAAAAACAAACCGAGTATAAAAAGGGCAAAACCTTCTTTAACAGTAATTTTAAGGGCTGTTTTTTTTACAAACTTTAGCCATAAGCCGTAGATTAAAACAGCAAAGGCGTATCTGTAGAAAAGCACAGAATTTACCTCTATTCCTCCTGCGTATAATGGTAGAGCAAAAAGAGGATTTGTTCCGTAGCTTGCTGCGGCTATTGTTCCGTTTAGTAAACCTATCGTGCGTCTTTTCATCTTTGTTCCTTTGCACAATTTATATGAAAAAAACTATAAAATCAATTGCCAAAAAGCTCTAAAACAACTACTTACAAAGACAAAACAGTTATGAAAAAACTAGTTACTTTGACCGGCTCTGTATCCGCACCAAGCAAATATTGCAGGCATGAGTTTATCCAAGTGTAGGTGTTCAACAACAGGAACTTTTGCAACAACTAACGCCCCAAGAGCGTCATCCATGTTGATGATGGAGTCTTTGAGTGTTAATTTTCTATCAGGCTCTTTGTCTTTTGGGTCATTTATAATGTTAGATAAAAATGCAGCTAAAGGCATACCTGCGATGAGCCCTGTTGCTATTGCCGCAACTTTTACAGGTTTTGATTCTTTATATTTTACATTATCTTCAATGAGCTTCATTGCACCACCAACAAGCAATGTAGGTACAGTTGCGTTCATAAATTGGAACACGCCTTCTTGTACTTTTCTTTTTTTGTTTGCTTTTTTGTCAGCAGCAATACCTGATACAACACCGCCTAAGATACTTGCAGTGCTGAGTGCTAAAACTTGAGGAAGCTCGTATTTAACTTTTATTAAGTTTGTAATCTTTTTTAAACCTGTTTGTTTTTTTGCAAAATAAATAATCGGTAAAAGTGTTGCCAAAGCTGAGCCTGAAGCAACAATTACTTGTTTTTTTGTATCAGGTTCTTCAATTCTGTGGTTTCTTTTATATTTCAAGGTAGAGTATACATTTTTTGTGTGAGATACTTCTTGAAATGCACTAAACACATTATGTTTCGGTTTATTGTTTATTGATGATATCATAATTTTCTAAGCAACTTCGTACGACTAATCATAACACATAAAAACTCTAAACTTAAAAATTTGCTATAATCTTAATAAATGATAACAAAGGGGGTTCTAAAATGATTGTAGATAATATTGAAAATGCTCAATCTTATTATTGTTTAGGTGAAAAATTTCAAAAAGGTTTTGAATTTTTAAAAAATACAGATTTGTTAAATTTAGAAAACGGCAAATACGAAATCGATGGAGACAATATTTTTGTTTCTGTGCAAGATTACAACACAAAACCGGAATCAGAAGGGAAATTTGAGGCTCACAAACAATATGCTGATATTCAATTTATTATCAAAGGTGAAGAAAAACTTGGTTACACTAATATAAAAAATTGTAAGCCTACAACTTTTTATGACGATAAAAACGATATTGTTTTTTTAGATGGCAAGGGAGATTTTATAAAAGCAGTCGAAGGAACATTTTTAATATTTATGCCACAAGATGCACATATGCCCTGTATTAGCCTTGACACTCAACAATACGTAAAAAAGGCTGTGGTAAAGGTTAAGTTATCCTAAACAGCAGTGTTAATTTCTTGTAAAAGATAATTTTTGCATGTAAAATGTTAGTGTTAAATATTTACGGATAATACAAATGGAATTTTTCAGACAAAACCAAAAAGTTATAATAGGAATAATATTTGTTGCATTTATTTTGTTTGCGCTTGCGCCTATTTTGATTGCATTCGTTTCAAAATAAACGTTGAATAGTTGGCTCCTTTACTGGCTTGTGAAGGGTTAGGATAAAAAAATGTCGCATGAGGCACATTCTATAAAAATCAAAAGCTTTGTAAGCTGTTTACTTAAAGCTTTGCTTATATTTACAATAATATTCTCTTTTTCACAAAGTGCATTTTGTAACCAAAGTCATATAGAAAAAAAGAGAAAAGAGACTCATGCAAAAGTTGTTAGATTAAAGCGTTTGGAGAGCATAGAAACTAATAAACTCTATAAGAACCAACAGCGTCTTGAAAATGCAACAAAAAAATTGCAAACTACAAAACAAGAATACAAAGATGCAGAAATACAACTTTCTGAAGCAGAAAGAAATCTCAACCAAACGCTCAGTGATTTTTCTGCAACAGAGATTCATTCTAAAAAACGTATAAGACAAATTTTTAAAAAGCAAAGAAAAGGTATGTTCCAACTTCTTTTGGCAACTACCGATATAAACGCTTTTTTGGATAGAATATACTATCAAAATGTGATTACCAAAAAAGATAAGAAAAAGCTCGCATATTTAAAAGAAAAATCAAGAAGAATTGCTCTTTTAAGAAGTCAAATAGAGCAACAAAAAACAATCATCGCTTATTCAATAAAAAACATTAACGCACAACAACAATACATTCAAGGCGCAATAAGCCAGAATGAAAGTTCTATACAAAGATACAGAAATGATAGAGCATACTATGAAAGAGCAGAAAGAGAACTTGCAAAACAATCAGAAGCTCTTGGTCGAATGATTAATAAAAACACTCAAGGTTCTACTGTAAAAGTAGTTTCTGGTTTTATGAAACCTATTGCTGGTCCAATAACCTCTCCTTTCGGTTATAGAGTACACCCAGTATTTAAAAGAACTATATTCCACTCTGGTATCGATATAGGTGGTATAAACGGAGGAAAAATAAGAGCGGCAAACTCTGGTAAAGTTCTTTATTCCGGTTGGTATGGAGGATATGGAAAAGTAGTTATTTTAGACCATGGTCTTGTCAATGGTAAACCTACTACTACTTTGTACGCTCATATGTCTAGTTATGTAGTAAGTCCTGGTCAAACGGTTTTAAAAGGTCAAGTTTTAGGTTATGAAGGCTCAACCGGTTACAGCACAGGTCCTCATTGCCACTTTGAGGTAAGGGTTAACGGACGCCCTCAAAATCCGTTGAATTACATATAAACATAAGGATTATTTAGTGAACAAGAAAATTTATACATTCATATTGTTATTAAATTTAATCATTTTAAATGCAGGCTCGGCTATGTCGGCAGAGACTTTTGACGTAGCTCAGCAAGATGTTTCTTCAACGGATTCTGCTGTTCAAACAGAAGATAAAAGTGTAGTAGGCAACACTAACGTTAAAAAAGAAAAAAAATGGTTCAATTTTTTACGTAAAGATACAGATAACGAACTTAATGAAGATATTACGTCAGAAGACGATACACTCCTAAAGCATGAAGACGCAGACTCTTTTTTAAATGAAGAAAATATAGAAGATGAAAATTCTCAAGAAGTAAAAGAAGAACATAAAGGTAAAAAGTTATTCTCAAGGGCGGAAAAGGCACCAAAAGAAAAAGAACAAGAACAAGCTCAAAACAACGGCCCAACCACTGATGTTTTAGTTGATAGTGAAACTATTGAGTATTTTCCTGAAAGACATGAGTTTGAGGCTGTAGGAAATGCAAAGGTCTCTTTCCCTAGCGAAAAATCTGTGCTTTATGCTGATAAGATAATTTTTAATCACGATACAAACTATATTAAAGGTTTCGGAAATGTTGTTCTTGTTAAAGAAGGACAAAAAATTAATGGTGATTATATTCAAGTAGATTTGAATGAAGAAAACGCAATGATGACACACCCAGTGTTGAATCATATGGCTATAAAAATTCGTGCTAAAACAGGCATAGTCAACGAGGCACAGACAGAAGCTCTTGATGGTGTTGTTACATTCAATGATAAAACTCAATTTAAGTTTGTTTCTCGTCCTATTATGGGATTTGACAATCCTATGATGGATGAAGCAATACCAAAGAATTTTTATTTTAAAGAAAAATATGATAACAAATGGCGTTTAAAGGCAAAAACAATCGTTATTGACAGTTATAAAGACCATGATGTTGCTACTTTTAAAAATGCAGATATATACATACAAAATACAAAACTTGGTACTGCAGGAAATTTAAGACTGTTTACTAACAAAGAACAAGAATATATTGAAACAAATATGCTTGAGATGGGCTCTTTAAGAAACCTTGGTGCATTTGTTTCTCCAGGCTGGGTATTTAAAGCTCCATTCGGTTCTACTTTAAAAGTTGGTCCGGCGTTAACTTATGATGATGAATTTGGTGTAGGGGCATTAGGTAGATTTTTGAACAGTCATAACAGAACTGATTTTGGCTGGTCAACTGCAAACGAGGAGTTTGTCGTTAGAGGTCGTCATAGATTTACTGATAATCTGAGCTTGCAATACGGTATAAACTCATATATGAACAACGGTTTTATGGGCGGAAGAATGCCTGATTACGGTTTTCAATTTGACTATATGAAAAACTACCAGATTGAAGATTTGGGTATAAACTTTACAAATAGGTTTATGGCAGGTTTGATGGAAGATTGGGGCCCAAGAGATTTTTCAACAACAAAATTTGCTTGGCAAACTCAGGCTTCTAGATCTTTCTTTAAATACCAAAACCCTGATTACAAATTTGCTATGGATTTTGGCTTGAATGTTCAATCACACGTTGCTGCTTATGGTACAGGCGATACCATGGGGATTTTAAGAGCTGGTCCGTACTTTAAAACACAGTATCGTTCTTGGCAACAATATATTGCATACTTCCAAGGCGGACAGGCTGGAAATTCTCCATTCTATTTTGATCAAAACTTCTATGGTAAATCAAATATTGTTTTAGGCGAATCTTTAAGAATTTGCAGATTCCTCACATTGATGTATACTGCAACAATTGCACTTTCTGATACTCCTAACGATAAAATGCTTCAAGAAAACAGATTTTGGTTTGCAATAGGTCCTGATGATTTGAAGTTCTTAATTGGTTATGACGCATACAGACAGAATGCTACTATGGGGCTTATGATGAATGTTGGTGCAGAAAATGCTGAAGTTGAATTTAGACGTCTTGTGTTGAATGATCCTTCTGCCATTGGTCAGCACGATAAAAAAGATAAGCAAAAACGTGATGCTAAAAAGAAAGAAGAAGAAAAGAAAGCCAAAGAGGCTGATGTAATGAATCGTTCGGTTAAGGATTATAAAGATTACAATCCTCAATTCAATATGATGCCTGGCGGAACAATTCTTCAACCATCTTTAATCAGACCACCAGGAATGTAACAACGGGTTTGTCTGATATACGGATGAACAAAAAACAATTTGTAGTATAATAAAGACTAACAAAAATAAAATTGACAAGGGGAAGATATATAAAATGACTCTAAAAGATTGGTTTGAAACCAGAAAAGAAGAACAAATTGCAGCTCGTCCGATTGACCCTAAAATCGACGACAATATAGGCAAACTTTGGGTAAAATGCTTTAACTGTAATGCCCAGTTGCCAAGAAAAGAACTGGAACATCATATGATGGTATGCCCTCAGTGTGGCTATCATTTTAGAATAAATGCAAGAACAAGAATCGCTCAGCTTTTTGATGAAGGTACATTTGAAGAGTATTTTTCAAATATTTCACCTGCTGACCCTCTTGAGTTTTTTGATACAGAATCTTATACAGAAAGACAACAAAAAGCTAAAGAAAAAACAAATCTTAACGATGCTGTTATTACAGGTATTGGTAAGGTAGAAGGTGAAGAAATCGCTTGTGCAATAATGGATTTTGAATACATGGGCGGTTCAATGGGTAGTGTTGTTGGTGAAAAAGTTACAAGAATCATTGAAGAAGCATTGGCCAAAAAATTACCTGTTGTTACAATAACAGCTTCAGGCGGTGCAAGAATGCAGGAAAGTGCACTTTCTTTAATGCAAATGGCAAAAACAAGCTGTGCCGTTGCTAAACTTAATGAAGCAAAATTATTGTATATAAATATTCTTACAGACCCTACTTATGGTGGTGTTACTGCAAGCTTTGGTACAATAGGCGATATTATTATTGCTGAACAAGGTGCAAGAATAGGATTTGCAGGCCGTCGTGTTATTGAACAAACAATAAGACAAAAATTGCCGGCTGATTTCCAAACTGCAGAATATTTAATGAAACATGGTCAGCTTGATATGATTACTAAGAGAAGTGAATTAAAATCAACTCTTGCTAAAATATTAAGACTGCACAAACATTAATTTGCTAAAATATAAACGGATTTTTTTAGGGATTGGGATTATGAAATTAGATTTTGAAAAACCTATAACAAAAATAGAAGAAAAAATAGAAGAACTAAGAAAAATGAGTGAAGAATCGGGTATGGACTTGTCCAAAGAGATTGAAATATTTGAACATCAATCTCACGAATACAAAAAAGAATTGTACGAAAATCTAAAACCGTCGCAAAAACTGCAAATTGCGAGACATCCTAATCGTCCAAACTTTTTGGATTATATCAACTTGATTACAACTGACTTTGTAGAGATGCACGGTGACAGAGAAGGTACTGACGACAGAGCTATAATCGGCGGTGTTGCTAAGATTGGTGACAAGCCTGTTATGATTGTCGGTACTGTTAAAGGCAAATCTACTAAAGAAAACCTCGTTTATAACTTTGGTATGCCACAGCCAGAAGGCTATAGAAAAGCATTAAGACTTTTTGAACACGCTAACAGATTTGGTCTGCCTATTGTAACTTTGATTGATACACCAGGTGCTTACCCAGGTATTAAAGCAGAAGAACACGGTCAAGGCATAGCTATTGCTGTTAACCTTAAAGAAATGGCAAAACTTGATGTTCCGATTGTTGCAATTATCACTGGCGAAGGCTGCTCAGGTGGTGCTTTAGGTTTAGCTGTAGCTAACAAGGTTCTTGTTTTAGAACATGCATATTACACAGTAATTTCTCCTGAAGGTTGCGCTTCTATCTTGTGGAGAGATGCTGCTAAAGCTTCTGAAGCTGCTGAAGCTCTTAAGATTACAGGTCCTGATTTGCTTAAATACAACATCATTGACGGAATCGTTAAAGAGCCTTTGGGGGGTGCTCACTACGATTATGAAGCAATGGGTGAAGAATTGAAAAAAGAAATTCTTAACGCTTTAGATGAATACAAGGATATGTCAGCACAACAACTTAAAGATGACAGATATTCTAAATTCAGAAGAATGGGCGTATTTAACTCTTAATTTGCAACTACTCTAAGGAGATAACTATTTAATGAAAGACTATTTTGAAGTTGCCGTAAAAATCAATCCTTGTGCGATAGAGCTTGTTACGGAAATTTTCTTTGAACGTTTTGAGTGCGAAGGTGTTGTTCAGGCTGAAGAAAAATATAAAGACCTTGAGCTTATAGAAACAACAAACAACATTGCTAAAGGTTATATCAAATATGATGAAGAAGATTTTTCTGTTGAAGAAATTCAAAAAGTCTTTGACCACGCAAAAGAAGAGTTAAAAGAAGAAGGCTTTACTGACGAAGAACTTGGCGAGTGGAGCATTTCTGCTAAAAAAATAATTAATCAGGATTGGTCGCAAAAGTGGAAAGAACACTGGAAACCGACAAAAGCATCAGAACACGTTGTGATTTGTCCGTCTTGGGAAGAATGCACAAGAAAAGACGGTGATATATTGATTACGTTAGACCCTGGTTCTGCTTTTGGAACAGGTACTCACGCTACAACGCAATTGTGTATTCAAGCGATTGAAAAGTACCTCAAAAAAGGTGATGAGGTTGCTGATATAGGTACCGGCTCTGGGATTTTGGCTATCGCTGCAATAAAATTTGGTGCAAGTCACGCTATAGGTATTGATAACGACCCGTTGGTTATTGATGTGGCAAAAGACAATGCGCAAATGAATTGCGTTTTTAATAAAATTGATTTTTCCCATGCAACTGCGGATATGCTTAACGAACAGTACGATTTTGTTTGCGCAAATATTTTGCATAATATCCTCGCTGAGATTATGGGTGATTTAAAAAATATTATGAAACCGCAAGCGTTGATGGTTATGAGCGGTATTTTGGATGAGAAAAAACAAATGGTGCTTGATGCAGTCGAAGAACACGGATTAAAGGTTGTTGAAATTATGCATCAGGAACAATGGGTTGGAATTGTTGTTCAAAAATCATAGTAATTTTTCTGGCAAAATGTAATAATTTTACGAGAAAAGTCATTCGCTACGTAGCAAGAAGTTGCGGAAACTATTGATGAAATTTTTGTGATGTTTTTTTCAATTGTCCTAGCTGGCTAAGAAAAGAAGGCAAAAAAAAGGGCAAAACTATTTTATATCCCTAGTCACGCCCGTAAATTAAATAATGGTAAGATTAAACTTGTTTTTACATATAATTCAATAAAGAATTATTTTGCATAGAAGTGTAAACCTGCATAGATGCCTGGTATGCATAGTTTTGTTTTATAAATTCCGAAATAACTTCTGTTTGATCAATTTCTTGCAAGTTAGCTCTTTGAGATTGCAGAATAATTTTTGTTTCGTCCAATGTGTTTTGAGTCATTTCAAGCTTTGCTGCACTAGCGCCAAAGATTGATTGAACTTCTGAAACATGTGCAATCGAATTTTGAATATTGTCTAATTGTGCAGTTATTTGTTTGGTATCAGCAGGGTCAAGGTTTAGTGCAGCTTCCAAATCACCGAGCACTTTAAACAAACCTTCGCCGGTTGGTGGGTCAACAGTATTGTCAAAATTGCCGAATACCTGATCACCTGCGGCGTTAAGGGTAACATATACCCCATCAGAGATTTCCAGCTTTCTGGCGTGTCCAGGGTCTGTAGATGGAGTACCGCTGTAAACGATAGAACCGTCATCTTCAAGAGAGTATGGAGGTGTTGTAGTGTTTGCACCACCAAAAATATAGACGCCGTTATATTGAGTATTTGCAAGAGCTACAATGTTTTCTTTAAGCTCTTTGATTTCTGTTTTGCAAGCGTCAATAGTTGCTGTTCCGCCTGCTCCGTTGGCTGCTTGTACAGCAAGTTCGTTAATTCTTTGCATTTTATCGATGATTGTTGAAAAAGTATCATCGAGATAATCTAGTTGAGTTGTCGCATTATTAACGTTTTTTTGATAAGTTTCAAGTTTTTGAAGTTCTGTATTTACGTTAATAACGCCTGTTGCATCAATCGGATTTTCTGAAATATTTGAAAATTTGTGAGTTGAATTAAGCTTGTTATATATGTCATAGAGCTTATTTTGCTGCTCCATTAAGGCATTGAAATTATTCATATTGTTATAATTTGTTTGTCTTATTATCATAATAACCTCTTATTTTATTGTCCGAGTTGGGTAAGTATTTCCATTAATTGGCTTGCAACGTTGAATACTCTAGCTGAAGCCTCGTAAGAACGTTGAAATTTGATTAAGTCAGAGAGTTCCTCGTTCAAATCAACACCTGTGTAAGCACCTCTTTGAGATTCTGCTTGTTGAAGAATAGTATTTTGAGCAGTATAAGAGTCGTTTATTGTTTGAATATCAGAACCAACGTCTGCAACAAGGCCTGTGATAAATTCACTCAAAGTTTGTCCGTTGCCAACGCCTTCTACAATAGCAAGCCCTGGCAGTTTTTGTTTTTCAAGTGCATTAAATCTTTCAAGGTTTGAAGTGTTACCTACTGCGTTAGGGTCCATGTCAGCAGGCCCTCTTGCTGTTGCGATAAGCCTTGGGTTTTGTAAAAGGTTTGGGTTTATTTTGATATTACCTGCTGTAAAATCGCCCCCGCCTTCTGCTATGAATATAGGTTCCGTTGCTTGGACAAGTTGCCCGTTTTCATCTATACAATAAGGTATTGTACCATCTGCCGTACCTGTTTGGATTCTGTTCATTTCTTCGGCAAAAGCTTTAGCAATTTTGTCTATTTCATTTAAGACAGATTTGTAGGTTAAGCCGTTTACTCCGCCTGAATCAAGAATAGCTTTTAAAGAACCTGATGATAGGTCTTTTGTAATATCATCAACTTTGACTTTTCCGTCTTCATCAACCAGTTGGATTTCAACAGGATTGTCTTCATCATCTGTTTGTACAGCGTTGAGAGTGAGTTTTACTTCTCCACCTTTAACAACTGTTTGGTTTCCAATATAAACATTAACTGTGCCGTTTGTGTTGGTTGTTGTTGTAAGTGGTATTGCTTGAGAAATTTCATCAAGAAGTGCATCTCTTTGGTCAAGCAAATCATTATTACAGCTTCCACCTGCTTGAGATTGGGCAAGTTTGCCGTTTAATTCTGCAAGTTGAGCAAGCTTTTTGTTAAGATCATCTGTATGCATTTTAATCTGAGATTGAGCAAAGCTGTCAGGGTCGCCTATTGTACCTACTGCTTGTTCTCTCATATTTTTTAAGCTGGAAGACATTCCGTTTAGCATATTTGCTACGTCTTGTGCTGCTTCCACAAAAGCAATACGGTATGCGTTGTTTGTCGGGTCTGCTGTTAAAGATTGAGAAGCAGAGAAGAAATCGGATAATTTTTGTTGCAAACCTGTTGAACTTAGCTCGTTATTCAACATATTTTCTATATTGTTTGTCATACCTCCGATTTGGTTGTAGTAGCCAAATGAGGTGTTTTGGTCTCTGTAATAATTATCAAGCCATTGAGCACGGTTTCTTGTTATAGCTGTGATTTCTGCACCAGAACCTATTTGTAGGCTTCCGTTAGATGAACAATATCTGAATGAGTTGTAACATGGTAATGAACTCAGAACAACGCTTTGTTTTGAATATGTTGAGTTGTTCATATTGGAGATGTTGTTACTTACAATGTTCAATGCTGCTTGGTTGTTTGCGATTGAACGTTGTGACATATTAAGTATTCCGAATAATGATGTTGCCATGTTTTTATCCTGTTTAGTTATTTTTTAATTATGCTTCTTCTACTATTGATGACATTTTTAATTGGTCATTAGTGATGTTTTGACCCTTGTTGTTGTATTCTTTGTTTACAGAATTTGCACCTTTTAGCATTGATTCGATTGTTTTATTTGTGAGGTATATTCCGTGTTTTGTTAACTCAAGATTGATTTTTTCTAGTTTATAGATACGTTTTGCAAGCTCGTTTACTTCTTCTTTTTTTTGAGCAAACTTTTTAGCTGCATTTTCATCAGTTGTTCTGATTTTGTTGATGATATCTGTCATTGAAAATGTAGGTATATCAAGAGTTTTTGTGACATTTTTTCTTGCTTCGGAAATGTCGTTAATTTCTTTGTATGTGTTTACGATTTTAGAATCAACATCGTATAGGTCAGTTGCTTTGCCTTGTATCAAGATTTCTTTTTTGTCGGTATAGAGTTTTTCTATGTTTTTGTAACCGTCAATTTCTTTATCGATAAGTGTTTCGAGTTCTTTTATTTGTTCGTTAATCATTATTTCATCTCCTGTGTTTTAACTTTTTTTAGGCTAAGTATTCGACAATTACACTTCTGCCATAGCTTAGGCCGTATTTTATATCTTCTTCCGAGAGGTCATTTTCTCCAGCCTCTTGTACCATTTTTGCGTATTTTTTTATTTCGTCTATGTTTTGTGATTTTAAAATTGAATCATCGTTTATATCGATTCCGTCAGAAGTTTGAGGTATTCTGTTTTGTTGTTGTTCAATCGGGTTTGACACTCTTGTGTTCTTAAACGCGTTTGCTGCGTTCAAGAGTTGGATTGCACTAACATTTGACGAATTAACTGACCCTAACATTTAGATTTATATCTCCTTATCGACTTTTTTATATGCTTCTGCTTTTGCAGTTTGTGCTGCTTGTGTAATTTCATCTGTTTCTTTAGGCAAAGATTTTTCCATTTGCGAATAGATTTGTTTTGCAAAACCTACTGTTGAATGTGGGTTTGAAGCGATTTGACGACCTACTTCGTTATAGATAAATGATTTAAATTTATCCATGTATTTGTTATCTTCGCCAAAGATTCCGCCTTCTCTATCTACTGTTTTGTCGAGAGCAGAAATCATTTTTGTTACGAAGATTGCTTCAAATTCTGTAGAAACTTTTTTTAACTGTGCTTTTTGTGACTTTATTCTTTTAATATTGTCCAAAGTTTGCACATCTGTGTTTATGATATCTGCGGGTAATGATTGTGATTGTATTGATGTGTATGACATAATCTTCCTTTTAGATAACTTCGATTTCTGCTTGAAGGCTTCCTGCTTCTCTAAGAGCTTGCATGATAGATATTAAATCTATAGGTGCAACTCCGATTGCGTTAAGTGCTCTGACTAAGTCGTTTAAAGTGCTGTTTGCTGGGACTGTAACAAGGCTGCCTGAACCTTTGTTTACAGAGATTGCACTGTTGCCAAAAGCTGTTGTTGAACCGCCAGAGAATGGTTCAGGTTGAGAAACCTGATTTGTAGTTTGTACGGTAACTGTAATGTTTCCGTGTGCAACAGCAGCAGGGAGCAATTTAACTTCGCTGCCGATAACAATTGTGCCTGTTCTTTCGTTGATGACAACTCTTGCTTTATCTTTTGTTGCATCAACCATCATATTTTCCAATATTGAAAGAAAAGCGATTCTGTCGTTATTGAATTTTGCAGGTATTGAAACCTTAATGCTTGAGCCGTCCATTGCTTTTGCAGCTGTAACATTTTTGCTGATTGTGTTTGCAACTCTTGTAGCCATTGTGTAATCTGAACGGTCTAAGAGCAATGTTAAAGAGTTTTCGTCCCCGATAGTTGTGTTGATATCTCTTTCAACAATACCGCCCCTTGGGATTCTACCTGTAGTGGTGATTGCTGTTCTTGTGCTTGAGCCGTTAGAATCTTTAGAAATACCGCCAACTGATACAGGGCCTTGACCTATTGCAACGATTTCTCCGTTAGGTGCTCTCAATTGTGTTTGAACCAAAACACCGCCCTCAAGGCTTTTTGCGTCAGCCATTGTTGATACGGTTAAGTCGATTTGGTCTCCGTTTTTTGCAAACGGTGGAACTGTTGCTGTAACCAAAACGGCTGCTGATGAACCTTTTTGAATGTAGTTTGATTGTTCAATTACCGTACCCAAGTTTTGTAATAACATTTGGTTTGTGATTTGTGTTGAACGAGAGTTGTCACCTGTACCCGGCAAACCAACAACAACACCATAACCGACAAGCTGGTTGTTTCTTACGCCTTTAACGTGAGCAATGTCTTTGATTCTAACCATTGAAGACATAGCTTCTGTAGAAATCATACCTGTTATCATTAATGTTATTAGTAATATTTTGAATAATTTTTTCATTTTATCATCCTGTTTATAAGTTATTAGAATAAGTATCTTACAGCTCTGTTGATGAAGCCTTCGTTGCCTGCTCTTGTTACAGAACCTTTACCAGCGAGAGCGAATTGTAAGTTAGCAACGTTTTTGGAGTTAACTTGTCCTTTTTGGTCTATCCATCTTGGGTCAACAACACCGCTTACGAGAAAATCAACTCTTTCTGTTCCGTTAACAATAGTCTTTTTACCTTGTACCATTAGGTTTCCGTTTGGCAAAAGTTGCACTACTTGAACGGTTACGGAATCTGTTACACCCATTGAACGTTGGTTAGAAGTTGTACTTTGTACTGTGTTTTCACCACCAAAGTTATTAAACTTGTTATTAAGAGGAGTGCCGGGTAATACTTTGTTGATAAAGTTTGTAAAGTTATCAACAGTATTTGATGAACGGTCTGCAGAGTAGTTTAATGAATCGTTAACAGTGATTGTTTCGTTCAAAAGAATTGTAACTAAGTCACCTACAGAACGTGCTCTAACACTTCCAAAGAGAGATTTTGGCTCTGCATAAAAGGATTGTGAAGCACCAAGTGAATACAAAGACTCTGCTTTTGCTTCTTGAACAACTTGAGCTACCATTAAAAATGCTGCAAGTATCAGTATTAATTTTTTTATGTTTTTAATCTTACCCATTTTTATTTTATCTCTCCCCTGAAAAATCTTTTTTATATTTGTACAAGCACCTGATTTACGCCTGTTACTTCTCCCGTGTAGATTTTGTTAAACCTTTTGTTTTTTACCTGAATTGTATCTCCGATGTTGCCTTGCATTAGAGCGACTCCTTCTATAGAAACATTCAGGTCTGCTCCTGTTCTGAAATTGACTGTAACCATCGCGTTTTTAACAACATCGGGTTTTGACATTGTGTATCTTTTTGTTATCAAATTCCCCGGATAAAACATTCTTGTTGCAACGAGTTCTTTTGCTATATCGCTTGCACTGACTGTGTTATCAAGGTTGCCCATGATATCTACTTTTTTGAACTCTACTGCTTGAAGCGGAATGATTTTATCTCTTTGAATAACTTCTTTTGCTACTGCAACGTATTTGTAAGCTTTAGTTTCTAAAGGAACATAATAAGTTCTTGCGTAAGCGTTGTTTACTCTGATGTTTACCTTTTTAAATTCTTTTGCCGTTAAGCTGTTGTATCCGTTAGAAACAAGCTCTACAGTTATTTTTCCGTCAGGAAGGTTAAAACTTTGTATCGGCAAGTGGCCGACAGTTACTTCGCACTCATCAAGGTCATATTTTTCTAAATCTTTTTTAGCTTGAGCTGCAACGAGTGCTTTAAATTTTTCTGCAGAAAGAGTTTGTGCAGCACACTTTTGGGCTATGCCAACAGAGATTGCTGCTGTCATTATTAAATTTATTAATAATATTTTAGTTAGTTTTTTCATTCTCTCTGCTCTAATTTATCTGTTAGTTAGTGATTTGGTTTGTTGTTCTCAAGATGTCTGATGCTGCTGTGATGATTTTTGAGTTTGTTTCAAAAGCTCTTTCTGCTTTGATAAGGTTAATCATTTCATCAACGATTTGTACGTTAGAACCTTCTAAGAAAGCTTGTTGAATAGAGCCCAAACCGTCTTGGTCAGGAGTACCCGGGATAGGTGTACCTGATGCAGGAGTTTCTACATACAAGTTGTGACCTATTGATAGCAAACCTGCCGGGTTTTGGAATCTTACAAGCTGGATTTGTCCTACGATAGTTTGTGTTGTATCGTTACCTACTTTAACTGATACGTTACCGTCAGGAGTGATGTTTACCTCTGTAGTGTTTTGAGGTATTGTGATTTGCGGTTGCAAAAGGTATCCGTCAGAAGTACAAAGTTGACCGACTGCGTCAGGTGCAAAAGAACCGTCTCTTGTATAAGCCAAAGTTCCGTCAGGTCTTACGATTTGGAAGAAGCCTTCGCCTTCGATAGCCATATCGTATTTGTTGCCTGTGCTTTGCATTACACCGCCTGTCATAACCTTTCTTGTTGCAGAAGTTTTTACACCAAGACCGATTTCAACACCTACCGGCTGATATGTACCTTGTGTAATCATTGCACCGGGTGTTCTTACTGCTGTTGATAAAAGGTCTTGAAATTCAGCTCTGGATTTTTTAAAACCTGATGTGTTAACGTTAGCAACGTTGTTAGCAACAACGTCTAAGTTGTTTTGCTGTGCTATCATCCCTGTTGCTGCTGTCGTTAGCGATCTTAACATTTTATTTTATCTCCTGTGGATTAGTTTTATGCGTTCAGTCTGCCTAAGTTAATTGTTTGTGAAAGTTGGTTTGATTTTTCTCTCACCAGTGTGCTTAGTGTTTCGTAGTTTCGTGAAACATTTATTGAGTTAATCATTTCATTGATTACGTTTGCGTTAGAAAGTTCAATCGCACCTTGTTGTACCGAAAACTTTTGTGCTCTTAACTCTGGGTTTGTTGTGATGTCTTTTGGAACATACATTGATGTACCTACTGCCATCATGTTGTCTTTGTCTGCAAAATCGAAGATACCGATTTTTTGAAGAGCCTGAGTATTTTCGTTTCTTGTTGCAACGATTGTACCGTCTTCGTTTATTGAAAGTTGTTTTTCTGAGCTTATGTTAAGCTCAACAAAGTTTAATCTTATAGGTTGGTTTTGTTCGTCTAAAACAAGGTTGCCTTGCATATCTGTCAAAAGGTTTTGAGAGTTGATGCAAAAAGCACCGTTTCTTGTATAGGTGATTGTTCCATCAGGTGCTCTGAGTTTGAAGAAACCGTCACCTTCGATACCTAAATCAAGAGGGTTGTCTGTTCTTGATAATGTACCTTGAGAAAATTCGTGTACAAGTTTGTTTGTTACAGAACCCATACTGATTTCTCCGACAAGTCTGCCGTCTTGGTTTTTAGGGTTATTACGTTCAACAGGTTCTTCAATCAGTGCGTTGTAAACGTTTCTGAAAGACAAGCCTTCTTTTTTGTAACCTGCTGTGTTAACGTTTGCGATATTGTTTGCGATAGAATCCTGAAAATCAATCAGGCTCATCATACCTTTTGCTGCTATGTCGATACCTCTTGAAATCAAGATTGACCTCCTTGAGCGTTGTATTTTTGGTACATGCTCATGATGTTTTTAACGTAATTTTGAGTTTCTTTATACGGTGGAATACCGTTGTATTTTGCAACAGCGTTTGGCCCTGCGTTGTAAGCTGCAAGAGCTAATGATTTGTCACCGCCGAATCTGTCTAAAAGACCTTTAAGGTACTTTGTACCGCCTGCGATATTTTGTTCGGGGTCATAAGCGTCTTTTACTCCTAAAGAGTTTGCTGTTGCAGGCATTAACTGCATTAAGCCCATGGCTCCGCAGTGCGATGTAACATTGGGTTGGAATCCTGATTCTTGTTTTATAACGGCTTTAACAAATGCACTATCCAGTCCGTTTTTGGCGGAATATTGTTCGATAAGCGCATCAATATCAGCATTGCCGTCTGATTTTGGGGCTAAATTGCTGGCAAATATTTTTTCTGCAAATGGGGTGTCTTGGATTTTGGGTGGTTTTTGAGACATGTTTGCATCAAGAATTTTTTGAAAATCTTGATTGGAACTTACGGCATTGTTGCCGAAAGTGGCTAAGCTGTTGAAAGTTGATTCAATAGCTTGCATACGTCTTAGAGTAATATCTAATCCTGAAAGTTCCACTATTCTTTTTTCCTACCCAAGTTGTATCTAATCTGGTGTCGCATGTGCCGCCGGCTCAACGCAGCCGTCACCTGCTCACTTTTTCAATATACCGCTCAAAAAATTTGTTTATGCCGTTTTTTATTAACAAATTTTTTTCGGCTTCTTACCATTATGAGGAAATATAATTATCCCTCATTAACAAATTACTCTATATGCAGTATTTTCTCATCGACCTGATGGTGGAAATTTTTTTTAGCGTATAGACCATGTGGTCAATATGTTTTTTTTTATAAGGCTTCAATATCTTGATGAACTTTGACAATTAGACAGCCCATTTATAAAGTACCAAGTCCGCTCTGAATTATTTTATAAGGCTTCAATATCTTGATGGACTTTGACAATTAGACAGCTTAATCACAAAAACCCAAGTCCATTAGTAATTGTTTCATAAGGCTTCAATATCTTGGCAGACTATGAAAATTAGACACCTAATCTGTAGACGACAAGTGCATTGGTATTTGTTTTATAAGGTTTCTATATCTCGACGGACTATGCCAATTAGACAGCCCATTTATAAAGTACCAAGTCCACTCTGAATTGTTTAGGGGCACAGCCCTTTCCGCTAAATCGTCATTCTGAGAGAAGCGAAGAATCTCATAAGTTTAAAAGTAACACGCAAAGCCTGTGCGATGTTTCGGCTAATGCCTCAACATGACGACAGACTGAAATGTCGGATTAGTAATCTGACCATAATTTACACTGCGTAAGCAGTAATATGGCTTTGCCATTGTAACCTTGACTACAGACTCTTTGTATTTACGTACAAAATTTTTGTTAAGCGAAGCGATTAGAAAATTTTGAAGATAAATACTTTAGAGTCTGTTTTGACATAGCGAGTTTCTTTCTTTTGTGGTACTTTTCTTT
>CALVEI010000039.1 GCA_944326515.1 Candidatus Gastranaerophilales bacterium | reverse complement strand
GCTGACTGTCATTTGCTCTTGTTCTTGTTTTTGTTGGTCTATCAATTCTTTGTACGGGTTTTGGGCTTTCATCTTTGCATCATAGTCTGCTGCTAATTTTAATAATTCATCTAAGCTGCTTGACGATTTGTTTTTTAACGAATCTAATGCTTCTTCTATCTTGCGCAACTCCTCTACTGTTGTGCTCGAGGTTATGCCAACACTTTTAGTTTTTAATTTTGAAACCATATATATCTCCTCATAATCAACCACAAACAAGCACTATAAAAGTACTTACAAAACGCTGTTACACCATTTATTGTCTTGTTAATACTAACTTACCTTTGGAATCGTAACATTTGTTACCTATCCAATGAGAATCCAATTTCCCATTAGCATCAAAAATATAAGTATTATTATAACCCACATCTAAACTAACACTGATTAAGTCGTTTGTACTATTATATCTATAAGCAATTACAGGAAAAACAAGACTATTTCTTTTACCTATGCTTTCCAATTGTCCATTTTGTAAATAATAATATTCATAGTAAAGATTATTTTTATAAATTATTGCATAATCACCGCTAGAAAAAGCTGTAATATACCTATCCTTCAGCTCAGTAGCACCAAGTTTTATGGCTTTGATATTTTCTTTAAAGTTTGGGTCTTTTATATTCTTGTCTATTATGCTTTGCGGTAGGCTGTATTCTACATTTGTAAAAGCTTCTTTTCTTGCTCTTTCTACCGTGTATGTCACTTCTCCCTTCAATGTATATGAATATGAAGGACCAATACAAATTGCAAAAAACATTATTAAAAACAATACAGCTTTTTTCATTGTTTAATTATAGCATATTTATCTTACGCAACTCCTCTACTGTTGTACTCGAAGTGAGACCAACTGATTTTAAACTATCCACATTTACCTCCTAAGTAACGATATTGATTTTTTATTAAAAATTCAATAATTAAAAATGTAAAAATTAAAAACTATGTCCAACAACATTTCCATTCGCATCGTAACATACATTATTTACCCAATATGATGATAATTTTCCATTAGGAAAAAATGCAAATGAATATTTTTCTGTAACATACAAAATAATAATAACTAAACGACCATTTGTATCGTATTTATAACATTTTGTTGGCATTTTTAAAGAAACACGTTTACCAACATTTACCAAATTACCTTTAAAATTATAATAATATTCATAAGATAAATTATTTTTATAAACTACTATATATTCACCATTGGAAAATTCCCCAATATATCTATCCCTCAGCTCAGTAGCACCAAGTTTTATGGCTTTGATATTTTCTTTAAAATTTGGGTCTTTTATATTCTTATCTATTATACTTTGAGGCAAGCTGTATTCTACATTTGTAAAAGCTTCTTTTCTTGCTCTTTCTACCGTGTATGTCACTTCGCCCTTCAATATATATGAATATGAAGGACTTACACTAATTGCAAAAAACATTATTAAAAACAATACAGCTTTTTTCATTCTTTAATTATAACATATTGAATATTTTTATAAGGCTTCAATATCTTGGCAAACTATGAAAATTAAACACCTAATCTGTAAACAACAAGTCCATCTACAATTGTTTTTTTATAAGGCTTCTATATCTTGGCGAACCATGATAATTGAACACTTCAATTGTTAATGACAAGTCCAACCACCATTGTTTAGGGGCACAGCCCCTTCCAATAAAATCGTCATTCTGAGGGAGTGTACGACCGAAGAATCTCATAAGTTTTATTATTGTACGCCAAACTTGTGAGATGTTCGGGCTATGTTTCAATATGATTACAGACCGACTTGTCAAATTAATAATCCACCCCAAAGCTATTTACACCCGCTTACAATACTTGTCAAAGCCTGCAGTGCCTTTTCTCCAACAAGAACTTCTTCATTTTGACTAAAGGCTTTTTCTCGCATATTCAAATAAGTGAAGAAAAACGCATAAAACTTTCTTGGCGTGGACTGCCAAAATTCAGCATCAGACCAGCCAAGAACAGTTATTGCGGTAACATAGTTGCCGACCCAGTCATAGATTATTTTTTCTTTTTTGTTTTTAGTGCTTTTTTTTTAGAGCAAAACTCTCGCAAAATTTCCGGCGGCGACATCGGCAAAACAAAAGCTGTAACAAGGCTTTCTTTAAAACTTTTCAACAACCCAGGATACTGTTGAACTTTTCGAGTAAGTTCAACAATTTCATCATCACAATGATGCTTTATCATGCCTGCATGAATCATAGAGATTGATTCATTAAGAGTCAGAGCATTTTTTGACATAAGTATGTCATATATTTCATAGGCACTTTTATTCACGCTTTTTTCGAGATTAGCAAGTGCAAAATGGTCAAATTCAAAAAGATAGGTTTTATCTTCAATCTGTGCTTTTTGCGGAGTATTTAAAATATCTTGAATCATTTTATATCCTTTCGTTGTTTTGAAACATTGGCAAATAAGTTGTTTTAATTTGTGATTTTATGGTTTCAGATTGCCAAACTTTGCCTTTAAACACTTGTCTGTTACCGCTTTCGTCCATATAACGAACAGTTTGAGTATCATTGCCCGTAGCTTTGCCATAAACCCATGGGATTTTTTTTGCCCCAGATACAACTCTTATCGGGCAGCATTGAGGTTGTCTTATTCTCATTTCTTTAGTCCTTTCTAAAAACGTTCTTGCGCCCTGACCTTTCATTGATTGAGTCATAACAAGTTTTAGCGCTCCTGTTTTTTTGTCTTTTTCATAACTGTGAAGTTCGAGCTTTAGACACCCGTTCTTTTTGCAACAAAGTGTATAAATCACCTGTTTAACTATTCTTTTTCCGCCAATGATGTCATCAATTGGCCTTTTTAAGTGATAAGTTTCGATACACCAATAAGTCTCAGGGTCTTGTGTAGAGTACACGAGTCCGCAACAGTAAAATTTCATACAAATCTCCTCGTCAAAGTATATATCTTGCATCTAAGCAAAAAGCACACGGGTGCCATCTGCCTGTAAATTGTGCTTGCAACCTTTTGCAAACAGTTTACTTTTTCTTTATAACACATTTTTTGTACCCATTCGGGTACAATTTTTTTCATTTTTTTTATTGACAAACTCCAAACAACTCTTGTCTAGCCTGATAAGGTAATATTTATAAACAGTCACAAAAGGTAATGAAACAACCCGTCGCAAGGGTTTACAATTAAGCAGTACCACACAAATAGGAGTATATAAGATGGCAGATATGGTAAAAAGATTTTGCAATACCTTTCTTACAGAAGGTATTTTTCTTCTCGTAATCGGAGCATTATTGTTGTTGCTACCGATATTCACAACCATTACAATGAGTATGCTAATCAGCTTGGCTTTGGTATTTGCAGGGGTGTATAAATTTATAAACACAATTATACGCCGTGACGAAATAGAAAAACCTTGGCTTAACGTAATCGTATCTTTATTAATGGTGTGGGCAGGTATTTATTTGACAATGATGCCTGTGTATAACTTGTTCCTTCTAACCATTGGTGTGGGAATATACTTTTTGCTTGAAGGTGTAAACTCAATGTTTATGGCATTCCAAACAAAAGGTGTATTCAAATACTGGTGGGTAGGTCTTCTTGTAGGTTTTGCTCAATTTGGTCTTGCCTTGTTGATAGCCTTCGGTTTGCCGGGTACTGCGTTATACACAATCGGCCTTATGGTCGGTGTAAGCCTTTTGCTCTCTGGAATAGCTTTAATCTCTGTATATACAGGAGCAGGCTGTCCACGTATAGCAGAATCATAATGACACCTGCATAACATACGGCGGAACCCGCATTCGTGACCTAATCACGTTTCGCCGTGAACCCGAAGTTCTCCTTTTTCAAGTGCTTCGGGTTCTCCTATTAAAAAACTAGAACTTATACCCCATCTGTTCAAGCAAAGCTCTGACTTTTTTGGTAGGGAATCCGATAACATTCTCCAAATCACCGTCAACGTTTTTTATAAACTCGCTTCCCATTTCTTGAATACCGTACGCACCAGCTTTGTCCAAAGGTTTTTTATTTTTTACATAATCTTTTATCAAATCCTCACTAAGGTTTTGAAAAGTTACATAGGTTTTAACCACATCGCTAACGTATTCTTGCGAATCCGAATCTAAAACAGTTATTGCAGTAACAACAAAATGAGTATTCCCGCTCAAGTCAGAAAGCATTCTTTGCGCATCAAGCTCGTCTTTAGGTTTGCCGTAAATTTTGTTATTAAACACAACCATTGTATCAGCACTGATAATCAAACAACCTTTAGACAAGCAAATGCCCGCCCCTGATTGATTGTGTGTATTCAAGGCGGACAATGCTTTTTGAAGAGAAAGGGATTTGATGACGTCATCTGTGTAGTTATCAGAATTTAGTTTTTCGTCAAACTCTGGAGCGACGACGTCCAAATTAGAGACGATTTTTTTTATGAGGGAGTGACGCCTCGGAGATTGCGAGGCCAGTATGATATTTTTGTTTTCAAATCTTTTTTCCATAGGAAAATTTTAGCACATTTGCTAAAGATTTCACTATGCGTGTGCAAATCTCGACGTTCTATATTGAGCGGCTTTTGCGTTTAATGCTGCACAGACACTGTTTAGTTTGTTATTTAATAACAACATATTCTTTCGCATATCTGAAAAATCACCCATTGCGTCAAGCATTTTATCAGGTTCTACCATCTTTGCTATAGACGGATTGTCAACTTTTTCATCTGCGTATTTTTTTACTAACAACTGATCGATGTAATCTCTTGGTCCAACTGCCATGATTTTTTCTCCCTAAAAATATAATCCCTTTAATTCCCTTACTTATATAAAGTATTTTTTTATATCAAAATTGCCTATCTTTTAAAAACTCGATTAATATTTCTTAACAAAAAATGCAGTACTTGCAAAAATAGCAGTACTGCACTATATTTTCAAAAATTACAAACTAATTCCAATATCTCCAGCCCTGCAAGTAGTAGTCTAATATTGCAGGCTTGTCGAGTGTTGAGTATTTAATGTTTTCTCTAATAATATCTTTTTCAATGACAAAGGCTTTTTTGAATGTTTCTTCATCAAGATATTTTGTTTCAACATTAAGGTTAAATTTGTCTAAGTCGTATTTGATATTTGATGCCATAACAAAACCCCAATCACCAAAAGACGGTACATAAACGTGGTAAGGATATGTGTATTTAAAACCTGCAGCTTTTAAAGATTCATTAACACACCAGTAAGCCTCAGGCGAAAAATACGGGCTTGTTGATTGAGAAACTAAAAGCCCTTCCTTTGGCAGTTTTTTTCTTACAACCTTATAAAACTCTCTGCTGTACAATCTTGCTAAAGAAGAGTTGTTAGGGTCTGGCAAATCAATTATTATTACATCAAAAAATTCGTTAGAATTTTCAACATACTTAAACGCATCAGAGTTGACGATTTTTACTTTAGAGTCAAAAAAGCTTCCCTGATTGAGTTCTTTTACTATTCTATTGTTTTTTGCAAGGTCTGTCATATCCTTGTCTAAGTCAACTACCGTGATATTTTTTACGTCTTTGTATTTTAAAAGTTCTCTCGCAGCAAGCCCATCACCACCGCCTAGTACAAGGATATTTTCTTTATGTTTTGCCAGTGACATAGGCACGTGTATGAGTAACTCATGGTATCTGTGTTCATCTACAGAAGAAAACTGAACATTTCCATCGATAAAAAGCCTTATATCTTCTTTGTTTTGTGTCATAACAAGTTTTTGGTATTTTGTTTGTTTTGAAAAAATTACTCTATCATCAAAAATATTGTTTTCCCAATATTTCATAAGACTTTTTGAACAAATAAAAAATCCTATTAACAAAAGTAAAATTAATATAGCAGAAGCTTTAAGCTTTGCTCTTCTTTTGAAAGTTATTTTATCTTTAAACCAGTAAAAATTTATTATACCTACTATAAGATTTAAAAGTCCCGCAAAAATTGAGCTTTCAAAAATTCCCATCAATGGTAAAAGTAAAAACGGAAAGGCCAATGTTGCGATAAATGCACCGAGATAATCTAAAGATAATACGTTTGAGATATTGTTTCTCAAATCGTAATATTGTTCCATAATCCTTGTTAACAAAGGAATCTCAAGCCCGATTAATGTGCCAATTGCCATAATCAAAACAAACATTACGGGATAATATATCGGTTCACACATGTATGAAAAATACAAAATCGGAACACATAAACCTCCGACTATACCAAGGATAATTTCTATCAATATAAACCAGTAGATTAAATTGCTTTTAACAAGTCTTGAAACAAGCGTGCCAAGACCCATTGCCGTCATCGTAAGCCCGATTACAAGCGAAAATTGTTTTATGCTGTCACCTAAAAAATAGGATGAAACACTCCCTATTAAAAGTTCATAAATAATTGTGCAAAAACCTACGACAAAAACAGACAACAAAAGAATAACAGACTCTTTTGTTGTCAAAACTTGTTTTCTATTTTCCACCGCTCAAACCTCTCTGTGAAAATCTATTGCCGTTTACACTGTTTTCCCTGTTAGACGGATAATAACTTTCATCATAGTTTCTCATATAAAACCAAGAACTGTGATGATGGTGATGGTACCCTCTGTATCCGGGGTATCCGTATCCCTTGTACGAAACATTAAAACAGGCAAAATATATTGCAGTCAAAACCACAATAACACATATATATACGATTAATTCAAAATTTTTACCGTTATTAGTCATCGCTCATCTCTTCCAATTTTTCATTTATAATCACACATTTCTCTTGTAACCAACGATGGTTCAAAAGACAAAATGCGATTGCCGCAATAAGCAAGAATAAAAATCCGACCTGCAAATGAGGGACATAACTGCCATTAACAGGCTTAAATGTTATTGAAATATCTCTCATATTTTTTTCATCGGTATTAAATTGAATATAATATGTACCTTTTTCGCTAAAAGTTAAATAAGTTACCATATTTCTTTCCGATTCTGACCAATATCCTTCAGAATCATAGCCTGATTCATGCCACAAGTCTTTGCTGAATTCATATAAGGTATCTTTATCTTTGTCTAAAACTTCTCCAGAAATATAAGTAGAAGAATTGTCTCCTCTAAAATTAGCTGTTACCTTATAAATCTTAGGCTTATTTGTAACATTTATGGGGCCAAATACTTGACCTTCTTTAACATTATTTACAACCTGTTTTTTCAAACCACCATTTTGTATCGTTATAGAGGTAATAAAACAAGTTATGCAAAATACTATAACTATAAAAATAATGTTGTTATAAAAAACTTTGTCTCTTAACTTTTGTTGAGGTCTGATTAACATAAATCTTTCCTTAAATTGCTACAGTGAAATCAACCATAAAGAATACCAATAGTGCAAAACAAGTTATGCAAGTGAATTCAATCAAACCAGCTGCAACATTGTTTTTCTTGATTTCTTTGTTTATATTGATAGCTTTTATAATAAAATTACCTAACACATATCTTACAACAGGAAGCATCAAAAATATTGCTGATAAATCAACGAAATAAGTAATCAAACTGCTTTTCCAACCTGCAACATCGCCTAATGTCGCTTTCATAAGAATCAAACCTATTGCAATTATGTTACCTGCCAAAGCAATACCTACAGCATAGTTGTCATTTTCTAATTCATCATGCACAGAATACGGAGTTAAAAAGTCGTAAACTCTTAAGAATAAAAACATAAAGCATACGCTCAATACATAATAAAATACAGATGAGATTAATCCGCCAACTTCACCGTTTACACAAGCTGCAATAATCAAACCATGGGCAATGTAAAAGCCAAAATATACTGCAGCTGTACCAATGTTTTTGTCTTGCAAAAGTTCCTTAGCGTTGTCAAAACGGTTGAGCATAATTTTTCTTGTAACAAAACCAGATGTTGTCATCAAAAACATACCTACAAGCGCGTAAGCAATATACATTGCTAAATCAAGTCTGAATGTTCTTGATGAAGGACCAACAAAAGCTCCAACAAGAATAAAAGCCATACCGATTATGTATCCGCAAAAAGCTATTATTGCAGTGTAATTACTGTTTTTAACTTCTGCTTCCGGTTTAAAAATAGAAAATTTGTCGAATAAAAATTTGGATAAAAATAACATTACACAAGAAACAAAAAGATAAATAACACTTTGTACAACAGCATTATTACCTATATCAGACAGATTTATATTCATGAATTCTCCTATCCTTCGTTATTTCTTAATACAGTAATTTGAGACGGGCGCATTTTTTGGCATAAAAATACTTGATATTCGCTATCACCCCATTTTTCAACACTCAAAGATTTATTGCCATCTTCAAAATCCCAATAGTATAAAGGTTCTGCTTTTGTGCTGTCACAAAATCTGTAAAATGTTGCTTTGTCTGAATCAGTGTATGAATAAGTTCGATTTTTGTAAGAAACAGAGCCACTTTCATTATCATCAATTTCATCCAGCTGAATAGGCGAAATAGGGCCTCTACCGCCATAGCCGTATTGGATATCTGATAATTTCAATTTTTCAAGTACAACACTAACAGTTGTTTCGTCATCGTCTTCTACTTCGACCCAAACTTTTTCATCAGTTCCGTTATCACATTCGAGTTCGTACCAAGAAAAATCGCCTTGTTGATAAAGATGTTTTGCTAAAACTTTTAAAGTCATATCTTTGTAGTCATCGCCAACACCTCTTAGCTCAAACACACCGCCCCAACCAAGGTTGGTAACGTGCAAAGCTTGTTCAGGCACTTTGTTTATATTTTCCTTTAAAGATTTGTTTCTCATAAAAATTGCCCAAGCAATCAATGCACCTAAAATTAAGAAAAGCACATTGAAACCTATAACAGGTATAAATACTGCTACAATTACAATAAGAATAAGTGCAAAGCCCACAAGATACATATAAACTCCTTTTTTATTATTCGTTTTCTAACTCGTTTTTTTGTTCAGCAAGGTTGTCTTGTTCAACATTAACAGATTCAGCAGATTTGTCTGTAAGCATTTTTGCTTTCAATTCTGCTAAAGAAGCCTGAACATCAGGAGAATATGAAGTTCCTAAAGCAGCATTGATTTCTTTATCAATATCTGTTTCTATGCTTTCCATTGATCCGTATGCTTCAGCAAGAGCTTCTTCTTCGTTTATTTTATTTTTCATTTCTTCAAGCATACCAGCTGTACTGTCAGAGCTCATTGAAACAAGCTGCTGGTTAATTTTTTTAGAAGAAACAGCTACTGTATGACGAGCTTTGAGAGTTTTGATTTGGTTTTCCCAGTTTTTAATTTGTTCTTTTAATTTAGCAATTTTATTTTCAAACTGCTTAATCATCATATTATATTTGTCTAAAGAACCTTTAAGTTGTGCAGCTGCTTGTAAAGCTTCTTGTTTTTTAGCTAATGCTTCAGATGCTAATCTATCTGCTTCTGCAGGGTCAAGTGCACCAGCTTGAGCATTCTTTAAAAGAGCCATTGCTTTATTCTCATAGTCTTGAGCAATTTGTTTCTTTTCTTCAAACTCACGTTTTGTAGAAATTGCAATAGCTTTAACCTCTGCCAAGCCTTTTAAACTGTTGTCAAAATCAGTTTTTAAATCTCTAATTCCTTGTTCTGCAAGTTTTATAGGGTCTTCAAACTTTGACACAATTGAGTGCAAAGTAGCTTGTATAACTTTAAATAATCTTTCTAATAAACCAGCCATTAGTAGTATCTCCTATCCATCTTTACTTGTTATATTTCTCTTCAAAATAATTATAAGCCATGTTCAATCTTTTAACAATGTTTTGAGCAATAGCAAGCTTTTTAGGGTTATTATAAAATTTATCAGGATGATATTTTTTTAATAACTTCTTATAGGATGCCTTTATTTCATCAAACCCTGCCCCATATGGTAATTCAAGATTTGCATAGTATTCGTGTTCAAGCGAGTTTCCTGTTGGATTTGCTTTTTTTTCAAAAGCTTCTTGAACACGTTCGTCAAAATCTCTGTCTTCAAAAGTTGTGCGATAGTTTTCAAAGTTAGCTTCTGGTCCGAAGTCATTTTCGTACACCTGCTCTTTTGAATTGACATTGCTTCTTATTATGTTTTTAATTCTTTTAAATAAACTCAAATGTAAAACCGTAACTTCTTAATTCGTCTTTTCTAATCTAGTATCGTCTTTTTCGCTTCGAGCTTTCGAAGCTCAAAGACTCACCTTTTCAATGTGTCACTCAAAAAATTTGCTCATGTTCCTTATCGCAAATTTTTCTCGAACATAATAATATTAAATTTTACTGGTGTTTTCAAGTTTTTTCTTTTAAAAATGCAAAATATATGATACTATTGTCTTAGCTTAACAATATAAAGATTTAATAATTAGTATGAATTTATAAAGCATTTTAATAAATACATCGAATTTAACCCAAATGCACTTTGTGTGTGTTTGAGTATGTGTATATATAGAATAAGAGGTACAGGACAATCGACACAATGACTTTATTAACAGCACTCTTAATAATTGCCCTTCTTGCAGCCTTGGGCTTGGGCGCATTGGCATTTGCAGCTGTGCAAAAGAAAAAAACAGTGCTGGCACTTTATGAAAAACTTTCTAAAGAAACAGAAGAAAAAGAAAATCTTTTGAAAAAAGAAGCAATGATTCAAGCAAAAGAAGCATTGCACCTTGAACGTGAAAAATTTGACGAAGAAGTTAGAGAACGCCGTCAAGACATGCAAAGAGCAGAAGACAAACTTCTTAAAAAAGAAGATATGCTTGAGGATAAAATCCAAGAAGCTACAGACAAAGAATATGCTGCTCAAAAGAAAATGGATGAACTTCTTGAAAAAGAAGACTACCTTGCAGATTTGATTGCTAAACAAATTGAAGAAACAGAAAGAATTGCAGGAATGTCTCGTGAAGAAGCAAGACATATGTTGATGGAACAACTTAAACAGGACCTTCAACAAGAACAAATGCAATTAATCAGAGAAAACGAAGCTAAAATCAGAGAAACAGCTAAACAAACAGCACAAGATATTCTTTCAACAACAATGCAAAGATGTGCTATAGATCAAGTTGTAGAGTCAACAGTTTCTGTTGTAAACCTTCCATCTGATGAAATGAAAGGCCGTATCATAGGGCGTGAAGGTCGTAACATCAGAACATTAGAAACACTTACAGGTGTTGACCTTATTATTGATGACACTCCAGAGGCTGTTGTACTTTCAAGCTTTGATCCAGTAAGACGAGAGATAGCAAAAGTTGCTTTAGAAAAACTCATCTCTGACGGACGTATCCACCCAGTAAGAATTGAAGAAATGGTGGAAAAAGCTCAGGAAGAAATTGAAGAAAAAATTAAAAAAGAAGGTGAAAATGCAGCCGTTGATATGGGTGTATTGAACCTTCATAAAGAGTTGATAAAAACATTAGGTCGTTTGTATTACAGAACAAGCTACGGTCAAAATGTTTTAAAACACTCATTAGAAGTCGGACACATTGCAGGTATGTTGGCTGCAGAACTCGGTGCTAACGTACAAGTTGCAAAACGTGCAGGGCTTTTACATGACATAGGCAAAGCTGTTGACCAAACTCAAGAAGGAACACATATCGAGCTTGGTGTTGAGCTTGCCCGTCGTTATGGTGAAAGAGAAGAAATTGTTCACGCAATCGAAGCTCACCACGATGACGTTACAGCAAATACGATTGAAGCAGTTTTGGTAAAACTTGCGGATGCTATATCAGCCGGACGCCCCGGTTCAAGACGTGATACTCTTGAAATTTACATCAAAAGACTTAAAAAGATTGAAGAAATCGCTTCAAGCTATGAAGGAATTAAACAGTCTTTTGCCGTACAAGCGGGTCGTGAGGTTAGGATTATCGTCCAACCTGACATGTTCGATGATTTGGCAAGCGCAAAGTTAGCCCGTGATATTGCTAAGCGTATTGAAGAAGAACTCGATTATCCGGGTCAAATCAGAGTAACTGTTGTTAGAGAAATCAGAACAACTGAAATAGCTAAGTAACGGATTTTCGTACTGGTGAAGCATAGCAAACCATGGGAGCGAGGAACGAAACGAGTAACTGCGAAGCATAACGAGTGACAGTTCCGAACGAGAAGAAAATCCAAGGCCAAGACAGCGGATTTTACCAACGGTAATGATTTGACCTGTACGCACAGGCAAATATGACACAAGAAAACGAACAAATTAAAGTACTATTTTTAGGCGACATGGTAGGCCGCCCCGGACGTAGTGTTGTAAAACATTACTTGGGCGACCTGTTCACGTCTGAAAACAAAACTTACGATTTTATAATAGCTAATGTAGAAAATGCATCTCATGGTTTCGGTTTAACCGAAAAAAACCACAAAGAACTTGGAGAAATCGGCATAAACTGTTTTACTTCAGGCAACCACATTTGGGATAAAAAAGACGTTTATTCATACATCAACAATTCCGACAAATTAATTCGCCCGTGGAATTATCCTAAAGGAACTTACGGAGTCGGTTACAGAATTTTTGATGTAAAAAACACTAAAATTGCGGTTTTAAATTTTCTTGGCAGAACATTTATGAACCCTGTTGATTCTCCTTGGGAAATTATACAAAACGAAATTGAACAAATAAAAGCACAAGCTCCTATTGTCATTGTTGATTTCCATGCAGAAGCCACCGCAGAAAAAATTTGTTTTGGAAAATTCTGTTCGGAATACAAAATCAGTGCTGTTTTAGGTACACACACTCACGTACAAACAGCAGATGAAAAAATTATTAATGATTACACTGCATACATCACAGATGCGGGCTTTTGTGGAGCGCATAACTCCGTAATCGGTATGGCTTATGAGTCTTCTGTTAAAAGGCTTGTTACGAGCATTCCTGAAAGATTTGATATAGACGAAAGCCCCATTCTTGAACTCAACGCTGTTGAGATGAGCTTTGACGCCGTTTCTGGGCAAGCACAAAGCATAAAAAGAATTCAGTACATAAAAGATATGAGTGAGGAAAATAAATGAAGAAAGGATAGAAAGGTGAAAGTCGATTTACACATTCACACAATCTATTCGGACGGTGTTTTTAGCCCCGAAAAGATTGTGGATACTGCTATTGACGCAGGATTGAGTGCTATTGCGATAACAGATCACGACAATGTTCTGGCTTATCCGATAGCCGTAAATTATGCTCAAAAAATCGCAAAAGAAAAAAATACTTCGGCATTAGAAATCTTACCGGGTGTTGAAATCAATACGATTTATAAAAACACGGAAATTCATATTCTCGGTTACTTTATGGATCGTGATGATGAAGATTTCCAAGCAATGTTAAAGTCACAGCAAAAAGCCCGTATCGAACAAACCGAAGAAATTCTTCATCTTTTAAACAAAAAAGAGGGAATACACATAACTTTTGATAAATTAAAAAGCCTCGTTGCAGAAGGCGGAAGTATTGGCCGTCCACATATTGCCAAAGCAATAACACTAGCAGGCGGCACAAACAGTGTTATGGAGGCTTATAACAAATACATCAACAACGATTCAGACGTTTATGTCCAAAGAAAGACAATCTCTCCGCACGAGGCTATCGAAATAATCTACGATGCAGGCGGGATACCTGTTTTTGCACATCCTTTTGATGTTGAAGATGCGGAAACTCTCATCAAAGAGTTTATGCACTACGGTTTAAGAGGGGTTGAGGCATATCACAGAAAACACTCACCTGCTATGGTTGAATATTATTCAAGTATCGCAGAAAAGAACGGGTTGATTATAACGGGTGGCTCAGATTTTCATGCGCCAAACCCAAATAACGGTCAAATTATCCTTGGGAAAAACTTTATTCCGGAATGGATTTATGACAAGTTAATGAAAGAAAAAAAACAACTCGACTTGGCTCGCTAATTAAAAAAGCAAGACCAAATTAAACAAAGAGACTTGATATGAAAAAACTCAAAGCTTTTAATATGATAGAGATTACGATTGTGGTATGCCTTTTGATTACCACAGTCATACTTTGTCTGCCTATAATTTTTAATAATTCAAAAGAAGCCAAAATTATTGCCGGTTGGAAAAGACTTTATACAGAAGCAGAAACAAACTTTGAAGTTTTTAATGTCGGTGATATGGAGCGAATAAAATCTGTTTGTTCCAGCAATATAGAAGATAAAGATCCGGAAATATACAAAATAATAGCTCCTTATCTTAATATTGATTTGAGTAAAAACACAAAAAACTTGAAGTATTATCACTACCGTTTTAAAAACGGAGCACAGGTTCCTATGCAGTCTAATGTGTTTACAAAACGATTTGCATATCAAGAAAACGGAAACATTGTTGGTTTTAGATGGTTGAATTGCCATTGTGAAGGTGACAAACCTTGTGCAACTGCACTTTTTGATATGAACGGTACAAAAGCACCAAACCGTATAGGCAAAGATATATTTGGAATATATTTGTACAGAAACGGAATAGAAGCGTTTGGATCAAAAGAATCTAATGAAGATTTAGAAAGAGAATGCAACAGCCTTCATTCAAATGGAATGAACTGTTCTGAGTATTACCTTAGAGGGGGGAAATTTTAAAAAATTACTCAATTTTGTTGCAATAGTCAACATTAGTATGAAAACCGTTCATAACCTTTAATGACGGAGATTTTTCAGAATCATAACTGTTGTAAGTTTCTTGAATACTTCTTAAAGCTGCAGATGTATATTCTTTCAATGCGTTCACATCAAAAAAACAATCATAACCCCCATATTTAATATGACACTTGTTATCAACAAAACCGAGAATTTGTATATAGTTGTCATCTGAATTGGCTGCCTCACAATTTGTAGCTTTTTGCCAAACAGGTTCATATATCTTTGTTTGTGATTGAGATTCCTTAGCCAAATCACTGGCAAATTGATCAAGCCCTTCTGCTTTATTTTCTTTTATAGAATTTTGTGCCTGCACAAAAGACAAAATACCAGCAGACAAAATTATCAAAGACAATATCAAAACCTTTTGTTTTTTTAACATCTAAAAAGCCCTTTTATTAATATCTGACCTTACAATATGTACTGTCGTGCTGGATTGAATCCATGTATCTGGTTTCTTTTGTTAAAACATTAGGTTTGCCTGCAAGAGTGTCATTAATATTTTTTATGGCTGATTTAGTATATTTTTTAAGAACATTATTCGGTAGGTAACAATCGTTTTTTACATATCGGATATGACATTTACCATTTTCTTTGCCATAAACCTCTAATATTCCATCATTAGATTTTACAGGTGTACAGGTTGAGGCTTTTTCCCATAAAGGAAGCATAACCTTTGCTTGAGCTTGTGCCCCTGCCATAAAACCTTGTATAAATATGTCATTAGGTTTGTTATCTTTGGTTTTTGCAAAAGATGCCGTACCTATACATAACACTACTAATGATATTGCTAAAATCTTTTTCATATTTTTGTTCATTCTTTTTGCCTTTGTTTTTAAAATTAAAACATCAATCTGAACAGTAAGAAACGTTTATTCAATTTTTCTGAAAACTTGCGTAAGTTTTTAGAAGTTTCGTTAACGTTGTTGATTGTATCGTTAAGCTCTGCCTTCTTATCAGTTGTAAGGCTATTAACGGTTTCTAAAGTACAAGACAAGTCATCCAATGCTTTATTGAATTTTGTCACAGTTGTATTAATTTGTGATTTTAATACAGGGTCTTTTGTCATTGTATTTACGTAAGTTGCAATTTCTGAAATATTTTTACTTGCAACATTTAAGTTTTCTAAAGTTTCTTTAGTTTTTGGATCTTCAAGTACAACGTTTAAATTTTTAGATAATCTGTCTATTGATTTTGTTGTAGACATCAACGTTTCTTTAAACTCTTCATCTCCGATTATGTTGTTTACGTTGTCTGTTAATAAAATTATTTTTGCAGAGAGTTTGTCTGTTGTTACCATTAACGAATCTAAATCTTTTCTTGAAGAATCAATTAATGCTTGAGTTTTATCAAGAGTTTGATTTGCTTTTATTGTCAACATATCGACATTGCCGACAATGTTTTTGAGGTCTGCAATTATATCGTCTGACATAAGAGCACTGAGTTTTTCGTTAGTTTCTGCCAACGCCATTGCTGCTCTGTATTGCAAATCCATGAAGTCTGAAAGTCTTAATGGTTCTATTACAGTAAATCTTGAAGTTGATTTAGGATACGCAAGCTCAACTTTTGTGCTTGGTTTTAAATATAAATAGTGTTTAGAATCAGCAACTTTAACCTTTGCCTGCAATCTATCAGGGAGCTGTAACCCAGGTAACGTAACTATGTAACCTACTTTGTATGCTGACGGAGTTTTTACTTCTTCTTGAATGTTTATAGGCAATGTTTTTGTTTGAATAATTTCTATTTTTTTGACTTTACCTATGTCATAAGGTTTGTTGCTCAACACCATTTGCACTTTATCATTTGCATGCAAAACTTGAGAATTTCTGTTTATAGGTAAATAAATTGTTCTCAATTTTGGAGGTGTAATTTCCAAGAATTGTTCACCGATAATACCTGATTGTTGAATAGAAATTGTAGATGCGTTTGGAATATTTATGTCAGGTTCTGTAATAACAAATTTTACTCTTACATAAGGATCATCAGGATTTGAAAGCATGGGGGTTATTTCTTCTACCTGACCGATTCTAACACCCATTAACTGAACTGCAGAGCCAGCTCTCATTCCGTTAATATCTTTAAAATCAACAAAAAGTCTTTCGCCCGCCGATAAAGCTCTGCCTTTAATCCATAATATTGAAAAAATCAATATCACAAGAGCTGTTAATGTCAGTAAACCTACTTTAAATGAGGATGAAAAACGCATTTTTATTACAATTCCTTCGTTATTTTGTTAATCACTACCTGCTACTTTCATGGGGCCATCAATGCAGGCTTGTATAAATTGTCTTGTGTATTCGTTTCCGCCATCAACCATGTCTTGAGGTGTTCCTGCGTACACGATTTTAGTATTATATAACATAATAACTTTAGTAGCACACCTTTGAATGGTGGATAATTGATGGGTAACTATAACAGATGCAGGGTTGAACTCGTCTTTTAGTCTTACAATATAGTCTTCAATCATGGTTGAAGAAACAGGGTCAAGACCTGCTGTTGGTTCGTCATACAGAATTGTTTTAGGATCTGTAACTACAGCACGGGCAAAGCTGACGCGTTTTTGCATACCGCCTGAAAGTTCATGAGGCATTTTTTCTTCAATACCTTCTAATCCGACAAGTTTGAGTTTTTGGTCAACTATCTCTTTCAATTGTTCATCTGTATATTTATTCTTAAATTCTTTTCTTTCTTTAAGCGCAAAAGCAATGTTTTCAAAAACGTTTAAAGAATCAAACAATGCTGAGTATTGAAAAGCCATAGCAATATCACCGGGAGAAACAATTATCTCTCCGCTATCAGGTTTAGTTAATCCACATATAAGTTTTAGTATGGTACTTTTCCCCGCACCGCTTAAACCTACTACAGCTAAGATTTCACCGTCTTCAACCTTAAATGAAATATCATCCAAGACTGTTTTGCCTTTAAAAGATTTTGTTACGTTTTTAACTTCTATACTCATTGTTATTCCTTATTACTTTTTGATTTACCAATCAAATTTACAACTGCCGTTCGTTATGCTTCGCTATTACTCACTTCGTTGTTCGCTTTTCGGGTTTTGCTACGCTCCACCCGTACGGAAATCCGCTGTCTTGGATTTTCTTCTCGCTCTGTCCTGTTGTTCGCTGCGCTTTGCTTTAGCTCACTTCGGACATCGCTCCCCTGGTTCGCTATGCTTCACCAGTACGAAAATCCGCTAAAAGAAAAATATTGTCGCAAAAATATAGTCGATTATACATATTGCAACAAACGACCATACTACTGCTTTTGTGGTAGAAAGACCTACGCCCTTGGCTCCACCGTATGCCAAATATCCGCAGGTGCAACTTATTATAGCTATTGCAGCACCAAAGCATGCTGACTTTCCTAAAGTTACCATAATATCTTTAACATATAGCCCGAGCCAAAGAGAACTTACGTAGTTAAGTCTGCTAACATGCGCGCTCAAGTGTGCAGCAATACCGGCACACAATAACCCAAAAGTTGATGAAATAATTACAATAACAGGCATCATAATAAAACCTGCCACAACTCTTGGGATAAAAAGATATTCAATGGGGTTTACTTTTAAAACTTTTAGAGCATCAATCTGCTCAGTAACCCTCATAGTTGCTATTTCTGATGCATAAGACGAGCCAATCATAGAAATTATTGCAAACCCTGACATAACCGCCCCAAGCTCTCTTGCTGTAACTACAGCCATAAGGGCACCAATAAACTTTTCACCGCCTTGTTTAACCATTTCCGGAGCAACTTGCATGGAAATAATTACAGATACCATACCAACAATAGTAAGTGTGATAGGCAAAGAGTCAACCGCAAATCTTGAACACTGGTCAATAATGAGTTTCCATTTCATTTGTCCTGTAAAAAGTGCTCTTAATGTTAACCAGATAACCTGCCAAGTTCTTATCCCCATTTCGCCAATGGTTTCAAAAAAATCTTGAGTTTGCTCAAGCAACATTTTGCTTAAAGCAAAAGTTGCACTTTGTTTAAAAATTTCTATGACTTTTGAATAACTCATAGGCTAATTGTATCAAATATTGTTCCATTTGATAATACTTTAAAGATAAATTGCCGCTGTCTATTCCATATGTCGCTTGTATTTTTGTAAATATTACCCTATAGAATTAGCTCTATGGGGTTATATTTTATAAATAATTGTGATATAACTATATATAATACAGACCTTGGGGTCGATACGGATTTTCGAGCTTTTGCTGTGAGGGAAAAAACTACAGCAACGGAACAAGAAAATCTAATATATAGGGGTAGAAATATTCCAAACAATGTTTAGAAAAAGCGTCAAGGCGCAAACCAAATCAAAAAGGAGAGATTATTTATGACAGTTGGTCAATTCGTGTTCATGTTGCACTCTCATCTTCCTTATTACAGAAAAGCTGGCATGTGGCCTTTCGGGGAAGAAAATTTGTATGAGTGTATGTCCGAAACATACGTACCTTTATTGAATGCAATTTCTGAATTGTATGACGATGAAGGCATCAAAGCAAAATTAACAGTTGGTATTACGCCGATTTTGGCAGAACAATTAAACGATGAACACCTTCAAAACGGTTTTATCGAATATTTGGATGCTCGTATTAAAGCTGTTTCTAAAGATTTGGAAAGATATCCTGATCCTGAAGTAGCTCACTCTCAGCATTTAAAATATCTTGCTAAATATTACTTTGATTGGTTTAACCACATCAAAGATTGCTTTATCAATAAGTACAACAAAGATTTAATCAGTGCATTCAAAAAATACCAAGATTTAGGTTGTATTGAAATCACTACATCAGGTGCAACACACGGATTTTCTCCATTGTTAGCTACTGATACTAACTTGAATGCTCAGTTCAAAGTAGGTTCTGATACAACAAAAAGACTTTTCGGTAAAAAAGCAAAAGGTTGCTGGTTACCTGAATGTGCTTACAGACAAGGTTATGAATTTATTGGTAAAGACGGTCAGAAAAAATGGCGTCCTGCTATCGAAGTAACTCTTCAGAATAATGATATCGAATACTTCTTTACAGAATCTCACGTAATTGAAGGTGGTAACTCTATCGGAAACAGACGTGTAATCGGTATCTACGGAAACATCGAATATATTCCTCTTCCTGAAAGAGAACCAACCGGTTATGATACATATTCTGCATACTGGTTACCGGATGCACAAGTTGCTGTTATGGGTAGAAACGACAGAGCAGGTTTCCAAGTTTGGTCTGCTGCTGACGGTTATCCAGGCGACGGTTGCTACAGAGAATTCCATAAAAAAGATGACAAATCAGGTGCTCACTATTGGAGGATTACTTCTTCAACTACAGACCTTGGTGACAAAATGCTTTACGACCCGGTACTTGCTATGTCACAAGTTAACTTAAACTCTGATCACTATACAACTTTGATTTATCACTTGTTGAACGATTACAAACTTTCTCACAACAAAGAAGGTCTTGTTATGGTTTCATTTGATACTGAGTTGTTTGGTCACTGGTGGTTTGAAGGTGTTGAATTTATTAAACAAGTTATCAGAAAGTTCAACAACTACTTGCCTCAAGTAGAAAGAATGACAGCCGGCGAATACTTGAAAGCTCATCCGCCAACAGAAGCTATCCAAATCCCTGAATCTTCTTGGGGTCAAGGTGGACACTTCTATGTATGGCAAAACCACCTTACAGAATGGATGTGGCCAATTATCCACGGTTGCGAAAAACGTATCATCGATATTGTTTCAAGATACGAAAAACAACCTGAAGACAAATTATTGATGAGAGCATTAAATCAATTAGCAAGAGAAAACTTGTTGTTGCAAAGCTCTGACTGGCCATTCTTAATCACAACATGGCAAGCTAAAGACTATGCTACAGACAGATTCAGAGAACACGTTGAAAGATTTGAAACTATTGCTGATATGCTCGATGCAAATTGTATCGATGAAGCTAAATTGGCAGAAATCGAATCTATCGACAACTGTTTCCCTGTAATCGATTACAGAGTATATCTTCCTATCGAAGAAGGCAAAATTCCTCAACAGGAAGAAAAACTTAAGCCGTTGTATGAATAGAATTAGTAATTAATTTAAAAGAGCGTTATCCCAAAAAGATAACGCTTTTTATTTGCATAATTTTGCATTATTTACAACCAAAAAAAGCCTAAAGATATCACACCCATATAAAAAAGCATTGATAAGAGGAAGGGGCTGTGCCTCTGAACAGTCGAGAATGGACTTGTTGTTAATAATTGAGCTGTACAATTTTCATAGTTTGCCAAGGTATTGAAACCATATAAAAAGCATTGATAAGAGGAAGGGGCTGTGCCCCTAAACAAAAATTAACTGACTTGTTATCAGCAATTGAGGTGTCTAATTGTCATAGTATACCAAGATACTGAAGCCCTATAAAAAATACCAACTGACTTGTTATCAACAATTGATGTGTCTAATCGTCATAGTAAGCAAGATACTGAAACCATATAAAAATATATCTAATAAAAGCATTCAGCAGACAAAAGGGCTGTGCCTCTGAACAGTCG
>CALVEI010000038.1 GCA_944326515.1 Candidatus Gastranaerophilales bacterium | reverse complement strand
CAGGTATTCAAAAGAGATTCAAAGACAGATTCATAGCTTTTGGTCAAGCAATGATACACAACGGTGGTCGTAACGGTGTAGCCTTAACCGCAGGACTTCGTTGGACTGTTGGGGAGTAACAAAAAAGCAGGCTAATTGCCTGCTTTTTTTAGTAAAAAAAACACATTATTTATTAATTGGTTTAAATTTACCTGAATTCAAGTAATTAATAACATCTTGAGACAAATCAACTCCGCCTGTAAAAATTACTCTATAATCAAGAACTACATCAATCTTTTTATCTGCCGCAACAGCTTTTGTTGCTTCTAAGATATTTGTTTCAACTTCTTGGGCTTTTTTGAGTTTTAACTTATCAAAAGCTTCACTTTTTGCTTTAAAGTCTTTTTGTACTTGCTCTTCAAAATTCTTTTTATTTATAGGAGAATCAATATTTTTATATTGTTTTTCTTTATCCATCAAAAACTGTTGAAGTTCAAGGTATTTTGTATCAATTTCTTTATATGCGGACTTTGCATATTCATAATTTGATTCAACATTTTTATAGTTTACATAACCGATAGTTTGTGCGTCTGCAGAAACATTAAAACCGGCAACCGCAACCAAAGCTACAGCTGAAAGAAGTATAGATTTAAATTTTTTCATAAAGTCTCCCCACAATTAGTAATCCTAACAATTTAATAATTTTAGCAACAATTACATGTAAAGACAAGTGAAAAAAAATATAATTGAATATATAATTAATAATTATTAGAGAGATAATAATAAAAATGAATATAAAATTATTAAAAAAATTCGTTATATATTTAATGGGGGGAATACTACTGGCAGAGTTTATTTTCTTGTTAGTAGTACCCAAAACTGTCAATAAATATATATCAAATGGCGATTTTCAAAGATTAATAAAGCAAAAAGCGGGACTTAACCTAACTTATAAAGAGTTAAAAATTAAAACCAGTCCACTATTTGCACTAAAAATTTCAGGTAACCAATTATTGGCAAAAAATGAAAATAACCAAGAATTATTAAAAGCCAAAGACCTAGAATTATCACTATATCTCCCATCTTTATTATGGAAAAAGATAGTTTTAAAAGATTTAGCAACAAACGACTTTTATTTGACATTAGTAAGAAAAACAAATAAAAAGATATATTTTGGCAATTATGAAATAAAGCCAAATGAACAATACACTCAAGATATTGATATTGACAAACTTTCAATTAATTCTGCAAGCATAATTTTTGATGACAAACTGATAAAACAAAAAACAAATTTAAAAATAGATACAGCTGACTTTTTATATAAAAAAAATAAAAATATAAAACTCATAGTCAATTCAGGAATATATATAAACGAAAAGAAAAAGACAGATATTGCAGCTGATATTTCTACAAAACTACCGTTAAAAAAGCATATAAACAAACAAAACACTCAAAGCAGGCTGTTTGTCAAAATAAATGATTTTGATTTGTCAGACTATTCAAAATATCTGTCATATATTTTTAAACAAGATATAATTTCTTCGACAGGTTTAATAGACATTGTTGCAAAAAGCCATGATGATACTATTGTTGCTGCAACGTATATAAAACAGCTAAAAATAAATATGAAAAACCCGCTTGATTCAATAACAACAACTTCAGACATAAGGGTTTCAAGTGATATAAAACTCAATGACAAAAACATTATTTTAGATAAAGCTCAAATTTCAACATCAAATTCCAAAATAAATATTTCAGGACAGATATATAAATACTTATCAGAAAACCCAAAGTTGGACTTGAATGTTGACGTAAAAAATGCAGATATACACTCTATGTACAACTTGCTTCCTACACTAAAAGAAGATGTAACATTTGTAGTACAAAAATTCAAAAAATACGGTGCCTGGGGACAAGCACAAGGTAAATTAAGCATAAAAGGCGACATAAAAACACCCAAAATTTTTGGAGAAATAAACTTAAGCGATGTCTACATAGTAAAAGATAACCCCATAGTACCTCATTGCAAGATATACGCTAAATTTCTTGGAGAAAATGTATACGTTAGAACAAGGGTATTTGCAGGTCACGGAGAACACGTAGATATAGAAGGCACTGCAAAAATGGAATTGTACGGGGCTGGAAAATTCAGGGTTGTTTCTTCATCAAATGTCGATTTAGGAACAGCAGAATATATGCTAGTACCAATACATGAAGTAGTCGGATTTGACATTGGACCAGTTCCATATATGGACATCCAAGGGAAAGGAAATATAGATTTAACAACTGTAGGCACGATTCTTGACGGTGAAGCATACGGACAATTCAATTTTATGAAAACAACCGCGTCTCTTCAAGGCCTTAACACGACATTAAAAAATGCATATGGAACGCTGGACTTTAAAGGCAAAGACATGCATTTTTACACCAAACAAGCTTTCATAAATAACCAATCAATAAAAGTTGATGGAAAAGCAAGTCTAAAAGGAAACATAGACTTTGATATAACATCAAATTCAATAAAAATTGAAGACCTATTTAAAATTCTTAATACAAGTAGCATTCTTGCCGATAAAAAAGATATTATAAGTCCAATTCAACAAATAAAAGGCAACACAAAAATTTCTATAAAATTACAGGGAATCGTAAAAGATTTCGGAGAAATATTAAAAAATAATACACTTGATATTTCTGGAATCCTAAACATTGATAACACTACAGCTGAAATAAAGAATTTACCAATAAAAGCCCAAAAGCTAAAAGGCCTTATAAAATTCAATAACAATGATTGGGCAGCTGATCTAGTTGGAGTTTCTGCAGGCTCGCAAATCAAAATAAAAGGCCACGCAAAAGACAAAAAAACAGATCTTACATTAAATGCTCCATCAATTAAAACAGACGAACTTATATCAACACTATTAAAGACAAACAAAAGCCATATAACCAAAATACCTTCAACAAACTCTTTAATGAGTTTTCAAGCTCACTATAAAAGTAATTCTAATAAAATTGATTTAAAAGGTCTATCTGCAGAAGGAAAATTCAGAAAGACAACAACTTCATCTAACGACAGTAGTATTGTTATATATTCAGGAAGTTTTAACATTTTAAATGGTGATATAAGTATAAAAGATTTCAATGCAAAACTCTTTAATTCACAAATTCAGGCAAACGGTAAAATATCTGAATTTTACAATAAAAATGCAAAAATAAATGGAAAACTTAATCTTTCAAACTTTGACGTTTCTGCATTTAATACATTGAAAAGTCTAAACATCTTACCTAATTATATAAAACCCCTTTTAAATGCATATGAAAACTATCAAGGGACTGCAGATGCACAAGTATCTTGTTTTAACAACAGTTTAAAAGGCCAAATAAATCTGAGAAACATAAAATTTAATCACAAATACTTTAAAACACCTATAGCTATTGATAAAGGCGAAATACTTCTTGATGGTTCAAAAATAACTCTACATTCTATTATTGCCCAAATCGACAAAACACCAGTTTTTTTAAATATATCACTACACGATTTAGACAAGACCATGAGGTTTAGTGGTTATTTCACAACAAAAATTACAGAACAGTTTGTGAATAAATATATAAATTCATTCTTAACATATCCAATAAAACCAAAAGGGGATATAACAATTACAACTGACATAGGCGGAGATATTAACAATCTAAGATTAAAACCTGTAATAAAATTTGCGCAAGGAGCAGATATTTATTATATGGGAGCAAATCTTGGAGACGAAAATGAACCTAGAGAACTCAACACAGATATCGTAATAAAAGATAATGGAAACATTATAGACATAGAAAATTTAGCTTACAAAAGGTATATGTCATCTCAAAATGACAAAATATATCCACTAACAATTATTAAAGCTAACGGAACATTAAACAAACAAGCAAAGGGATTTGCCGCAAAAAATTTAAATATAGAAACAAAAAACAATGCAAATGTAAAACTATTCAACGTAATATTTAAAAAGTCAATTTTAAAACAGGGCATGTTTAATTGCAAATTAAACATTAATGGAGATATTGAATCACCAACCATTATAGGACATATCAATATGTCCAATCTTGATATGCCATTGTATGATACCATTTTAAAAACAGTAAATGCTAAATTTCAAGGCAAATCACTATATGTGGATATAAACGGCAAATCAATGGGGTCTGATTTTTCTATTAATTTAGTTGGCGGAAACCAACTAAAAAGACCAATTATAATTGATAAATTTGACCTAAAATCAAACCATATTAATCTTGATAACTTCATAGATTCTTTAACGAAGATACCAACTCCTAACACTGTAAATCGTTTGGTAGATTTGCAACCTAACGCTGGAAATAACAATACAATTATTCCTGCATTCAATATAGCAGATTTTCAAATAAAACAAGGAACAATGACTGCTAATGAAATATTAATTAGAGATTTAAGTGCAAACAACTATTCTTCTAATTTTTCTTTAGGAGAAGATATGGTACTGGTTGTTGATAAACTATCATTTGACGTAACAACAGGAAAAATGATGGGAACTGCAAAATATGATTTTACAAACAGAAAAATAAAAACAAATATATCAGCCCTCAATGTTGATTCTAATAAAGTAGCTTCATCTCTTTTTGGTTTTAATGATCAGATATTTGGCATAGCCAATGGAAATATATCAGTAACAACGCATGGTTCCAGCGAAGAAGAACGTATAAAAAACATGTTTGGATACGTATATTTTGAAATAGCTAACGGAAAAATGCCAAAACTTGGCTCTGTCGAGTACCTATTAAAAGCAGGAAACCTCATAAAAAGTGGCATAACAGGTGCAAGTCTTAACAACTTTATTGAGCTTATTGCACCAATCAAGACAGGTTACTTTGACTCTATAAAAGGAAGTTTTACACTTAAAAACGGGGTTGCTCAAAATATAGAAGTATACTCAAAAGGTGATAATCTTAATATGTATATAAACGGTGAGTTTGATGTACTGCAAAGTTATGCAAACATGAGAGTATTCGGAAGACTTACGAAAAGAGCAACCAATATACTTGGTCCAATTGGCAACCTCTCATTTAATTCACTACTCAGCTCGATTCCAGGAATAAAGCTCGGCAAAAACGAAAAGAATGGTTTTATAAGAGATCTAAACAAAATTCCTGGTGTAGAACTTGACAACCAACAGTACCGCGTATTTACTGTAAAAATAGACGGTAAGATCAATGAAAACAAATTTGTTAAAAACTTCCGTTGGATGGAATAAGAAATTAAATTGCAGGTCTTAAACGTTTTTCGATATTGAAGTTTTTAGCCTTGCAAAAAGGGAACTTGTCATAGTCTATGTTTATTTCCGTATAGTAATAAGGTTCTTTTGATATAGAAGGAACAGAAATATGAGTAACCCCATAGTCATCCTTTATTTCAAAATCTTTGCCATAATGTCCAGAAACAATTAGCACAACATTCTTATGTCGTCTTAAAACTGCAGCATATTCAGCTTTTTCAAGAATCTCATACTCAGGAATATCAACAGGTTCATAATAAGGAACATGTTGAAAAACTATTGCCTGTTTTCTTTTATTTTCTGTTAAAACTTTGTCCAACCATTGAAGAGTTTTTTTATTGAAAACACCATGGTTAGTTGGCATGCCTGTTGAAACTCCATCAAGAACAATCGCAATAATACCAGGAGATGGATAAAAATAATATGAATTTGTTTCGTTCTTTTGATTTTTATTATACTTAGTGACAATTTTCAAATATTCCGGCTTAGAAATACCGGATATCTTATGAACATCGTTATTGCCCATAACCAAATAATAAGGCGTATTTATAGATTTAACACTATTCAAAAAACCAATCAAATGCTGAGGTTTAGATTTTTTTATATTATCTCCGTTAAAAACTATAAAATCGTATTTTTTCTCACGAGTTCTTGCAACAAAACCGTTTAATACTTTTGCTCCGACAGAAGCCTCTTCATTTACATCACCTGCTAGATAATTAACGTCAGAAGTAACAGCAAAGTTTATACTTTGAGCCAAAGCAGGACCTGAAAAAGTCAAAAGTGTAGCCGCTAAAATAAAACTATTTTGTACAGATTTTAATATACTCATAAGATAACTCCCCTTGTAGTCACCTTATTATAACAAAAACATTTACTGTTGAGTTTTATTTTCAGGAGCTTTTTTAGTACCAGCTTCATATCCACAAATCAAGAAAATAGCAGGAAGAGCTTTTGAAACAAAGCCTTTAACCTTTTCTCCAAGGTCAGTCATTGCCATAACTGTTAAAATATCATCTATATGGATACCAAAATCTTTAATTCCAACTTTTCTATCGTCGTTTTCTTTGTAAATAACTTCATTCAGTTTTGATGCAACGTAATTTCCACCTGTAACACCTGTACCAACACCAACTATTGCAGCTAAGCCACCGTACAAACATTTTTTAACCATTGATAAATTATGTTTTTCTATTTGAGATGTACCTATCCCAACAATCGTAATAGGTGTAACAATATTGCCTAAAAACTGATGTAATCCCTCTTTTAATTTTGGTTTTCTATTTTCTTTAGTATCAGCAATTAACCCTCCAGTCAACCCACCAACTAAAGCAGAAGTAGCCAAACCTATTGACTTAACGACACTGTTAAAGTCTACATTAAACATATCTTTAATTTTAAAATCCGCCTTTTTAACACCTTTTGCCAATGCAAAAAGATAAGCCAATGTAAAAACAGCGCTTCCTGCTAAAGAAGCTCTTTTTACGCGTCCATCGTGATTATTTTTCAACAAATCCTTAAGAGGATTATCTTCAATTTCAATTGTGCCTGCATTTTTTACACGATGCGACGGGTTATTATAATTTGTATGTGTAGATGAAATTATTGTTAATGGTGGCATGATTATCAACTCTTTTCAGTTAGATAAAAAACATAAATTTTAATTTTTGCTATAGCAGCAATAAAAATTAAACTAACTTAACTCAAGATTATTATAGTACAAATATAATACTTTAAATTAATATAACTTTTTGTTAATATTGTTCGAGAAAAATTTGCGATAAGGAACGTGAGCAAATTTTTTGAGTGACACATTGAAAAGGTGAGTCTTTGAGCTTCGAAAGCTCGAAGCAAAAAAGACGACACTAGATTAGAAATGCAATTATGCGATTAGATAAATTTTTAAAAGTATCAAGATTAATCAAAAGAAGAACTGTAGCCAATGATGTTTCTGACCAAGGCCGCGTTTTGGTGAACAATAACGCAGCAAAGCCATCAAAACAACTCAAGGAAGGCGACATAATTACAATAGAGCACTTCAACAAAAAAGTTTCAGTAAAAGTTGTTAAAATTCCAACAGGTAATGTTTCTGTACAAGAAGCATCTACATTGTATGAAGAAATAAAACAATAATTGCATTTTATATGGTGAATACATACAATAAAATTTATAGATAATTAGGAGAGGTTTACAATGAAAAAATACATTGCATATGGTTTGTTTATTGCAGGATTATTTACTTGCTTCAGCATGTCTGCTAATGCAGCTATCTTTGACAAAGCTATGAAAGGTAACATACAAGCAATCAGAATACCTGCAGGAACAACAATGAAACTTGAATTGTTAGATAACGTATCATCTCGTACTTGTGATATGGGTGACGAGTTTTCTGCAATGTTAAAGGAAGATAAAATTGTTGACGGGAAAATTGCATTACCTGCAGGTTCTGTACTTAGAGGTACAATAAACAAAATTGTTCCGTCTAAAAGACTATCAAGAAGTGCTATTGTTTACTTTAACTTTGAACACGTTGTAACACCAACAGGAAAACAAATTCCAATAACTGCAGGATTATATGAATACGGAGAACTTACTCTTGATGGTGGTGTATATTCAGGCGGAAACTATGGATATGCAATACAACAAAACTGGCAACAAACTAAAAATCTTGTTGGAAAAACTATTGACTGGGGTAAAGGAACAGGCGAAAACATGCAATATGTTTGTGTACCAATAGGAGCTATCGGTGGAACTATCGGAGGAGCATTCTATTATGTAGGCTCTGATATCGTTGATTTATTTAAAAAAGGAAACGAAGTTAACCTTCCACAAGGAAAAAATATACAAATTTTATTAACACAACCGCTTGATATTCCACTACACTAATATGAACTGTCTTGAATACTTAAATCTTTTTAATATCATATCAAATACCCGCGAACACTTTCTCGCGGGTAAGATTCTGGCAGAAAGAAACAAAACAATTTCTGTAGCAGAATCGTGCACTGGAGGTCTACTAAGCTCCTTACTCACAGATGTTTCTGGGAGTTCTTCTTACATAAAAGCTAATTTTGTAACATACGCAAACGAAGCTAAATCAAAATATCTTGGTGTATGTGAAGAAACTCTTGAAAAATACGGAGCAGTTAGCGTACAAACAGCCGGAGAAATGGTAAAAGGTCTTTTGCAGACTACAGGCACAGACTATGCCCTTGCAACAACAGGTATTGCCGGCCCAACAGGAGGTACTGATGAAAAACCTGTCGGGCTTGTTTATATTGGCGTTGGTACTAAAGAAGAAATGCACGTACATAAATACAATGTAGACCCCAAACTACCAAGAATAATAATAAAATACTTATTTGCAAAACAAGCATTAAAGCTTTTAATTGATGTATTAAAAGAAAAGGAACAATAATGACAAAAGTAACTTTAATACCTGGTGACGGAATAGGCCCTGAAATATCTGATGCAGTTGTTGAAATCATTGACAAAGCAGGTGTAAAAATAGACTGGGAAATACAAACAGCAGGCGCAGACGTCGCAGAAGCAGAAGGTTCACCATTACCAAGTAGAGTAATAGAATCTATCAAAAAAAATAAAGTTGCTTTAAAAGCACCGGTAACTACTCCTATAGGAAAAGGATTCAGAAGTGTTAACGTTGCATTAAGAAAAGAATTAGACTTATACGCAAACATCAGACCTTGCAAAAATATAGCTGGCATAAAAACCCCTTTTGATGGTGTTGATTTGGTTGTTGTCAGAGAAAATACAGAAGATTTGTACGCAGGCATTGAAAGACAAATTGATAAAGACAGTGCAGAATCCATAAAAATAATTACAAGAAAAGCATCAACAAGAATAGTAAAATATGCATTTGAATATGCATTAAAATACGGAAGAAAAACCGTTCACGCAGTTACAAAAGCAAATATATGCAAACTTTCTGACGGATTATTTCTTGAATGTGCAAGAGAAGTTGCTAAAAATTATCCACAAATAGAATACAAAGAAATCCTTGTTGACAACTTATGTATGCAACTTGTACAAAAACCGCAACAATTTGATGTTTTGGTACTGCCAAACTTATACGGTGATATTGTTTCTGACCTGACAGCTGGTCTAATAGGCGGGCTAGGCGTTGCTCAAGGCGCCAATATTGGCGAAGATTGTGCAGTATTCGAGCCTGTACACGGCTCAGCACCTGATATAAAAGGTCAAAACAAAGCAAACCCAACAGCACTATTAATATGTGCAATTAATATGCTAAAACACATTGGAGAAAAAGAAAAAGCAGAAAAAATAGAAACAGCCTTATATAAAGTTATTAAAGAAGGAAAAGTTTTAACCTGTGACCTTGGAGGAAACGCCACTACAAGTGAATTTACTCAAGAGATAATAAAACATCTTAATTAATAACCCTGTCGGATATGTGGCTATAATAAAAAAATGTGCTAAATTGTTCTTATGAAGAAAAAAATTATCTATTTAATATCATTATTGCTGTTTGTTTGCCTTGTTTTGGCAAGCTGTATAAGAGCTGACATACCAGAAAAAGAATCAGCAAATCAAAAACAACAATCTCTAGAACAATTACAAAATTACGAGCCCTATCCTATTGGAACAAAAACAATAAACGGTGTTGACTATCTGTTATCAAGAAGCCCAGCAGGAAAATACGGTGGAACACTTGTAACAAGTACAATAGGAGAAGGTCCAAAGACATTCAATTCTTGGAATTCTATGGACAACACATCTTCTCAAGCAGCTGACATTATGTTTGATGCACTTGTCACAACAGACCCATACACTGGTGAAGTTATCCCCAAAATGGCAAAAAGCATTAAGATATTGCCTGACCAAAAGACATATATTATAGAACTTAGACACGGTCTAAAATGGTCAGACGGCAAAGAAATAACAGCAGATGATGTATTTTTCACTTGGAATACAATCATATTTGGGGGATTTGGCAATACAAGCACACGTGACGCAATGTATATTGGAACAGAGCTTCCTAAAATAGAAAAGATTGACAAATATACAGTCAAATTTACTACCCCCAAGCCATTCTCTCCGTTTTTAAGACAACTTAGTGTACCAATAGCTCCAAAGCATATTCTTGAACCAATAACAAAACAAGGAAAAAAAGCCTTTGCTTCATTTTGGAGTTCGAACACAAAACCATCAGAATTTGTTACAAGCGGAGCTTTCAAACTTAAAGAATACGTTCCTGCCCAAAGACTTGTATACGAAAAAAATCCAAATTACTACATGATTGATGAAAAAGGCAATAAACTCCCCTACTTAGACAAATACATAATTTTGATAGTGGGTGACCTGAATAACGAACTATTAAAGTTTAAAGCAGGAGAACTCGATACAGTTGGATTAAGAGGAACAAATGTAGCACTTTTTAAAGAACAAGAAAAATTTTCTGATTATAAAATTTATAACTTAGGGCCAAATACAGGGACAATGTACTTTTCTTTTAATCTAAACACAAGAAAAAATGAAAAAGGGAAGTATTACGTAAACCCAATAAAACAAAAGTGGTTTAATGATGTAAACTTTAGAACCGCTGTTGATTACGCACTTGATAGAGAAAATATGGTCTTCAATATCGCTAGTGGGGTAGCAGCACCGTTGTTTACACCTGAACCTTTATCTTCAATTTATTTGAATGAAGAAATAGCAAAAGGACACCCTCAAGACTTAGAAAAAGCCAAGGAATACCTTAAAAAATCAGGATTTTACTGGAAAAAAGGCAAACTATACGATAAACAAGGAAATAAAGTTGAATTTGATTTATACACAAACGCCGGTAACACAGAACGCGAATCGATAGGTGTTATGGTAAAACAAGACCTTGAAGAACTTGGTATGACAGTTAACTTCAAGCCTATTGAATTCAATACATTAGTAAGCAAACTAGTTAATACAAACGACTTCGATTCAGTGATTATGGGCTTTACTGGCAGCCCTCTTGAACCATACGGCGGCAAAAATGTATGGTATTCAAACGGAACACTGCACGTATTTAATATGAGAAAAACTCCACAAGAGAATAAAAATATTTATCCTTGGGAAAAACAAATAAACGAACTCTTTGACAGAGCTTCGCTAGAACTTGATTTTAACAAACGCAAACAAATTTATGAAGAATACCAAAAAATAGTATATGACCAAAAACCATTGATATACTTATATTCCCCAATTATCATAACAGCTATCAGAAATAAATTTGGTAACGTTAACCCAACGCCATTAGGTGGAGTCACTCATAATCTTGAAGAAATTTACGTAAAAAATTAACCTTCAATATTTATTCCCGAAGCCTTGCTTAAAGATTTTTTTATCGTTGATTGGGCTTCTTTAAGTATTTGTTCTTCTTCAGCAGTCAAAGTTTGACCTAACAGATATTTATTAATAACTTCATTATATTTTTTATTTTCAGCATTTGTGCCCATAATACTTTTAGCCATCACTGATTCATTAGAAGCAGAAATTACACCGTCTTCACTACCGTCAAGACCGTCAGCATATTTGTTTAAAAATGCAAGCTCATTAGCATCTATAGTTCCGTTATTGTTTATATCAAGGTTTTGCGCAAATAGATTTGCTGTTCTTTGTGCTATAAGATTATATTGAGCTTTTTCTTCATCGGTCATTTGTACTGCATCGCCGCCCATAGCAACGGCATCAGCATTCAACTTATCAAAGGTAAGTTCATTTGCTTTTTGTCCGCCTGCTTGCTCTTTAGCTTGAAATTCTTCAACAGACACAACGCCGTCACCATCATTATCGTAATAATCAAGCAATAACTTTGCAGAATAATCAGTATAAGCATTATTCTTTTGCTCATCAGTTTTTATGTCTGCTCCAAATATTGAAACAGATGAAGCCTCTAAACGAGTTACGTCATCATAAGTTTGCAAATTATTGTACTTAATTTTATTAGCAACAGCTTGGTTAATCTCATTTGAATAATTTTTTTGTTCTCCATTATTAACAACAGGATTTGTCGTTCCAAGATTAATTTTCTGTCCTATAAAAATATTATTAGCATTTGATATACCATTAGATTTAGCTATTTCATTTACTTTATTTGCAATATCTGTATTATTTGATAACTTAAATTCCCTTTTGCATATATTCCAAAGGTTCTCACCAGATTTAACTGTATATTCACTCATATCTCTCTCCAAAAAAACAATATTATATACTATATATATAAAAACAAACAATTAAAAAAAATTGCCTAAAGTAAAATATAAAAACTATTAAAACGCCAAAAAATATTGTATAATTCTGTACGTTGGCTAATTTAAGAGAGCCGTATATAAAAAGGGGAGTTTTTATGAAAGTATTAATCACAGACAAAATCAACGAAACAGCGAAAAAAATCGTAGACGAAGCAGCAGAAGGCGTGATTTTACCGACAATGAGCGAAGATGAACTTTGTGAAATTATTGGTGAATACGATGCATTGATGGTAAGAAGCCAAACAAAAGTAACAGCCAAAGTTATCGAAGCTGGTAAAAATTTGAAAATCATTGGTAGAGCAGGCGTTGGTGTTGATAACATTGACTTGAATGCTGCTACTGCAAACGGTATTATCGTTGTAAACTCCCCTGACGGAAATACCAATGCAGCAGCAGAACACACTGTAGCTTTAATGCTTGCTATGTCCAGAAATATCGCAAAAGCTTCATCTTCAACAAAACAAGGTCTGTGGGAACGATCCAAATTTACGGGACACGAAGTATTTGGCAAAACACTTGGTATAATCGGTTTTGGTAAAATTGGGCACCACGTAGCAGAAACAGCAAAAGCACTTGGAATGAAAATTATTGTTTCTGACCCATACACAACTAAAGAGGTAGTAGAGAAATTTGGCGCAAAATATGTTGAATCACTTGACGACCTATGGGACAAATGCGATTACATAACAGTGCATGTTCCAAAAACAAAAGAAACAATGCACATGATTAATAAAGATACAATTGCAAAGATGAAAAAAGGTGTTCGTCTTATCAACTGCGCAAGAGGCGGCATTATTGACGAAGCAGCACTTGCAGAAGCACTTGAATCAGGTCAAGTTGCACAAGCAGCAATTGACGTTTTTGAAACAGAACCAAACATTGCAGATTCACCACTTGTAAAAACAACCGGTGACATTCTACTCACACCCCATCTTGGCGCAAGCACTGAAGAAGCTCAATTAAAAGTTGCAGAAGATGTTGCAGAACAAATTAGGGATGTATTAGCAGGTGGCTCAGCTCGTTCTGCAGTAAATATTCCGTCACTGAAACCGGACAAACTGGAACCTGTCAAAGACTACATGCAATTAGCAGAAAACATCGGTGAACTAGCAATGCAAATGTCACAAGGCAGTCTCAAAGGTGTTTATGTAACAGTAAAGGGTAACCTGGCTGATTTGGATGTATCTCCTTTAGAAACTGCTGTTGTAAAAGGGGTGTTTGCATCATTTATGAATTCAGTAAACTACGTAAATGCACCAATTATTGCAAAAGCTAAAGGCATAGATGTATCAACAACAAAATCAAATACATCTACAGACTATATCGGATCAATTACGCTTAAACTTGTTACTGACAAAGAGACAAATACAGTATCAGGCGCACTAATTGCACAAGACATGCCAAGAATCGTCAAGATAAACGGATATAACACAAGTATCGAGCCTGAAAAACACATGATTTTAGTGCCACACGAAAATAAACCCGCAATGGTTGCTAAAGTTGCAACTGTTCTTGGCAATAAAAATATAAACATTACAAGAATGAACGTTGCACAAAACCGTTCACAAGCAGACAACATATCAATGATGATTATAAATACAGGCAGCGATGTTGATGAAAAAACACTTTCTGAAATTTCTGCAATTGACGGTATAGGATGTTCAAAGTACATTAAGTTAAATGCATAGTATAAAAAGCGGCTCTTTCTTAACGGGAGAGCCGCTTTTATTTATTGTTAAAAATACACCCATTAAGAATTGTAAAAAAACTTTACTTTTTTAGTGATTTTTGATTATAATTAGCAAATAATAAAATTCACAAACTTAATACATTTGCCGATATATAGTAAAATAAAAAAATAGATTGGAAAACCTATGAAAACCGAAAATCTAGTATATAACATTCAAAATAATTACCAAAGACAGTACTTAAAGCAGAAGCAAACTACTGATAGAATGCAAGGGCAAGGGCCTAGTTTGAATGAGACTGTGACTGGTTATGACAATTTTGAAATAAATAGAAGTGCGACAAAAACGACCGCTGGAGAAAATCCGAGCGGTCGTTTGAGTTTTAAAGGTCGACCAGCTCCTGTTGTTGTTGCAAAAACTTTTGGAGAAAAACTTGCCGTAAACAAATGGTTTAACAAGTTTTTAGACATACTTGCAGACAACTCTCTTATCGCAGATGCCCTCATTGCATTAGGCTTAACAACAATAGCTAGACCTGCATCAATATATATAATTCCAACTAAAGACCCTGTGGAAAAGAAAAAGAATAACTATCAAGTGGCTCACTCAGTAGCTACAGGCATATTAGGCTTAGCCACAACAATAGCTGTTGCAGAACCAGTAAAACGCGGTGTTAAAGAATTGATGAACAACACAGCTAAATACATGAAAAAAGATGCAACATACATAAAAGAAAATGCAAGAGTCTTCAAAGAAACAGCAGGAAGACTTCACCAACCAATATTCTTACCATTAAGGGCGGCATTAACTATTATGATTGTACCACCTATATTAAAAATGTTTGGTTTATCCAAAGATTCTGTTAAACCTTCTGATAAAGCAAAAATTGATTACTCATACTTAAGCTTTAAAGGTAATGATTCAAAATCATTTAAAGGATTTTCAAAAGTAAAATCAAACTACGATAAAGCTCAAGATAAAATTTCTAAAAACCAACCATCTTTTAAAGGAAACCCAAGCGCCGTAACAAAAGGAATTGCAAAAGGTATCGGTAAACTTGCAGATACAAACGGATTCAGAAAATTCATCGAATGGTTTAAAGACCAAAAGAACTGGTTCCCACATTTAATAGCTGGCGAAAGTTTATGGCTATCAGGTTTCTATATGCAACAGACTGCAAAATCTAAAAACATAGAAAAAGACCAAAAATTACCAATGATATTGAACCAAGGCATAACAGCTTTGTTATGTACTTGGGGTGCATACAAACTTGATGGTGTAATTAACAAAAAGCTCGATGCATATAAACAAACATATAAGAGAATGAATCCTGATATGGTTCAAAAGTCTAACTTATATGAAAACTTATTAAAAAGATATGCAAATAATGAAACTGTTCTCAAAAAACTTGCAACAGAAGCCAAATACAAACCATTGAGAAATGCCAACAAGACATTGAACAACAAACTTATTGGTATCAGACTTTTAGGCCCAATCGTAATCTTTACAACAATTTACAGATTTATTGGCCCTGTTGTAGTAACACCAATCGCAAATAAAATAAGCGAACTTATTGAACCTCACAATAAAAAAGCTGCATAATAGACCGCAGCAACCTCTTGTAAAGAAATATTCTTGCAATATAATAAAGATACTCACCAATCCTCATTGCAGATTTTAGGGGGTTGCGTTAGTAGCGACACCCATATAGTATGCAAATGAAAGGAAAATAAAAATGGCAAATATTAAATCCGCTAAAAAAAGAGTTCTAATCGCAGAAAGAAACAGATTGAAAAACGTTGCTGTAAAATCTGAAATCAAGACTGCTATCAGAAAAACTTTAGAATTAGCACAAGCCAAAAATGAAGCAGAATTAAAATCAGCTATGAGCCACGCATACAAATTGTGTGACAAAGCTGTTTCTAAAGGTGTTTTACACAAAAACACTGCTGCTAGAAAAAAATCAAGATTAACTTTAGCTGTTAACAAATTGTTAGCAAAATAGTTAAAAAAGCTTGATAAAAAGCCGTGATATTAAATCACGGCTTTTTTAATGCAAAAAATAAAATAAATAAAAAGCTCTCATAATAGAGAGCTTTTGCAATATTAAATGACTATTAAATATTAACCAACAAGTCTGCTTTCATCAGATTCTGATGCTTTAACCATAATAGCATGTTCAACTGGGTTTTCTTTCTTAATAGAATTATCAAATCCATAATCATCAAAACCCAACTCATCTTTAGGTTTTTTCATTTGATATTCATCAACAAGTTTTTTTGCCAATTCTGCAATTTCATAAACTAATTGATATCTGTTTTCTGAATTTTCATTCAATTCCCATGCTACTTTAATTATCTGATGAGTCATATTTATCTCCGATTCTAAACTAACTTATACATAAACTATAATATAAGATAATAACAATATCAATAAAAAATTTTAAAGACTACTATTAACCATATAGTTATATATTAATGATGACGCATTCACGATAAACTCTTTACCCAATGGTGAGTTATAAGGTCTGTTGACCAACATAACAACAATGTATTTCTTACCATTTGGAGTATAAACAATACCTGCATCACCAAGCATTTTTCCTATATCACCAGTTTTATGAATAAAGATTGCGTCTTTAGGTAAACCAGCTTGAATCAACCTATTATTATGAACATGACTCATATAATCAACCATTTTTTCTCTTGAATGAAGAGACAAAAAGTTTGGATTATCGATATTGTAAAGAAGAGTTGCCATTTCTTTGGCTGTAGTAACATTTGTACCAGCCAAATCAGGGAGCCAATCATTAATTCTAGTTTCTTTCATGCCCCATTTTCTTAATGACTGATTCATTGCATTCATACCGCCAGTGGCATCAAGCAACATATTTGTAGCAGAATTATCAGATTCTGTAATCATAACTCTAGCCAACTGGTCCACTGTATAAACGGCATTTACACCTTTAAACTGCAAACTACCTGAGCCTTCTGATTTATAATAATCAGTCATTGCTATTTTATCATCAAGCTTTATAGCACCTGCCTCAATAGTACGGAACAATTGAATCAATACAGGTATTTTTATAATACTTGCAGTTGGATAAACTTCATTAGCCAACAAATCTGCGTGTTTGCCTGATTCATAATCCCAAACGTATACTGAAGGCTTTAAAGAAGGATATGCTGATGCAAGATTTTTAAGATTTGACTCTAAAGTTGTCAAATTATACGTTTCATAAAGCTTTTGCATTTGGGGCTTTTGCAGTTCAGTACCTTGCAAATAATTCAATCCCATAATGTGGCTGTTATAAAGATAATCAGATGTAGGATGGGCAATTTTATTGATATCAGCTTGTACAGCAGGATATTTATTAGTCTTTATAAATACTGGACGAACTACTTCATTTACATAAACAGGTGAAATATACACAGCAAATAAAAAAGCAAATACCAAATTCAATATTACAGCAATAGGATTTGCTTTACGCTTAACAACCTTTTTCCTTCTAACATAAGCAGGTCTAATATTTGTTGAATATTTAGACTGTGTTCTGTAACCTGCATAACTGCGAATATAATCACTCTGATACTGTGGCTTGGCCAAAGTAAAATCCCCCAATAATCTAATATTTACATATTAAACACAATATTATTACTGTACCATACAACATATAGAGTATAAATATGTAGTAACAGAATAACACAGCTATTTAGATACAAACAAAGAATTTACATTAATTAATTTACAGTTCGTATAAATTCATTATATACAATTGTTAAGACATTTGGTATTATAATTATAATAGCAAACACAAGGACAATAATTATGAAAAATATTGTAATCTTTAGTGACAAGGATTCTGCTCAAATTGAAAGCATCCTTTTAAACAACGGCGAGTACGATGTAAGAACAAAAGGCGTTGAAGAAGTTAAAGACGCACAAAAGTTTAATCCATCTGTTATCGTATTCAACTGTTCAGAAGATAAACTCAAAGAGTTATCAATGGTGACAAAGCTTCCTGCACCAGCTTTAGTTGTTGCAGAAAAATTTAATGATGACATTATTTTCAGAGGCGATTCTTATGACTATGTTACAACGCCGATTGATGAAAAAGAATTAAACTTGAGATTGAAAAACCTCTTAAAAATTAAAGAATTAAAAGAAACAATTAACCAAGTATCTACTACAGACGCGTTGACTGGTTTACATAATAGAAAATTCCTTCACGAACGTTTGGAAGCTGAAATTTCTCGTTCAAAAAGATACGACACAAAACTTAGCTGCTTGTTGTTAGATATTGACTTTTTCAAAGTTGTAAACGATATGTACGGCTATGATTGGGGCGATGTTCTACTCAAAAAAATAGCAGAAATGTTAAAAGGCTTCATAAGAAAAGAAGATATTTTGACAAGATACGGCGACGAGGAGTTTATTGTACTTCTTCCTAACACACCGGAAGAAAATGCTTTCTTGTTTGCAGAAAGATTCAGACGTGAAATTGAAAAGATGGAATTTATTCCGGCTGGTGAGGAAGAACGTCACCCTATTACAATATCAGGTGGTATTGCTTCTTATCCTTTCTTGCAAAATGTAGAAGAAGATGCAAACACCCTTATCAGATATGCTGAACACGCATTGTATAATGCTAAAAAACGCGGAAAAAACAAAATAGTTCAGTTCTCACAAATTAACATAGAATACTAAAAAAGAGCTCCCAAAAGGGAGCTTTTTTTAAAGCGCTTTAATTTGTTCAACTATTTGTAGGATTTCTTCAGTTAAATCGGTTTTATATTTAAGGTTTTCTGCCAATTCTTTAGCAAACTCAGCTTTTTGAAAATCACCAAGCTCATTTAACCTAAAAAATTCAGAAAGAACTTTTGTCATAGGCACATCATGTTTAAAGTCGGAAATTGAAGACTGACAGATATTTTTAAACCTGTTATTGATAGTCCTTTTAATCAAATTCAAAGAGAATATATCCTCAAATTCACCGTGTTTAATAAGATAAACAAAATCAATATCTCTAAGCACTGAATCAATATTATTGGCAGTTTGCAAGGCATCAGCATCAAGCAAAACAAAAATAGGAATCTTTAACTCATCTTTTAGCTCACAGTAAAGCTTTGCAACCTGGTTTTTACCACCTGCACTGATTAACTTAACACCATATTTGTCAAAATCATAACCTGCCAATTTAGCAAATTTGGGCAAAAGTATTTCTTCAGTTATTCCTTCACACAAAACAACCTTTTCAACAGGAAATCTCAAAGCAAGAGACTCTCTTTTGCTAACAAGATTTTTATAATCATGCTGAATTGACAACAAGCGTCTAAGGTTGATAGGAGTGTCTTCTGAGACAGAAATATAACTTAAAACGGCATCAATGTTGATATTCAGATCAACAAGATTTTTCATATCATCAGAAAGATTATAGGTTGAATATATTTCTTGTATCAAAACACGGTTAAAATCACTATTTGGATGGATATTAGGAGAATACTTTTGAACAGAATAGTTCCATAATCTTTCAAAAAGGGGTTTTATGATATTCACATCAAGCACTTGCATATGATTTTTAGATATCTTGGGCTCAATTAAATATCTACATAACAAATCAGAGATAACCCTATAATACTTGATTTCAGGATATTTAAATCGAGTCAATCTATCTAAAGCAAGAACCAAATTTTCTTTAGAAACAGGCAAAAATTTAATTTTATTTATATCGATATTCTTTATCAAAATTTCCAACGATTATAAAATTTTGTTAACATTACTTATAAATTATAGCAAAAAAAGCAAATTTTATATTGTTTGGTTTTTAATCTAATGTAAAGGTGGAAGTATAAGTGTATAATATTTCAGCATTAAATAGCAATTACAATTTATATATGCCGAAAATAAACACTGCTAGCGGAGTAAACAGTGTAGGTAAAAGTCTTGCAACCAACCCAGTAGCAAGCAACAGCGCTGCATTTGTTAAAAATACACATAAAGCAGTTCCATCTTTTGGTGTAAACCAAATAAGGACATCTCTTACAACGAGAGACGAACATAACAAATACAACGAAATATCTTCTATTATTGATAAAAAGACACGCAAAGATTTACAAGAAATATTAAAAACAGGTAAGCTACTAGATACAAATTCTAATGACGGAAGCTCTACTCTTGATAACTTATACAACATCGCCACCAAAACAAGAGCAACCGGGTTAGATAAAAAAAATATTCTTGAAGAAACAATAAAAGCGATAAAGCATCCTTTTATCATTACTCAAAAATTTGGAGATATACCACAAAATCTACAAGCTGAGGTTATTAACACAGAAATTAGTCAAGGAAGAAATATTTCCGCAATGGACTTAGATGTAAAATCAAGTACATGCCCTGCAGCAAGTATAGAATTTGACTTAGCTCGTAAGTTACCAGCTGAATTCGCTCGTATGGCTGAGGGGTTAACATCTGATAAGCTTTCTGTAACTAAAAAAATAAAAGTTGACGACCTTTCTCACGGACTTGTCGATACAGTTTGGATGTTAAATGAGTTTGGAACAGATCATAAGCTTGAAGATTGGAAAACTCTAAGTGTAACTCTAAAACCTGATAGAAACGCAATTATACGAGCAAGAATCCAAAATTCTTACAAAGATCCAGACGAAAGATCTCTTGTAGATGTATTGTTGCAATCAACATTTATGAACATAGGTGCACAAAACACTTACGATTCTTTGGTTGACAAAAGAATACCAAAATACAACGAAGACGACAGCGGGCTTATTGATATAGAAAAGAACTTTGTCGAAGAGATTGTTACAGGTAAAGGTAAAGTCTGTGTAACATACCAAAAAATTGATGATAACGGAAAACTTATCGGTTATGAATGTGACCAAAGTGAAACGTTATCACACATACAAAACACTTTAAATCAAGGTAACAACGTTATTATTGGTTACACATATTGTGACAGTGACAACAACGTTATTGGCGGACACGAAATAACAATAATCGGCATCGAAACAGATAAAAAAGGACAAAAATACTTTATCTGCAACGATACAGATGACGGAATCCCTGAACC
>CALVEI010000037.1 GCA_944326515.1 Candidatus Gastranaerophilales bacterium | reverse complement strand
GAGCTGTGGCGATGCTAGTGAGCCTGTCTCCGAAACTTAACAAAGTTAAGTGTAGGTGAGTGACACATTGAAAAGGTAAGTCTTTGAGCTTCGAAGGCTCGAAGCAAGGACTCCGTTAAGGGTTGACTAAACGTCAAGCCTTAATGGATGGGAAGACGACACTAGATTAAAAAAATCTAAATTAATGTTCCACAGATGTTACTCCAATTTGACAACACCAATTTGCTGGCAGATTTAACCTAACCGACAAGGGTTGTGTACAAGTTTAAGAAGTCTTATTTTGTTTAGTTTACAGCTGTTTACTCATTTGATGTGATTTTTGAGCTGTTTTATTTACTGTTTCAAACAAAATTTCTGATATATTGCTTTCGTTTAACACTTTGTTGCCTTCTGCCGTTGTGCCGCCTGGTGTTGTTACGTTTGTTATAAGCTGTTCTGGGTCAACGCCTGATTCTAAAATCATTTTAGCGGAGCCAAGAGCTGTTTGAGCAGAAAGGGTTAATGCTGTTTGGTAATCGAGTCCCAGTTTTTCTCCTGCTTTGGCAATTTCATTGATAATGTAGTAATAAAAAGCAGGGCCGGAACCGCTTACACCTGTTATTGCATCAATATCAGATTCTTTTGCTTTTATGACTTTGCCAACACTTTCAAAGATTTTTATTACTTCTTCAAAGTCTTCTTCTGTAGCGTTCTCGCCTTTACAAACTGCACTCATTCCTGTTGCAAGCAAGGCTGGCGTGTTTGGCATAACTTTTATAACTCTTGCTTTTTTTTCAAGTATATCTTCAATTTTCCTTGAAGATATTCCTGCTGCTATTGTTATTATCAGTTTAGAGTCGTTAATTTTGTCTTCTATTTCTGTTAGTACATCTTTGACAACAAAAGGTTTAACTGCAAGAAGAATTATATCTGCGTCAGCAGCAACTTCTCTGTTGTTGTGGACGATTTTTATTCCAAGTTCTTTTTCTATTGTGTGAGCGTATTCTTTGTTTGGCTCAGATGCTATTATATTTTTTTTGTCGAATAATTCTGATCTAATCAAACCTTTTATTATTGCTGTAGCCATTTTGCCTGCGCCAATAAAACCTATTGTTTTTTCTGTTTTTTTATCCATCTTGTGTAAACCTTTATTAAATCCTTTATTATCCGCATTTGACAATCGTCTATGTCTTATTTATCATGATATAACGCGAAAAAATTAATTCAAGGAGCAATAAAAATGAGACGTACATTAGAAGGAACAAAAAGAAAAAGACAAAACGTCAGCGGTTTCAGAGCTAGAATGGCTACTCCCGGCGGAAGAACAGTTTTAAACAGAAGAAGAGCTAAAGGCCGTCATAGATTGGCTATCCAAGCTAAGAAAAGAGCGTAGTCTTTTAAAGTTTAGTTTTAGAAAGCCTGCTTTTCAAACAGCAGGCTTTTTCTGATATTGTTATTTATTTGTGCTTTAATAAAAATATGATTCCTAAAAAATTCAGGCTTAAAAATAAAAAAGCTTTTGACGCTACATACAAAAACAGAAAAATTGTTTCTGATTCTATGTTGACTCTTTATGTCGGAAAGCTTAAAAAAGATATGGACACGCCAACAAAGTTTGGTTTTGTTGTCAGTAAAAAATATCATAAAAGAGCTGTTAAAAGAAATAGAATAAAAAGACTAATGAGAGAGTGCATTAGACTTGCCATAAAAGAAAATAAACTTGGATTTTGTGAAAAATATATGTCATTTATTCTTTTGCCAAAAGAAAAAGCCATAGGGTGCAAACTGTGCGAGGTTCAGCAATCTTTTTATAAATTAATTGATAAATTGGTATTTTGCAAATCAGCTACAAAAAATAGCACGCCAAGATAAAATCACTTAATAGTGGGAGGGGCTGTGCCCCTAAACACTGGACGATAATTGGAAATAGTCAGCAGAGATGGGGTAGCCCTATAAAATATTTATACTATAATTTATTTGTAACACGATAGAAATGGTGGGATTGAGAATGAGAAAACCGAATATTGCAGTTTTAGGTGCTACTGGCGTTGTAGGTAGAGAAATATTAAAGATTCTCGTTGAAGAAAATGTTCCATACAACGAAATTAAGTTTTTAGCCAGTGCAAAAAGCGCAGGTAAAAAAATTACGTTTAAGGGCGAAGAACACACCATTGTAGAAGCTACACCTGAGGCTTTTGAAGGTGTAAATATTGTACTTGCTTCTGCAGGCGGATCTACTTCTTTGGCTCTTGCTCCCGAAGCTGTAAAAAGAGGTTGCGTTTTTATTGATAACTCAAGTGCATATAGAATGGATAAGGATTGTCCTCTTGTTATTGTTGGGGTTAATGACGATGATTTGAAAAATCATAAAGGTATTATACCTAACCCAAATTGCTCAACTTCTCAGTTAATGTTGGTGTTAAAACCTTTGCACGATTATGCAAAAATTAAAAGGTTGATAGTAAGCACTTATCAAGCTGTTTCTGGTGCCGGTTTGGCTGCTATTAACGAGCTTAAAGATAATACTGTGGCTGTTAACGATGGCAAAGATTTTGAAAATGTTAAATTTAAAAAACCTATCGCTTATAACGTTATCCCGCAAATTGATGTATTTTGTGATAACGGATATACAAAAGAAGAAATGAAAGTTACTAATGAAACAAGAAAGATTCTCCACCTTGGTGAAGATATTCCTATTTCTTGTACTGCTGTTAGAGTTCCTGTTTTCCATGGACACTCTGAGGCTGTAACTATTGAATTTGAAAAAGAAATTTCTGCACAAAAAGCAAGAGAACTTTTGGAAAATGCTTGGGGTGTAGAAGTTATGGATGATGTAGAAAACTTTGTTTATCCTACACCATTAGACGCTGCAGGCAAAGATCCTGTTTATGTCGGTAGAATAAGAAAGAATATTGCTTTTGATAATGCAATTGATTTATGGTGTGTTGCAGATAACATAAGAATCGGTGCTGCATTGAACACTGTAAGAATTGCGAAAAGAGTAATAGAAATGCAATTGTTTTAAATAGTTTAAGGACAAGGCTTTGTAAAAACAAAGTCTTGTTCTTTTTAAATTAATATTAGGCCGAAAAATTAAGAAGAAGAATTATGAACAAGATGGAAGACAAATTTTCAATAAATGAATATGATTACGAATTACCTAAAGAACTGATTGCGCAAGTTCCGTCAGAAAAACGTGAAAATTGCAGGATGATGGTTCTTGATAGAGCCAAAAAATCTGTTGAGCATAAACATTTTTATGACATAACAGATTATTTTGACGAGAATGACGTTATTGTTTTAAATAACACTAAGGTTATTCCTGCAAGATTGTTTGGCCGTAAAAATACGGGTGCTCATATTGAAGTTTTTCTTCTTAAACAAATCAGCGATAAGGTTTGGGAAGTATTGATAAATCCTTCTAAAAGAGTTAAAGAAGAGTCTATTATTGAGATATCACCTGACTTGTATGTAAAAGTTCTTACTCGTCAAAATGAGGGTAAATGGCTTGTAGAATTGCATTATGACGGCAATTTCTATGAAATTTTGGATAAGGTTGGTAATATTCCTTTACCACCTTATATTGAAAGAACAATGACAGATGAGCAGTTGAAAAATCTCGATTATGACAGATATCAAACAGTTTATGCTCAAAGAGAAGGTTCAGTTGCTGCCCCAACAGCAGGATTGCACTTTACTGAAGAAATTCTCGAAAAATTGAAAGCTAAAGGTGTCCAAATTTGTTATGTAACTTTGAACGTCGGTCTTGGAACTTTTAGACCGGTTAAGGTAGATAATATTCTTGAGCACAAAATGGATTCTGAAGAGTTTGAAATTTCTGCGGAAACTGCAAAAATTATTAACGATGCTAAAAAACAAGGTAAAAAAATTACGGCAGTTGGTACAACTACAGTCAGAACTCTAGAAACTTGCGCTAAAAAGTACGGTGAAGTTATTGAAACAATAGATGACTCTACATTGTTTATTTACCCCGGCTTTGAGTTCAAAGTTGTAGACAGACTTATTACAAACTTCCACTTGCCTAAATCAACATTGATAATGCTTGTATCTGCATTTGCAGGCAAAGATTTTGTTTTTGATTCTTATGCGCAAGCTATAAAAGAACAGTATAAGTTCTACAGCTATGGCGATTGTATGCTTATCAATTAAGATATGTAACTTTAGTCTTTTAAGGTGACAAAAAAACTTTGTCAGGACTTTTGTATTAGGGTGATGTTTTTCATAAAATATTACTTTGGATTTTATGATAATGTTTTTTAGATTTAAATAGGAAGATAAAATGGCAATTCAAAAAATAAATGGATATGTTTCTAACATAAATAAAACAAAACAGTCTTTTAAGGGTGCTTCAGGTTCTTTGTCAGGGCCTAACGGATATAATAATGCCAATGAAAAAACGCCTAAAAAGTCTAATTTTTCTGCAGGTGATGCAATTTATTGGGCAATACTAGCAAATACATTGGTTATTAATCCTCTTTTTTATAACAAGGCTCAAAATAATTTAGATGAAAGATATGCAGTATATAAAACAGATGAAAACACACAAAACTTGTACAAAGAATTGAAAGAAACCTTTAAGCAGACAGAAAAAACATCTAACGCTTTTTATCAATTAAATACTTTTAATAATACAGAAATGCCTATAATTGAAAAAATGGGCGAAAATTTTTATCGTGTAGATTTTTCTATGAACGATAAGAAAATTGGTATGACCGTTAATACTAAAAATTTAGAGGATAAAAAACTCAGCGGTGATTTGTTTGTCAAAGATGAACATACTGTATCCGGTTATAACTATGAGTTGAATTTTAAAGATGCTAAAAACAAAACCTTTGATATTTCTTTAAAATCTCAAGATGATTCTGTAGCTGTTAAAAAAACTTTTGAAAGAGATTACTACGGAAATCTTTATCTTTTAAACGGTAAAGAAAAAACTTTATTAAATGAGCAAAACCTTCAAAAGTTACAAGAAAAAAGGAAACTTGAAAGCGACCGTGTTGATATGGATCGTGCATATAGAGATGTGCAAGAAACCAATTATCTGATATGTCTTGTTGCGACAATTTTTAAATTATTGACATATACTCCGCCCAAAAGAAGAAAAGAAGACTAATAAAATTAGTCTTCGATTATAACAACTTCTCCTGTGTCAAATTTGAGGTAACCTCTTACAATCTCAAATTTGCCTTCGTGGTGTGCTTCTCTCAATATTTTAGAGCGTTTAAGCAATTTTCTCTTTTTAGTTAGTGTGTAATTTTTTGCAAGCTCGTTGTAACATTCTGTTTCGCTATCGATAATTTCATATACAGAGCGAATCAATAACTCTAAATGTTCAGGTTCTTTGGGGTACAATGCTTTAGCTGCTTTCATAACTCCGCAATCATCGTGGCTTAGAACCATTACAAGAGGTACTTTAAGATGCTCTACAGCGTATTCAACACTTTCTAATATATTTTCACCAATTACTGCACCTGCACATCTTACAACGAATATATCTCCGAACCCTTTGTCAAAAACAAGTTCCGGTATAACCCTTGAGTCTGAACAAGTCACAATACAAGCGATAGGAGATTGTCCGTTTTGAAGTGACTTTAGGTCTTCAACAGTTCTGTGGATAGCTGTTGATTTGCCGCTTACAAAATTTTTGTTGCCTTCTAATAGGATATCAAGTGCTTGTTTTGCTATTTCGTTCATTTACGTAATCCTTGTTATTTGTTTTCTGTATCTACGTTTTTAATTTCTTTTGCTTCTACTTTTTTAGCGTTAGATACTGACTCGTCAATTTTTTTATTCTTTTTGTTTGCTTCTTCATTATCAAGCTGTTTGTTGATGATGACTGTTTGAGCAATTTGTATAACGTTGCTTGCAATCAAGTATAACAACACACCTGCAGGAATTGGAATGAATAAAAATGTTGCAGTAAGCATAACAGGCATCATTGTTCCGAGAGTTTTTTGCATTGCTTCTTGAGCAGGATCGGCTTGTTGCATTTTGTTTGTTGCCATCATTATTTTTTGAGTTAGGAACATAGATGCACCAAATATAACAACGAGAAGTAATACATCATAGTTGAATGATGATTTTGTTGCTGCAGTCGGAACAGATGCTATTAAGTTATCCCCTTGTTTTTTGAAAGTGATTTTTTCAATTTCTCTGGTATTGTTATCTGTAACTGTCGCTTCAGCACTTGTAATTTGTGCTAGTTGGCTGAATTTTAAATCAAAATCGTCAAGGCTGATTTTTAAATCAACAGGTTCACCAGGTGTTATGTCACCTTGAACTTTAACTGCGTTTCTTGGGTTAGTTAATTTGGCATTTTCTAATTCTTTGTCGCCAATATAAACTTTAATATTTTTATTTAATGAGAATGTGTCTCTTGGTCCTACTGAGAACACTCCATCATTAGAGATACCAGCGTTGCCTTTTAATGTTGCATCAAGTCTGTTGATGAAAAGGAAGTTTGATTGACCAGCCATAGAAATGAACTGTGGGCTCATTAATGATGAATACAAAAGAATGAAGATTGGCATTTGAATTAACAATGGTAAGCAACCTGCCATAGGGTTGAATTTGTGTTCTTTATAGAACTCCATCATCTTTTGTTGCATCATTTGCGGGTTATTTTTGTAGCGGTCTTGGATAGCTTTCATTTTTGGTTGAAGCATTTGCATTGTTTTCATAGAACGTTGCTGAGAAACGTTTAACGGCCACATTGCAAGTCTTATAATAACTGTCAATGCGATGATACCAAGCCCGTAACTTCCAAATATATTACTTAATTGTTTTAAGAAATCTATAGTTAGTGTAGTAAAATCCAATTTATTTTCTCCCCTTATAAAAGCCTTAATGGCCAGTGATACTCTCAATATCTAATATTGTAAAACAAAAATATATTTTGCCAATTAAATTTATGTATTATAATGGTTGCAAATTACAATATAACGGAAAATATTATGAAAATAGTTGTATTTGGTGCGAGCGAAATAGGGTTGTTGATAGCAACCGAATTTTTTGAAGACCATGATGTAATAATAATTGATAAAGACGAAAACAAAACAGATGCTTTGAACAAGCTTGATATAAGCTTTGTCAGCGGTAACGGATCTAATATAAATACATTGAAATCTGCTAATATCGAAGATGCAGATGTTTTTATTGCGTGTACTGCTTTTGATGAAGCAAATATCGTATCCTGTCTAACAGTCAGCAGATTGAGCCGTGCCAAGACGGTTTGTTTTGTCAGCAAGCCTGAATATATCGAATCATTAAAACTTGTTAAAAATACAAGATATGAAATGATAGACTATGTTATTTGGCCTGAAGAACTTCTTACACAGGAAATTTTTAGAATAATTACAGTTCCGGAAGCTGTTGATGTTGAGAACTTTGCAGGCGGTCGTGCAAGGCTTTTGGAATACAGAATTAAAGAAGATTCTATTCTTTTGAATAAAAAGCTTAAAGATTGCAAATTTGTAGAACAGACTCTTGTCGTTGGGATTACAAGAGATTCTAGCTTGTTTATTCCTGATGGGGAAACAGAATTCCTTTTAAATGACAAAGTTATATTTATGGGGTCGTCAACTTCTCTTGATATTTTGGCAAGAGATATTTTCCAAAGCAATACAAAAGTAAAGACAGCTGCTATTATCGGTGGTGGCAGTGTAGGTTTGATGCTTGCTCAAAATCTTGAAAAAATAAATATCAAGACCAAAATTATTGAAATGGATTACAAGCGTTGTGAATATCTGACAGAACACTTGAAAAAATCATTGGTCTTATACGGTGATGGTACAAATATAGAATTGCTCGAACAAGAAGATTTTGGTGATAGCGATGTTGTTATAAGTGTTACAAACAATGATGAAAAGAATTTGCTTTGTTCGCTTTTAACTAAACAAATCGGAGCTAAAAAAGTTATAACAAGAGTATCTAAATCAGCGAATATTCGTCTTTTTGAAAAGGTTGGTATTGATGTTGCAATATCTCCAAAAGATGCATCTATTACTGAAATAAGAAAAAACCTTATCGAAACGGATGTTGATATATTGGCAACTGTTGAAGGCGGTCAAGGTAGAATTATAGAGGCAATTGTTCCTCAAAAATTTAACCAAGTTACTCTTATGGACTTAAAATTGCCTGAAAAAGCCGTTATTGCAATTATCCAAAGGGGGTTAAGCGTTATAATCCCTAACGGTATGACAAAACTTAATGAAGGTGATTCTTTATTGATATTTACGAGAGAAGAGTCTTCTCAAAAAATAATTGATTTCTTTAGAGGGTAACAATGAGGCTTACGTACATATTCACTTCTTTGAGATTGATATTAAGGTGCATTGCAATAGTTATACTTGCACCGATTGCCGTAGCTCTTTATTATGGCGATTATTCTTCAATAATGCCTTTTATTACACCTTCTGTTTTGTGTTTGTTGCTTAGTTTTAGCTTTAAAACACGCTCAAATACTTTTGAAAGTTTAAATGATATTAAAAAATCTGAGGCACTTTGCGTTGTCGCTTTGTCGTGGATTTTATTTTCTTTTATGAGCATGATACCGTATTTGTTTTATGGCCTAAGCCCTATAAACAGTCTTTTTGAGGCGGTTTCCGGTATTACAACTACTGGGGCGACTATTTTGACTTCGTTTGATTTTCCTAAGGCAATGTTTTTTTGGCGTTCGATGAGTCAATGGCTAGGCGGTATGGGGATAATCGTTTTGTTTATTGCTATTTTGCCCCAGTTTGCTGTAGCAGGAAGACAGATGTTTTTTGCGGAAGCTCCAGGGCCTACTGAAGATAAGATTACGCCAAGAATAAGACATACAGCCACTGCTGTTTGGACAATATATTTAATTCTTACAGTATTAGAGATTGTTTGCTTGAAGCTTGCAGGCATGCCTTTATTTGATGCTTTTTGTAATTCTTTTTCAACGCTTGCAGGTGGCGGTTTTTCACCAAATCCTTTGAGTATTCAAGGTTATCATTCTAATTTGATATGTTGGATAATAAGTATTTTTCTGTTTTTTGCAGGTGCAAACTTTGCACTTATGTATAAAGTTTATTTGAATAAAAAAATATCTTTTGCATTGAAAGATGAAGAATTTATCACGTACACTTGTATTGTTATTGCATTTTCAGTAGTGCTTGCGCTTGTATTGTTTTTCCAAAATTCCTTTGGTATTTGGGATTCAATAACATCAGCTGTATTTCAAGTGTGCAGTATAATTACGACAGCAGGTTTTGCATCGTCTGATTTTGCATTATGGTCTTTGCCTGCAAAGCTTGTGTTGTTTTTATTACTTTTCTGTGGAGCTTGTGCAGGGTCTGCAGGCGGTGGTTTGAAAGTAATCAGATGGATGATTTTATTCAAATATATGAAAAAAGAAGTTGCTCAAATTCTGCACCCTAACGCTGTTTATCCTATAAAATTTAATAGGTCAATAGTTCCTGTTGATGTTATCAAGCAGATTGTTGCTTTTATCTTCTTTTACTTTTTGATTTTTGCTTTATCTGCTCTTGTTATATCTGTTTTAGAGAACAATACCATTATTGGTTTAACAGGTAGTATAACAACACTTGGTAACGTTGGTCCAGGTTTTGGTCCTATTGGGCCGATGGGGTCTTTTGATATTTTGCACCCTGTGTCAAAGCTTATTTGTATATTTAATATGCTTGTGGGCAGGTTGGAATTGATTCCGTTTTTGGCTATGTTACATCCTGATTTTTGGAATATAAAATAAAGAAAATCCACCGTCTATACGTGTAAAAGCCTTGTTTATTTGATACAATAATTGGGTAAATTATGTATAGAGGTAGTCAGGTGGAAAATATTATAAAAAAGGAAATAAATTACCCGTATTTGACTCGTCCTGTAGAAATATATGAGCGAGAAAACGGGCATAAAATAGTCCTAGCTCACAAAGAAGGCGGACTTGTTAATGTTTCAAGCTGGGTTAAAACAGGTTCTATAAACGAAAATGATGAAAACAACGGTATCTCTCATTTTTTGGAACACCTTATGTTCAAAGGAACTCACAAACATAAAGCAGGGTACTTTGATAAAACATTAGAGGCCAAAGGTGCAATTGTTAATGCAGCAACTTGGAAAGATTATACTTTTTACTATGTCACATTGCCAAAAGGACCTAATGATGCTTATTTAAAAGAAGCAGTAGAATTACATGCCGATATGATGCTTGATCCTGTTATCCCGGAGGATGAAATAGGTCCTGCTTTTACTTTGGGTGATGATAATGTTTTGCAAAAAAGAGAAAGACACGTTGTTATTGAAGAAATCAGAATGCGTCAGGATCAGCCTTGGACGAAAATTTATAACTCTACTAACAAAAATATGTACACAAGTCATCCGTACAGACGTGATGTTATAGGTTTTCCTGAGACAATTGCTTCAATCCCGAGAGAAACAATTTTGGACTATTACAGAACTCACTATACTCCTAACAATATTACAACTATTGTTGCCGGTGATTTTGACCACGAAAAGGTACTTGAGTTGTTGTGCAAAGAGTTCGATTTCAAAGGAAGAGAAAATTTCCAAAACCCTCAACATCAATTGGACAAACCTGTTGATGAAGCAAAATATATCGAACTTAAGGGTAAAATCAATACAGGGTTTGCTATTACTGGTTGGTTAGGCCCTATTGCAAGAGATTTAAAAGCTAATATAGCTCTTGAAATTATAAATATTATTTTAGGCGAAGGTCAAAGCTCCAGATTGTACCAAAACCTCATAGAAAAAGTGGCAGAACCTGTTTTCAACGTTGTTGCTACAGATTTTTATAATTTTAAAGATGGCGGAAATTTCTTTGTTCAGGCTAATTACAAAGCTGATAAAAAAGATGAGGCATTGGAACTTATTAAATCTGAATTAGAAAAATTATTAAAAGGCGATATGACAGAGCGTGAGTTTAATAAAGCAAAGAAAAAATTAAAAGCTCGCTTTGCAGAATCAGCAGAAACTGTTTCAGATATAGCCGAAAATATTGGTTATTATATGACTGTTTGTGATGATTTGGATTTGGTTGAGCAGTACTCTGAAGCGCTTGATTCAATAACTATGGCAGAAGTTAACGAAGCTGCTCAAAAGTATTTGGCTTTAAATCACTCTGTCACAACTGTATTATTGCCGGAATAAAAAGGAAGAACAATGAACAAAATAGTTTTAGATAACAATATACCTTTGGTTCTTAAAGAAAATAAAAATACTCCACGACATGCGTTGTGTTTTTACTTTAAGATATCTGAGCCTGAAAAAAAAGCAGGTATTTATACAATATTGAACAGGCTGTTTTTGCAGGGAACAAAAAATCGTTCTGCAGAAAAACTTGCTCAAGAATTGGATGAAAACGCTATTGATTGCTATAGCGAGATGAAGCAAGATTTTATAAGATTTAAGCTCCAATGCTTGAACGAAGATTTTGAAAAAGGTCTTGAGATTCTTGCTGATATTATTAAAAATTCAACTTTAGATGATTTTGAAAAAGAAGTTATTAAGTTGAAAGGTGAAATCCAAGCAGAACTTGATGAGCCTAAAACAAGAGCGCTGGATGGATTTTATTCGACTATATACAAAAATCATGCTTATGGGCATACTTATACACAAATTTTAAAAGATATTGATAGTATTACAAAACAAGACGTTGAAAATGCCTATCATTCGTTGATTGAAAAGTCTTCAAAAGTTATAAGTATTGCTGGCGACTTTAGCAATGATTGCGTTGTTGGTTTATTGAAAAAATATTTTTCTGACATCAAGAATGTTGTTGATTGCAAAATAGAAAACAAACCTCAAGACTTGAATAAGGCAGAAGTTGTTAAAATAGAAAAAGATGATGCTTCTCAAGCTCAAATTATTCAAGGTTGGAGAGTTCCAAGTATTTTTGACAAAGACTACCCTGCAATAATGGTGATGAATACTATGCTTGGTTCCAGCGGTTTGTCTTCAAGACTGTTTTTAGAACTTCGAGACAAAAAAGGCTTGGCTTATGTTGTAAGAAGCAGTTATGAAATTTATGATCAGAGTGCTTTGTTTAATGTTTATATAGCAACAGAACCTAAAAACATAAAAACTTCACTAGAAGGTTTTAAGGTTGAGCTTGATAAGATTAAAAATATTCCTGTTTCAGAAACAGAACTTGAAAATGCAAAAAATAACCTTATAGGTAAAAGACAATTCTTTTCAGAAACAAACCTTCAACAAGCAAGCTTGATTGCTTATTACGAAGATAAAGGTCTTGGCGCTGATTTTGAAGAAAGATTTATTCAAATGGTTCAAGACGTGACTGTTGAAGATATACAAAGAGTTGCTAATTCTTGTATTACCGACAATTATGTTCTAACGGTGCTTGCTCCGTCTGAATATTTGAAAGGACTATAAATATAATGCACAACAGAGCTGTAAAAAAAGGTCAAAAAGTACAAGTAGAGGTTGATACAGGTATTAGCAAAACTATTATTGATTGCTATATTCTTGAGCCTGAGTCTGATCGTCTTGTGCTTTCTTTTCCAGCTTCTCAAAAGGAATATATTCCTTATTTGAGTGAAGGAACAGAAATAAAAGCCTTTGTTTACAGCTTTACAGGCATTATGATTTTTGATTCGATCGTATTTGATTCGCCATTTAATGGAATTTTTGTCATAGAATTTAGTAATCAACATCAGGTTATACAGCGCAGACGTTATTTAAGAATGCCTTTTATCTCTGATTTCTTTATAGTTGGTAAAGGTGATAACGATAATATAAAAACAGCAACAGTCGATTTAAGCGGCGGTGGCGTTAGATTTTTGTGCGAAGAACCTATAGATGTTGGTGCAGAGTATGATGCAAGATTACGTTTAGATGAATTTTCTTCATTGATTAAGGTTTCCGGAATAATACTACAAAAGAATTTTTATCGTTCTAACGAGTATGTTATGGAGTTTTTAAAGATTAATGAAAAAGATAGAGATAAGATAATTCAAAAGTGTTTGTTAATAGAACGCTTGCAAAATTCAAAATCTAATTCTTGAGATATTTTGTAAGTTTGCAAAAATAATATAAATAATTTAATATAAAACTAGAGTTAAAAAATAAGTAAACATGTTTAGAATATTACAGTATAGAGATAGAGATAAGAATAAAAAAGATTTTAAGGTTAATAGCAGCTTGCAGCGAGCTATTGAGAAGTGCCAGCTTGAGTTGTCTAAAGATCCGACTAATGCTGAGTTGCATGTTAAATTAGGTGATTTATATATAGAATGGCACTTGGATATTCGTCAGGCCCGTCAGTATATTGATGAGGCTATTACTGAGTATCAGCGCGCTCTTGAGTCTTATATTAACTCTGATGAAATATATTTTAAAATAGGTATGGCTTTTTATTATAAGAATGAAATAGACAGAGCTATTAACTATTTTAATCTTGCTGTAGAAAAAAATGACAAAAATGCTCAAGCATACTACATGCTAGCTTGTTGTCATACTAAAAAGGCACATTTTCCAGATGCAATGGATTTTGCTCAAAAGGCTATTAAATTAAAGCCATTCACGTCATCAAGAGCTCATTTTTTGAAATATAATCTCTACAGGGTAATGTCTGTTAAGAGTTTTAAAATATCTTTGTTGAGACAAAAAGAGTTGTTACTCTCTTTGCTTACTCTACCTTTTGATAAGCATGCTTTAAAAAGTGTGTTTAAGGTTCTCTCTTATTTACAATTTATGCCTATGTTGTTAAAAGGCTGGATACTTGTTGCAAGAAACGGTATTAACGATGCTGTTGATTTGTATAGAGAGGCACTTGATAAAGCTCCGGGGTTTGTTCTTTTGTATTGCCTTTTAGGTGATATTTATAGAGCTATGGGGCGTTATGAAGATGCCATACTTGAATATAAAATGGCTATAATTGTTGACAGCCTTAATATAACAGCCTATCGTTCATTGTGTTCTGTATATGAAGAGTTAGGCGATTTAGACAGCGCAGTTGAGTCTTATTTAAAACTTATTGAAATACAACCTAATGCAGCTGAATTTTATAGCAACCTTGCAAATATCTTATACCTAAAAGGTGAAACTAAGGCTGCAATTTCTTATTATCAAAACGCTATAACCTTAAATCCAAAACCTGAGTGGACAAGTGTTATTGCTCAGACTTTGGGTTATGTTTTTCAAGAAGCTGAGAAAAATACAGATGCGGCAATTAGTGCTTATCACAGTGCATATCTTTTGACTCCTACAGACATTGATATCTTTATTAATTTAGGTAGTGCTTTTTATGACAAGCAAGAGTATAACAACGCATTGACTGTTTATAGAAGAGCTTTGGAACTTGACCCAACTAACGCGAAGATTCATTGTAACTTGGGATTTTTGCATTGGGGCAAGGGTGATATTGATGAAGCGATAAAAGAGTATGAATTGTCTATAAAATATGATCCTACATACGATATCGCATATAACAACCTGGGTGTTATTTATCTTGATGATTTAGGACGTGTTCAAAATGCAATAGAGCTTTTTGAAAAGGCTATTAAGTTTAATCCAAACTATGCTTTGGCTCATTATAATCTTGGACGTTCTGTTGCTATAAAAGGTGACAAGGTTGAAGCTGCAAAACTTTATCAAATTGCAATGGATTTGAATAATGTTACAAATGAGCTTGATCCTCAAGAAATTGCAGATAAAATTCAAGGTCTTTTTGATTCATAGTTAAAGCAGGTTTTTTATGAAACACGATAATGAGATAAGAGTATATTATGCCGATACTGATGCCTATGGAGTTGTTTGGCACGGTGCATATTTGAGATGGCTAGAGGCAGGTAGAATTGAGTTTACCGATAAAGTATTAGGGCTAGATTTAAAACAGATGCAAGAAGAAGGTTGTGTTTTACCAGTAGTTGAGCTTAATGTAAAATATAAAGTTTCTGCCAAGTTGGATGATAATTTAATTTTGACTACAGAAATTGAAGAATTACGACCAAGCGCAATTATTTTTAAGCAGACTCTTAAAAATAAAGATACAGGTGTTGTGAATATCGTTGCTAACGTGACTTGTGTTGCTGTTAATACTACAACTAATAAAATGTTTAGACGATTGCCTGAATGTATAACTATTCCGTATCAAAAGTTGATTAATTCTTAATTACCAACAAGAACCTACTGAACCAGCTCCGCATACAGTTCCGTCTGTCCAGATTGCGTATTCGAGTTCTGTATTTTTAAAGTTTACATTTTTTATGTTGGCATTCAGTAAAGAGGCTTCCTCAAGATCTGCGTTTTCAAAATTTGCACCTTCAAGATTGGCGCCTTCAAAGGTCGCTTTTTCTATATCAGCACCTTTAAAGTTAGCATTTTTAAGATTAGCGTTTTTAAAATTTGCTTTATCTAACTCTGCATTTTCAAAGTTTGCACCTTCGAGGTTTAGGTTAGAAAAATTCATTCCTTCCAGCTTTGCTTTCTCATAATTTTTATGACTTTCTGCAAATGCAAAATGTGAAAATGATATAAAAACTAAAGTTATAAAAGCTGCTGATATAATCTTTTTCATTACAAATTATCTCCATTATTTTCTTTTTCTTTTCTTATTGGTTCAGGTAGTACTTTTCCAACATATTTTGATATTGATACAGAAAAAGCTAGACGATTTTCGTCTGCGTTTGGAATTATGACAGCTGTTGTTATAGAAGTTGTTGGCTCAGGTCTTATTTTTAGCCCTGCTCCAAGGGCGCCCCAAGATTCATCTCGTGACATCCAATCAACAGCTATACGGAGTTTGTTAGGGATAATTGTTTGGTCTATACCAAGCATAACACCTGTTAAAGAGGGCATTTCTTGTTTTCCTCCTACGAAACCTCCGGCTGTTATTGTTGTTTTTGTTTTTTTACAAAGATATGAGCCGTGAGCGTATATCATGCTGTCAGGTTTTTGCCCTTCTGTTAAAGAAGGATTTATGACTCCACCTACTGTAAATCTGGCAGATTTTTTTATTTTAAAAACTTTTTTTGCAGTTATATTCATTTTTACAGAAGTTGTATCTTCTATACTGGTTCCCGCTTCTACAGAAATTTCTGTACCTTTACCCGTACCGACAATTAATTGTGGAGTTAGCGAAACATATTTTCCGTCTCCAAATGGGCGGAATTTATTTGATTGCTTAAGTATAACTTCTCCGTATGGCAATACATCTGATGATGGCACGTTAATAATAGTTTGTTGTGCAAACGTTGTTTGGGGAATTATTACTAATACTGTTAATATTAAGGCTCTGTAAAAACGATACATAGGTCCCTTTTGGATAAAAAAAGTATCCCATATTTTATTAGAGATACTTAAATTAAATAACCTTTCATAATTATTATAAAAATATTTTTAATATTTATCAATATTGTTTGAAAAATTTTTGAAGTTAATTTACACTTGTATAGCTGGATATTTTTATGAAAGTAAGAAACATTAATAACAGAGTAAATAACACGAGTTTTAAGGCAAAAGAGTTTGCTGTAGTTGATGTTGCAATAAAAAATATTACACATACTTTTAAAGTCTACAGTCTTGATTATGATGATAGAGTATTTTTGGATAATATGGCTTCAAATATAAAGTTAAAATCGCTTACAGCCGGAAGTGGTTTTAAAGATAGTATCTTGAGAACTTGGAAGCGTATTATTAATAATGCTGTTTTAATGTCAGGGTTTACTACTCCTCAAAAATCTTTTTTATTTGTAAAAGATAATAAGCCGTGTGGAATTATTTCATACAAAGATATGCAAGATTGTTATCTTGATAATGTTGCGTCCTGGCCTGTTTCTAAAAACAAATATGTAAAATATACAGGTATGAGCATGTTAAAATTCTTATTCCATAATTGTGAAAAAAATAATGTAAAAAGAATTGGTCTTGATGTAGTCAGCAATAGTCGTATAGATTTGGATACTTTTTATTCAAAGTTTGGTTTTATAAAAAATATGAGTTCAGAAAGAACTTTTATTACTGATTTGTATATACCTCGAGGTAGGATGTTAGAGTATTCAAAACAGCTGGATTCTTGCATTAAAATAACAGAAGTTGAGAACCCAAGTACGGTTAATCTCAAAAAAATAACAAATATCAACTATACATAATAACCTGAAAAAAGGACAAAAAAAACGAGGGGTTTTGTAATCTCAAAAACATCTTGCGATGTTTAAATCTTACATCCCGACCCTCGTAAGGTTTTTACACTAGCCGAAACATTAATAACATTATTATTATAACACTTATTATATAACTTTGCAAATACATGGTTTTATATGTTAATTAATATTACGGTTTTAGTAATAAATATTATATATTCCGGATGTTAGATTGTTAAATATTTGAAAATATTGTTTATCTTAAATAAGATAGAGTCATGGAAATTTTTGAAAAGTTAAATCATAATCCAAATTTATCAATTTGCCTTGGTTTTTTTGACGGAGTTCATCAAGGGCATAAAGTTGTACTAAAAAATACAGTTAACCTTGCTTTGCAAAACAACTTAAAATCAGCTGTTATAACATTTAAAGAGCATCCCTTATGTTATTTGCAAAACAGAACTCCTCAGTACATAATTCAACCTCAAGACAGACTTGAGTTCTTTGAAAAGCAAGGTATCGATTATGTGTATATGCTTGATTTTGATGAAGATATTGCAGATTTGATTGCTTTTGATTACTTAAAAGATGTTTTGGTAAAGAATTTTCAACCTAAGTTTATCACAACAGGCTTTAATCACTTTTTTGGAGCAAATAAACAAGGTGATTCTACATTGCTTAGGGCTTATCAGTCTGAGTTTGGCTATAAGTATTACGAAATTCCTCCAATTACTTACGATAACACATTGATTAGCAGTTCTAAAATTAGACAACTGGTGGCTCAAGGTTTTGTTGATAATATAAAAAATCTGCTGGGAGAGTATTTTTACGTAAAAGGTAGAGTTGTTACAGGTGATAGAATAGGTCGTACAATATCTTTCCCTACAGCTAACATAAAATATCCTCAAAATATAATTAAACCGCCAAAAGGTTCTTATGTTACTGTTGTTGAAATTGATGGTTCAATATACAAAGCTATAACAAATTTGGGCAAACGTCCTACTGTTACATGCTCTAATACCTTGCTTTTAGAAGCTCATTTGATTGATTTTAACGAAAATATTTATGACAAAGATATTAAAGTTTCTTTGGTTAAAAAAATTCGTGATGAGAAAAAATTTGATTCTTTGCCTGATTTAAAATCTCAGATAGTTAAAGATGAGATTTTTGCGAAAGAATTTTTTGATTCAAACAACATTATTTAACAAAAAAAACTGCTAATTATTCAAATTAGCAGTTTTTGTATTTTGTGTATAACTTATATGCCAAGTTCTTGTTTTGCTTTTGGCATAAATATTTCTTTCATATCTTTTACAAATCTTTCAACAGTCATACCTGAGTGTTTGTCCATCGCTGCAACATCTTTTGCAAACTGAGTCATTCTAACGTTAGCTTCTGCTGCAGGCATTTGTACATACATTTGAGCAAGTGCTGTGTTTTCTTTGTTTACTCTGTTGTAGATATAGTTTAGCATGTTGTTTCCATCTCTGAGATCTTTTGCTTTAGAGTATGCTTGTTTGTATGCTTCTTCTATCCAGGTTGCAGCTTGGTGGAATCTTTCCGGCTGATTTTTGTCAGCTGAGCGCATTCCCGCTGCTTTATCTATTACTGGTAATTTGATTTCACCAAATACTGTATTATCTGCAATAACTTTGTTAGCTTCGTTAATACAGTTTGCTTTAATTCTGTTGATTTTATCAAGTATACTTTTTGATTCGGATACCAATGCACCGGATACTTTTCCGAAAAGCTTACCTCTGTTTGTATATATTCCGGTTCCAATAGCTGCTAAAGCTATTGCACCAACGACTATAGGTGTTTTGTTCTCAGAAATTGTTGTTTTAAAATCTTTTTTGACTGGTGCGGTTACTTTTGGTTCTGCTTGTTTCGTTGTTTGTTGAAAATTAACAGATTTTGAAAAATTGTTGAATGCACCAATGCTTTCTACTGCCATGATTTAACCCCTTCTCTTTAATATACACATATAAGACCTATCTATATTAAATTCAAAAATTATATTTTTTGCTATTTTGTAAAGCAATCTTAATATTTAAAGCAATGTTGTAATACAGAATATAATCAAGCTATATATTAATGAAATGTACGCAATGCTGAAAAACAGCCTCCTGTTTCTTTTTAAGTAATACATTTTTACTCCCCGCGTTCTATTTACAAAAATTTTTACCCATAAGTTAAAATTTTGGTATTACCCTTTTTGCTCTTACTATGGATAATTGTAAACAAGTTAAAATAATTACTTTTATTAAAAAAATATGTATTGTATATTTGAGTAAAATATTGACTAAACAGGAGAATATGTAATGACAAACGTTATTCAAGGCGGATATATCACAAATAATGAAAAATTTTGCATAATAATTTCAAGATTTAATGAGTTTATAGGTTCAAAACTTCTTTCTGGTGCAGTTGATGAGCTTGTGAGACATGGAATCAAAGAAGAAACTATAGATGTTATTTGGACGCCAGGTGCGTTTGAAATACCTGTTATTGCCAAAAAAGCTGCAAAAAGTGGTAAGTATGATGCAATTATTACTCTTGGAGCTGTTATAAAAGGTTCTACTGGACACTATGATTTTGTTGCTTCTGAAGTTTCTAAGGGTATTGCTCATGTTTCATTAGAAACTGGCGTACCTGTTATATTCGGAGTTCTTACAACTGATAATCTTGAACAAGCTATAGAAAGAGCAGGAACAAAAGCTGGAAATAAAGGTTCTGAAGCTGCTAAGACTGCAATAGAAATGGCAAACTTGACAAAACTTATATAAAAATTGTACTATTCACTAATGCTAATGGTATTAGATGAATAGGAGTTTATTTATGAGTATGGATTTTGTTAAGGCTCTAAAGGCACCTCTTAGTGTTGATGGGTGGTTTGTTAAGCTGCTAATTGGTGGTGTTTTCTTGATTATCCCAATTCTTAATTTTGTTATTATGGGGTATGTTGTAAAGTATCTTGAAAAATTGATGAATAAAGAAGAGGGGCTTCCCGGTTCACCTGCGTCTGATTTTGGTGATAAATTTGTTTTAGGTTTTAAGTATTTGATTGGCTGCATTGTCCTTGGCGTTATTTACGTTATTGGTTTGACAATTTTTGCGTTGCTGTTTTCTAAATTGAAATTGGTTTATGCAGTATTAATGGTATTATTACAGATTACATTAGGACTTTTAACACTGTTAATGGCCGCAAATTTTGCTATAGATAAAAAAATCTTATCGTTTATTGGTTTCCCAAGAGCTTTTATGCTAGTAAAAGATAATCCTAATACTTTGAATTTTATACTCCAAGTAGTTGGTTTATCTGTTATTTATGTTTTATTAATGGCTTTGTTGGCTGTATTGGTAATCCCATTGCCATTTTTAGCATATGCTTTTACTTTGTCCTTGTATAACTTACTTGGACAATATGTTCAAGATGCTCCACATTTAGCTGAAGCTAGAGCTAATATTTAATAAGTGTAGTTGAAACGCTAAATATATCTGAATATTTCGACTAAATACACTACCATTTTGTAGAAAAAAGTGCTACAATGGTAGTGTGTTTATTTTAATTTAGGAGCGTGCTAATGGGTATTAGTCTGAAGCAAGCATTTATTTTCGTGCCGCAAGATAAAAATTGGGTAAGTAAAGTACTTATAGGCGGTTTATTGTTGTTTTTCCCTGTTTTTGCATTTATCTTTCCTGGGATAAAGCGAATGATTTTTGATCCTATAAACTATTACATGGTGACGATGTATTCATTGCTTGTTTTGGTTTGCTTGTTAGCAATATCAGGATATTTCTTTAAAGTGGTTCATAACAGAATTGTTCATGAGAATGGACGAATGCCATCGTGGAGATTTATTGCCTACTTTATTCATATTGGATTTAAGTCTTACGTGGGTGGATTTATATTCTCTATACCTTTTCTTCTTGTAATGGGTTTGATGTTGTTTATATCTCCTTTGACATTTAATGGATTTTCTGCGGTGTTGCTCGCAGTTGGAACTATTTTATATGTTATTTATACGGCGATGTACATCATGTTAGCTCTAAACTTTGCTATTGATTTTAAGATTAGTTCATTTTTTAACATAAAGAAGGCATTTGCTTTGATTCAGCATAATTTGATTAATTACGTAATACTTGTTTGTGAATGCATACTAGTTTCATTGTGTATGCTTATACTTTCGGTATTACTAGTTAACGGTCAAATTTTAGGATTATTACTTCCCTTTGTAAGTTTTTATATTTGTCTTGTGTATGCTGATTTGTTTGCTCAATTTGCATTAGGTATGGGCAACGAGATTTACAAGGAAGCAAACTGTTATTTATAGTAGCTCTATAGTCTTACTGTTAATATCTTTGTATTTTCCAGCACTTTTAGAGTGTAAGCGCTTGTTTTAGGGATTAAAATCATATTGTCTTTTTCTAAAACAAAACTTTTATCATCAAAATTGATTTCTAAAACACCCTCAAGTGAATAGAACAATACATCTTGTGGAGATATTTGAGTTGGGATTGTTTGTTCTTTTGTTATAGCAAACAATCCTATTGCTCTGTTTCCTTCATTTATCAGGTATTTATTGTCTATACAATCTTGTCTGTATTCTACTTCGTTTTTGGGTATGATTATTTTTTTGAACATTCTTTTCTCCAAATTTCTTTTAGTTTAATTTTTTTATTTAAGTTTGTTTATTACAATCCCCGGTTGTTTAATTTTCTTAATTTTTAATGAATAATATTTTTTAGCAAATTATAATATTGCAAAAGGAAGGTACGGGTCTGATTGCAAAACAGTTTAGTAAAAACTAATGAGGGAAAAATATCAAAGCTTCCTCCTCAAAATATTGATGCTGAAGAAGCTATTTTGGGGGCTATTTTGACAAATCCTGTTTGCTTTAACAGGGTTGCGGATATGCTTAATACAAACAGCTTTTATAAACCCGCTAACAAAGTTATCTATGAATCTATTGTTGAGTTGTTTAATAAAAACCAGGCTATAGATATCGTTACCGTATCAGAACGTCTTAATGAAAAAGACAAACTTGAGCTTGTTGGTGGTCGTGCGTATATTAACGATTTAGCGTTAAATGTTACGACAACTGCAAATATTGAGTATTATGCAAAGATTGTTCAAGAAAAAGCTATCAAAAGAGAGTTGATTAATGCAGGTTCTCAGATTGTTGAGATGGCGTATGACAATACGACAACTGAAGCTACTTTGGATAATGCGGAAAAATTAATTTTTAATATTGCTCAACAAAAAACATCTTCTGATTTGGTTTCTGTTAAAGACTTGGTCTTAACAAGTTATGAGCAAATTTCATACAGATATGAACACCGTGATGAGTTAACAGGTGTTCCTACAGGATTTTATGATTTTGATAATATGACAAAAAAAAAAAAAAAATCCGACTTGATAATTCTTGCAGCTCGTCCTTCTATGGGGAAAACTGCTCTTGCTTTAAATATTGC
>CALVEI010000036.1 GCA_944326515.1 Candidatus Gastranaerophilales bacterium | reverse complement strand
AACTTTTAACAAAGATGTTTTGTAAATAATTTCTAATAATTCAGAAATTATTAAAAAAGTTTTTGAACTTAGACCTAATTATATTTTTAATATTTTGAAAAACAATTCAAATGAATTTTCTGAAATAAACATTGATTACGTAAAAACACGTGCTTTAGATAACATTGATATTTTAAAAATCTTAACCGAAATTCAGGAAGCAAAAAATCAAAACGGAGATTTTTCTTCAAATATTAAAAATCTGAAGGAATATATAAATTCTACATTTGATAATTGGAGCAAAAATCTTGTCTCTTCAATAGTTTTTTCTTTTCCTGATGATGCAACCGATAAGCGTACAAATTTCTTGCAGTTAGCAGAATCATATAAAAATGAACGCGATTTTTCTGATATTTTATCTTTTATTAGAGACAAAAAACAAGATGAAAACGATAAATCAGCACTAGACTATAATAAACAATCTTTTGATTTTGTTAATGAGATGTTAAAAGCTTGCTATGGTGATAAAGAAAAGCTCAATATAGTGCTAAAAAAGACCGGATATAGATACAATAAGATAGAAACAGACGAGCTTGACACTATAAAGAAACTATGCGCTTTGGTCGAAACAAAAGATGTAGAAACCTTTATTGATGCAGCGACATATAAAATTGGCAATAAAAAAGGGCAATTCAGTATATCAAATCTTGAAAAATATCTTGATATATATTCAAAAAACAGGTTTTGCATGGGAATTGAAGACATAAAATATATTGCAGGCTGTTTAGAATTGGAAGAAGATGATGAAGCTTTAACACTTTTACAAAAATTGCATAACCAAAGATGGAAAACTGATGCAAAAAAATATTCAAACGAAGAAATGTTGCATAAAGGCAACATAAATGGAGTATTGCGACTTTTGTGTTTTGAAGTTGACGGGCATGCAACCAGACCTTGTTATAAAGAAGCAGTAGAAAGATTATCAAAACTCTTTGAATTACAGTTACCGATGTCTTCCAAAGGTGCATTTGAAAACTTTATGTTTTTCCAAGAAATGAGCGTGATTGATAAACTTCAAAAAGTTAATTTTGAAGAGCTTGGCATAAATACAGGTGAAGTTACTTGCGGCATTTTTAAAGATGCAACAGAAGAACAACTTTTACAATTCAAGGAATACTTAAAAGAATATCTTAAAGATAAAAATGTAAATAATATTAGCATCGATCTTAACAGAAATATTTCAAGCATTGTTGAACTAACAACCGGGACTAACTTGAACAATACAAAATTGTTATACGATTTTAAAAAAGGCAAACCTATCACCGAATTAAAAAGCCTAAAATTTGGTTCACGATTGAGACAAAGCCAAAAAGATTTTCAAAATAATACTATATCATCTCAAATTTTTGATATAAAAAAAGAAGGCCCATATGGAATATTTGAAATACCAGTCTTAATAGAACAGTCTTTTGAAAAATACGACAACGATGAAAAGCTTTTATTTGCAGAAACAATGAAAAAATCTTCTGTAGATAACGTTTATAATATCCAAAAAGTTTATCCGAACGGCAGGGTTGAAAATATTTGTACTGCAACAAAGACAAAAGACGGCAATGATATTGTTGAAAAACATATGGAATCTTTTGACGGTACAAAAACAGATAGCTATTACGAAGATGATCCTCAAGGAAACAGAATTTTTGATTACAAAATAACAGATAAAAACGGAAAAGTATTGATGAACAACTCTGTTACTTTTGAAGTTCTTGATGAAAATCATTTTATTTCTTCAAGAAACAATAAAAAATTTGATATACAAGTTAAAGATGATGAAATTATTGTAAAAAATCTTCAAAACAATAAAACAGCATTTATTAATATTGAAAAATTTACAGAATATACGCAAGACCAGATTCTTCCATTATTAAAACAAATTCCTGGTGATGAACTTTTTGCAATGAAAGAGCTCAATTTAAAAGCATTTGCTTTGAATAATAAAACCTCTAACGCCGCATTTTCTCCAAGCTCAAATTCAATTATGTTTAATGAAAAATATTTAGATTTGGGTGTAGCTCTTCACGAATGGGGACATGGCAAGGATAATCTTACGTTTAGTGAAATAAGTCAAGAAATTTGTGAAGATCCTGTGCTTAACAATATATACAAAGAAGAAAAAGAAGCTTTTCGTAACCATTTTAGTGACGCCCAATTAGAACATATAGGCTATTTTGCTGCTGATTATCACTATCTTGGCCGTAAAAAAGCTATAAAAGAAGGTATTGCAGAAACGAATACTATTTTAAATATTTGCCCTAAAAACGACACCCAATCTGTCCGATCACATTATTGGCAACAGTATTTTCCAAGGACAATAGCTTATCTTTCGAATTTGTTAAACTAGTAGAGAAACATTATTCAGGCATTTTTATTTTATTCATTTGTTTAAACAAATTTTCTACAGGTTCAGTATATTTGTCACCATTCATTTTGCCTGAAAAAATCTCTGCATTAAATTCCATAAAAGAATCTTGTGCTCTTTTGGGCATGATGATACTTGCTTTTGCTTTTTCAAAAATTTTTGAATTATTTTTTTTAGCTTTCATAAAGCTAAACATAGAGTGTTCTTTCATATCAAACATATGTCCGAACTCGTGAAATAAATAATCATATTCGTTGTATGCGATATTCCCCCAAAAATCAGTAACTTTTGTTTTCTCATCTTTCATTAACTCAAAAATTTTGTTTGCAATTTTCTCATTTTCATCAATTTGTATCAACACCTCAGTTTTTCTGACAATAGCTGACAATAAAGATGTTTTTTGCGCAAAAGACAATCTATTCGGGTTTGACATATACTTAATTAACATCTGAGGTAATATATCTTCAGTTTTTAAACTTATAGGAGCAAAAAGCACGTCATGAGGTATCACGCGCAAATTTTGTTTTATAAGATTATCTATATTTTTATAAAGCGATTTATTAAAGAGAATTACATCATTTCCAATGTTATATTGAGCACCAACAATCTGTGTCGGCTTAACAGACTCATCTGGAAAATCGACAAGTTCTATCTTTTTGGGCATAAAAGTTCTACCCTTAAACTTATTGCTAAGTTTGGTAATACCTTGATTTATCCAATTAGCAGTATCTAAGTTATCAACATTAAAATAATCTATTTTAAAATTCTTTTTTGCAAAATTTGCCGCTTGTTCAATATTTTCAGCTTTTTGAAAAATTATATTAGGACTTAGCTTAAGTCTGTCCCCATATTTTACAAAAAACGTTGAAAAATGGGCACCAAAACCCAAACCACCTAACACCCCATTTACAATTGCCCAAGGCAAACTCGTCTGACCAGAAGTAAATGCAGCAATCTGACTGATTGCTGATGAATACAAAGCAGAATTTCCAAATAGTCGCAAGTTTTTTTCGTTTACAATACGACCTTTAAAATTTGTTTCAGCTTTGTTTTTTTTATTGTTACATTTTCTATGACAATTGCCTTTTATTGTCATAGTGTTATTAATTTTCAAAATTTTTCTCACTTTTTTGGTATTCCTTTAAGGTAAACGAGTGAGAATAATTTTTTTTGCTATTTATTTTATAAATTAGCCTATATCTTGTTGTAAGTCTTTAGCACCGATGATTTTTAAATGTCTGTCTTCACCTTCGCCAATGCTAGTTGATGAAAGATTGTGTTGATCAACAAGGTCATGTTGCAATTTTCTTATGTGTTGAGATTGCGGAGAAAGTTCAACTGACTCACCGGTTTCCATAACTTTTTGAATAGCTTCTTTCACTTCATCAAGTGCTTCTTCTGTCTCATCATGGAACACTATTCTGTTATCATCTTTTAAACCTAAGGCTTCTTTTAAAACTTTTTGAACTTGAGATGTTGAGTTTGAACGAACGTAATAAACAGGTAATCTGTATTCGTTTGCAATACTCAATATTTTATTGCCGCCTTTTGCAAAGTTTTTGTGAGCAATGATTATATCAGCATCGTCAATGTTTTTGGTTAGTTCTGCATTGAGATTTAATCTTTCAATAGATTTATCCATAATAGAGCGAGATACTGCATAAATATAGATTTTTTTGTATCCCTTAACTTCGTTTACGTATTTTTCTCTTGAAAAACTGAAATTCAATGCGTTATTGGCAGAGGTAATTTTACTGTCCAGTTGATTTATTTTTTCAACTAAATTGGGTTCAGGTGGTTGTGTCATATCAACTTTTCTCATAACAGGTTTAATTGGCCAGCCTCTTAAGATACAGTCAACTGCTTCGGCTGTATTTGGATATACAGCTAGTGTGTTTCTGTCAATAATTTCTATAACAATATCAAAAGTTGGTTGTTTTTCTCTTTCCAAAACTGTTTTTTGACAAGCTCTTCTTTTTGCTTCGTCATCACCCAATGTTACAGACTGAATACCACCAACTAAGTCTGATAAAACAGGGTTTTTTATAAGGTTTTCAAGTGAGTTACCGTGAGCTGTAGCAATCAGCATAACACCACGTTCAGCAATTGTTCTTGCTGCTTGAGCTTCTGCTTCTGTACCTATTTCGTCAACAACAATAACTTCCGGTGTATGGTTTTCAACAGCCTCAATCATTATATCTTTTTGAAATTCCGGTTGAGTAACTTGCATACGTCTTGCGTGACCTATTGCAGGGTGAGGAGTATCTCCATCACCAGCTATTTCGTTAGAAGTATCAACAACAACAACACGTTTATGTAATTCGTCAGCGACAAGCCTTGAGATTTCTCTCAATTTAGTTGTTTTGCCTACACCCGGTCGTCCTAAGAACAAAATACTTTTATTTTGTACGACAAAATCTTTAATACAAGCGATAGTTCCTGTTACAACTCTCCCTATTCTGCAGGTAAGACCTACAATCTTTCCTTGTCTGTTTCTTATTGCGCTTATCCTGTGCAACGTGCCGGGGATTCCAGAACGATTATCTTTTGTAAACTCTTGAACTCTGTCAGTGATGTATTTTATGTCTTCGTCCACAATATTGTCATCACCAAGATAATCAATGGTTCCGTTAGCATGCCTTATTTCGGGCTGTCTGCCTAAATCTAAAACCAATTCAATTACATCGTCTAATGTTTCATGGCTCAAACATTTTGTAATTTTTGGCGGTAGAATTTCAATTAACCTATCCAGGTCACTGTGAAATTGCACATTGTTCATATAATTTAATGCCCTTTCAATCGGCTGATACGTAGTGTGTTAAAATCTCCTTGTGTTGCACTTTCATATATTACTTACACTTACATTATAACATCTTTTTTTACTGAGGGCATTATATAAATATACTACTGATGTAGTAATTTTACATATCTTTATAAAAACAAACAAAGAAGTATGCAGCCTAAAGATTCGGCATATTAAGCTTTTCAATATCCTTTGCGTCTATATCCTCGTTTGCTTCGTTTTCTTCCATTCTATATGCATTTTCAGATGTATCCATATATTTTAGTCTTTCTTTGACTTCTTGAGAATTAGGATTGATTTTTAAAGCATTATTGTAATGAAATTTTGATTTATTTGTATCATCGAGCTTTTCGTAGCAAATACCAAGTTTTAAATTAGTATTGTAATCTTGTGAAAAACCATTTGAGTATGCGTGTGTATAAAAATCGATTGCTTGAAAATATTCACCCTCAACAAAAAAAGCTTCGCCAAGATAATAATTAACTTTGGGATTGTTTTCGTTTACATTTAATGCAACCATAAGAGCATTTTTTGCATCTCTTGTATTACCTTTATAAAGAGCGACTCTTGCAACTCCTACCATTGAATTTATATTTGAAATGTCTAATCTTGCCGCTTGGTAATAATAGTATTTAGCTGCATTTAGATATTTTGAAGAATTAGTTTTGTCTTCTAATTTTTCATAGTGAGACAGAATTTTATCACCTTTAGCACAGTATTCATTCGGTGTTAGTATTGAATCTTCGCTTTCTAGAGCATTACCTTTTACGGTACAAAAAGGTACAATTAAAAATGATAAAGTTACAAGAATATATATTATTTTTTTCATACAAAAATTAAACTTAATAATTCACAACATTATTATTATAACACTTGTGACATGTGATATAAATAAATAAGATAACAATTTGTTTACAGGAGACAAGAGGGTGGTATTAAACATAATTTATTTTTATATTCTGTTTTTTGCCATTTGTTCAAGTGCGTTAGGAGTTATTTTGGCTCCTAGAATGTATATGGCTGTATTGTCTTTATTCTTGTTAGTTTGTTTTACCAGTTTAATGTATTTTTCATTGAATGCTATTTATCTTTCTGTTTTTCAATTTATATTGTGTGGACTGATTTTGTCTGCATACATATTTTTATTGTTGAAAAAAATCGGAAGAATCAATCTGGGGTTAAAGCTTGCACCTGCTTCAAAAATTATTATGAGTAGTGTGTTTATAATTTTATTGGCAACTTTGTCAATTATGTATTTTTATCAAGAGTTCGACAATTCTTTATATGCATTTTTTAATACTTCTGTTGAAAATTCTTTTGACTCTGTAAATTTTAAAAATTACCTGTATCCTTTATCACTGATAGGAATATTTGTTTTTGTCTCTGCTACAGTATTAAGAGCTTTTCTAGACAGTACGCTAAATAAACAACCACAAAAAAACGAGGATAAGGAATGATAGATATCATATTTAACATTGGATTAATACACTATCTTTTTCTGTCTTTATTTCTTTTTATGACAGGGTTAATTGGTGTTTTAATTTCAAGAAATATGTTAAGAGCAGTAATGTCGCTTTTTATAATGACTATTTCTGTTGTGTTGAATTTCGTTGCGTTTGGCTATTATTGTGACGGAACGATGGAAAAAGTTAATATGTTGAGTATTTTTATACTCATATTAGCAGTTATTCAAACAGTGATTGCGCTTGTCATACTGTATAAAATTTATCAAGCAAATGAATATCTCGATACCGAAAAAATCAAAGATAAGGAGAACTAATGGAGTTTTTTACGGATAATATTAATCTTGTTGTTTTCTTGCCAATAATAATGTGTGCAATAATTGGCTTTAACCGTTTGATTTCTAACAAACTGGATAAGGCTACAATATTTTCTATAAGCATTGTTTCTGCTTTTATTTGTATGATATTTTCTGCTGCGATTTTTGATTTTTCTGTAATAAAAGGTCTGTCTTTAACAGAGAATTTTCAATGGATTAAATTAGAAAATATAAACCTTTTTTTAGGAAGTTATATAGATAAAATTTCTGCAATTTTTCTTTTACTAGTAAATGTAATTGCATTTTTTATTCAAAACTTTGCTTTCTTTAAATTGAGACAACACAATGATTTTTCAAGATTGCTGCTTTATATCAACTTTTTTACATTGGGGCTAAACGGAATATTTATAAGTTCCAATTTGTTCCAAACATATTTATTCTGCGAAATAGCAGGGGTTGCAAGTTATCTTTTAATTAACTTTGATTTTGAAAATAGAGAAGAATCAAAAGCTGCAATTAAGTCCTACATATTCAACCGTGTTGGGGATTTAACATTATTATTGTGCGTACTAGCAACAATGTATTATTCGATTGTTTACAATGAACTTTCTGACATATCTGCTTTGTCGTATTCAAATATGGGCAATATCGCAGCAAGTATTCACTCTCTTATGAGCGATCCTGTTTTTGTGCTTTTCTGTGCAATTTTAATATTCGTTATAATAATGAAATTTATGCAAGCTTTTATATACATAACATTTGAATCAAGTAACAAAACTAATACAGCAAGGATTATTCTTTATCAAAACAGCTTACTCTCTTTAGTTGGTGTATATCTGTTTTTGAGATTAAATCCATTCTTTTTTGAGTTGGGTTCCAACGTATTGTGGACAATACCTCTTATATTGCTAATATTTTTAATTATTGGAATAACTAACAAGCTTTTTAAGCCACTATGTTATGCAGCGGCTTGGGTTGAAAAATATATTATAGAAACATTTATCAACTTTGCAGGTTTGCTTATAAGAGCATTGGCTTATCTAAGTGGACGTTTCCAAGGTGGAAATTTCCAATCTTATTTAATTTACTCAATATTTGGACTTGTCATTATTTTGGCATTTGTTCTCATTTTTTACGTTGTACTGATAAAGGTTTAATAGGGGTTATTATATATGAATTTTTTATCTTTAATATGGTTGATATTTTTACCTGTCATCGCGGCAATTATAATAATGTTGCCTGCTTTTCCAAATCATCAGGTAAAAATAAGACGTTTTGCAAAATGGTTTGCAGGGCTACATTTTGTTTACTCATTACTATTTTTACTGTTTTTTGACTCGAGTATGTTTGGAATGTCTTTTGAAAAAGAGCTAACATTCTTTGGAATGACTTGGTTAAAAACACTCGGGATAAGTGCAAAATTCGCTGTTGACGGAATGACCCTTTTGCTATCGGTTTTAACAATATTTATTGTTTTAATAACCTTGTTTATGAGTAAAATGCACATAAGAACAAAGCATAAACTGTATTATTCAATGGTGTTTTTGCTGGAATCTGCCGTGTTAGGTATATTTTGCGCAAAAGATATGTTTTTATTTTTCGTTTTTTGGGAACTTTTGCTCATTCCTGTTTATTTTCTCGTATCTCAATGGGGCAATTCTGAAGCGAGAGGTGCCGCTATAAAATTTACCTTGTCTTCTTTTGTCGCTAATATGTTTTTGTTTTTTGGAATGTTGATTTTGTATTATTACAACTTTGCTGTAAGCAATGTTTTAACGGCTAATATAGAATCTTTGAACATGGATGAAAAAATATACCCAATGTGGTTTCAGATAATGGTTTTTGTAAACTTCCTCATCGGTTTTCTTATCAGGGTTCCATTTGTTCCTTTTCACAACTGGTATCCTGACATACAAAGCAAATCTGCAGCACCTGTAAATATTATGTTAGCAGGTACAATGTTTGCAACTGGGGTATATGGAATCATTCGTTTTAATATGCAGGTGTTCCCTGAAATATTTAAGTTATTTGCTCCGATACTAATGATTTGGGGTATTGTAAATCTGATATATGCAGGTCTTTTATCTGTTGCACAAGCAGGTATTAAAAAGATGGTTGCATATTCAAATGTCGCTTCTGTCGGTTTTATAATGATAGGTTTGGCTTCTTTAAATCAGACCGGTTTCAATGGTGCTGTGTTTATGATGATAGCGTGTTCTATAGTATATAGTGCATTGTTTGTTGTTATATCAAGTGTTCAATTTAGAACAAAAACCACATATATCACCGCTCTTGGCGGGTTGGGTCAAGTAATGCCAAAATGTATGTATCTTGCATTAATAATATGTTTTGCAGCTATAGGTATTCCGTTTTTAATGATGTTTACGCCAAAGCTAATGGTGTTGGCTGGAGCAATGTTATCTAATTTAGACCAACAGTTGCTTGTAAAAATCACTGCAGCAATAGGTCTTTGCGCAATGATGGTTTCTGCCGGATATATCTTGTACTTCTTTTATAAGGTATTTTGTTCTGTGCTTTTGGAACAATGGAAAGGATTAAAAGACCTTTCTCCACAAGAAACAAGTGTTTTAACAGCATTGAGCCTTGTTATTATTTATTTTGGCATAAATCCTATGAGCATTATGCAAATTTATCAATCTGTTTCTAGTATAATTTTAGATGTATTACAGGTCTGAGACACAGGGAGAAAACAGTAAATGTCTGAGCTTTTATCAGCATATTTGCCTGAATTTATAATACTTATTTTCATAATACTAAATCTTATATTTTCTTTATTTTCTAATACCGCAACGTATAAACTACCAAAATGGTTTTCTATCCTGGGTATTATAGCAGCGCTATTTTCTACAATATACTTGCAAATAGATCCTGAAGCTTTTGCTTTTAATAATATGTTTTTGACTAATATTTATACAGTATTTTTCAAAATCTTGATATTAATAAGCGGTTTTTTTGTTGTTTTGTTATCAAGAAATATGATAAGAGAAAAACGAGACCGTGCTGCAGAATATTTTTGTGTGTTTTTATCAGGCTTATTGTTCGCAATGTGTGCAGTAAGTTCTATTAATTTTGTATCCTTGTTTGTGTCTTTAGAAGCTTTAGGTTTAACCTGTTATTTGCTTCTTGCATTAAACAGAAACAACAACGCAAAGCAACTCACATTTGGCTATCTTATGCAAAGTTCTGTTGTGTCTTCATTATTTTTAATGGGATTATCACTTGTTTACGGAATGTGTGCTCAGCTTGATTACAGCCAAGTAAGTTTGTGTTTTAGCCAAAATCAATCACAAATTTTGTTGACATTTGCTTTAATTTTAATGCTTTGCACAATGTTCTTTAAACTGGGACTTGTTCCTTTTTCAAGTTGGTTACCTGACACATTTGAAGGTGCAAGATATCCGATAGGAGCATTTATGTCTTCTGTCCCTGTTTTAGCTTGCTTTGGTGTTTTATCAAGGATATTGATGACATTTTTAAATTACACATTTACAGTGAAAATAGTATTGGCATTTATTGCCGTTGCAACAATAATATTTGGTTCTTTGTCAGCAATCAGACAGGAAAACCTTAAACGACTTATGGCATATTCTATGAGTGTTCAGTCAGGGATAATGCTTTTAGGGCTCTGTGTTTTCTCTGTTTATAGTTTATCTAGTGTTTTATTCTATTTGTTTTGCTATGTGTTCGTAAATATGGGAGCTTGGGCAGCAATAACACTACTTTATAACTCAGCCAAACTTGAAAAATTAGAGGATTTAAAAGGAATAATATATCATAGGCCTTACTATGTAATAGCTTTCACTATTATACTTATCGCTTTAGCGGGTCTTGCTCCAACCTGCGGATTCGTTGCTAAATTATACGTCTTTTCTGCTGTAGCTCGTTCAGGGTTTATGTATTTGCCATTTTTGCTAGTTGCATTGATTTCATCAGTAATTATGATTTACGCCTACTGGAGAATAATCCGAGCAATGTTTAGACGTATCGAAACAGAAATTATAATCGATACACACGTAATTTCGTCAAAATACATTTTGTATGCCTGCGCGGTTGCTTCAGTAGTAATTTGCATCTTTGCAGACAAAATCATACGACTTTGTCAACTCGTTGCATATTACATGTAGAAACAACAAACTAGTTAACCGGCCTGCTGAATATCATCAAAACCTATTGTTGGATAGTCAAACTCAAGCCCCCTGTAGTGATTCCAGGGTTTTCTTCTACCATTATTAAGCGCATCAGTTTGAACAAATTTCTGTAACTTTTCATCGTACTTTATGTCTTTTCTTACAGAAATCAGTTTTGGCATTATTCTCAAATGTTCTTGAATTTTTGGCATAACCTCTGCTATATATTGCTCAGGAGTTTCTCCAAGTTCAGGATGATACAATTTCCCAACACCTATGGTTTCATACAAGGTATCCATAAGAGCCTCATCTTTTCGTTGAAAACCTTTTAAAATATCCGGTTCCAAAAACTTAGGCAATTCAGGATCAGCCATAAATTTATTATAAAATTTCTTTAAATCAAAATACCCCAAATCAAATTTTAACCCTTGAGCAGGACTATTTGTTGAGAAAATATCAAAAAAGCCAGCTTTCTTTTGAGTTCCGCTAATTGTAATAATCAAATTATCATCTTCTAGTCTTTGCAATGGGGGGATAATTTTTGCCAAGAGAGTTCTTAAAGGTTCTAATCTTAAATCAACATTTTGGCCTGAAATAACATCTTTTATACACTCATAATATTGAACTCGCCCTGAAAAAGATGTATTATTTTGATTTTGTTTTTTTACTTTACTATAATTTTGACTACTTATTGCATTTATTTTCATATTATCACCCTGATACGCCCCTTAAAAAACTGTTTTCTGCCAATTAAGCTGTTATTCTCGGTGTATCTATTTCGTACATTTTACGAATAAGAAAATCCTGATCGCGCGAGCGAATAAATTGCATAAATCTTTGTGTTGCTTGCTGTTCACCAAGATTTCCAAAACGCATTTTTATCGCACGAAAATTCTTTCCATCAAGAAATCCAGCAAAATCATCGCTACCTGCTCTAAAAGAATCAACTACAAATTGTGGAAACTGAAAAGAACTTGAGTTCTTTTGCACAATGTAATTTTTTAATTGATTATCATAGTCTTTGTTTCTCATAAATGAAACAGAAATTCCTCGAAAATAATCCCTGCCAACTTCAATAATAGTGTGGAACATTGGGAATTTTTCTTTTAACTGAGGAGTAACAGTTTGTATCATTCTCCAAATACCTGGGCCATCTTCATACAAACTTAAAATATCATTTTGTTTTAAACCCTTTAAATAAACACCCTTGAAAGATGGGTTACTTTCTTCATTCTTTTTCACATAACAATTTGAGCGATTATTTTTAATCGCAGATATAGCAGTAACATTCATAAATCTTTTTCCCTTTTTTAACATGATATAATACCACTTTCGTAGTAAAATGAAATATCAAATTTAAATATTGTTTAAAATTTGTTACAAAGATAGTGGTTTATTTTAATTTATATTCGGAGAGCAAATGGCAAAAATAAAAACAAAATGGGTCTGTCAAAATTGTGGATATGAAACGGTTAAATACATCGGGAAATGCCCTGATTGTGGACAGTGGAGCACTTTAGTTGAAGAAACTATAAAGGAAGCGTCAGCCAGCAAAGATTCATCTAGAATTATATTAAACGATATTGCGCCTTGCTTAATTAATGAAATAGAAATAGATCATTCAATTAGATTTTCTACAGGTATAGAAGAATTTGACAGGGTTCTAGGTGGTGGCCTAGTTCAAGGTTCAATAGTTTTACTGGCTGGTGACCCTGGCATTGGTAAATCAACAATACTTCTTCAAACAGGAAAATCTATATGTAAAGATGGAAGAAAAGCCTTGTATGTCTCTGCCGAAGAATCAGCCTCACAAGTAAAATTGAGAGCGCAAAGACTCGGAGTAAATTCTGATGCTTTATACATATATTCGCAAACAAATTTTGAAGCAATAAAAGTACAAATAGAAGAACTAAAACCGGATATATTAATTATAGACAGCATTCAAGCTGTTTACAGCAATGATGTTACAAGTTCTCCAGGTAGCGTTTCTCAAATAAGAGAATGCACAAACATCCTTCTTGATATTGCAAAAAACAAAAATATAACTGTTGTTGTAATAGGGCACGTTACAAAAGAAGGTAATATTGCAGGTCCTAAAGTACTGGAACATATGGTAGATACTGTCATTTATTTTGAAGGTGACAGGTATAAATCTTATCGACTTTTAAGGTGTATGAAAAACCGTTTCGGAACTACAAATGAAGTCGGAGTTTTTAATATGTGTGACGACGGATTGCACGAAATATCAAACCCGAGCGAAATGTTTTTAAATGAAAGAACTAAAAATAATACACCTGGAAGCGTTATTATTGCAACAAATGAAGGAACAAGACCACTTTTAATAGAAATTCAAGCCCTTGTCGGAACTACTTCTTATCCTTCTCCAAGAAGAGTTTCAAACGGTATTGATTACAACAGACTTTTACAGATTCTTGCTGTGTTAGAAAAGAGAATAGGCCTTAATCTAAGCAAACAAGACGTCTATGTAAACGTAATAGGTGGAATGAATATAGATGAACCCGCAGCTGATCTTGGGGTAGCTCTCGCAGTCGCAACCTGTGCACGTGATGTTGTTGTGAACGCTGATACTGTTATAGTTGGAGAAATCGGTTTGTCAGGAGAAATCAGAGCAGTAAATAATATTGATAAGCGAATAAAAGAAGCTGAAAAACTTGGATTCAAAAAAATTATTATTCCAACATCAGATAAGATTGACAAAAATTCTTTTAAAAATATAGAAATTATACAAGTAAACAGACTCCTAGACGCCATCACATCTTGTGTAAACAAAGCTCAATCATAAAAAATCATACGGATACACGATTACCTCTAATATATTATAAGTAAAATATTAATATACCATCACATACTATTGTGAAAAATTACAGGCTTATTAGGGGAAGTCGTTGGATAACAACAGAGATGAGTGAAGAGTTAGAATACAGTTCGTATAACAAGATTAAAAGGCTCTCAGATGAGGAGCTGGAGTCTCTTTGGCTTCAATATCTTACCGATAAAACACAAAAATCTCTGAGAGACAAGCTGATTGTACAGTATATTTATCTTACAAGATATGTAATCGGACGTATAAAGATGAACCTTCCTCAAACTTTTACATTGGAAGATATTACAAGCTATGGCGTAGAAGGCTTGATTGACGCTATTGAAAAATACACCCCTGATAAAGGAGCAAGATTTGAAACCTATGCTTTGATGCGTATACGTGGAACAATTATAGATAAAATTCGTTCGCAAGATTGGATTCCGCGCTCAACAAGAAAGAAAATAAAAGAAATAAAACTTGTCGCAGAACAATTAAAACAAACTTTGGGCAGAGCAGCTACAACAACAGAACTAGCTAATGCTTTGAATATGGAAAAAGAAAAAATCGAGGCATTGCTTGCTGAGGATACACAAATTGGCTCAATCTACGATAAAAAAGGGTCATCTGACGAGAGTGTAGAAATTATAGACACAATTCAAGATGAACATTCTCAAAATCCGTTAGAACAACTTGTTGATAAAGATGTAAAACACGAACTTCAAATGGCGTTAAAACGTTTACCTGAGAGAGAAAGAATGATAATGGTTCTTTACTATCACGAAAACATGACGTTAAAAGAAATCGGTGACACAATAAACGTTTCAGAATCAAGAGTATGCCAACTACACGCTCAAGCAATTATGAAGTTAAAAAATATTTTAAACTCAAACAGAACAGATCGTCTAAAAAAGAGCATAGTATAGACTTCGTAAATAGCAAAAAACAATTAAGCTCTAAATAAGTAATTTTTGCAGTATTTTTTGTCATAAAACAAAATATCAATGAGAAAAGTCCTGCATAAATTGCTTGAAAAAATAGTGACTTTCTTGTATCATATTGCTTGTAATAGTGATTAATATCACGATTGATGGTCTATTGACTGTTAGTAAGGGTTAAAAACAGACAATTTTGTGTAAAGGAGATTTTAATGAGCCCACAGACTCACGCAGGAATCGACTACTCAAAGGTAGATGAAATTTTATCTGCTTTTGAATATAAAAAGTCGAATTTAATTGCAATTTTGCAAAAAGTACAGGAAGTATTCAGATTTTTACCTTTAGATGTTATGACATATATCGGTACCAAAATAGAAGGTCTCTCTCCGGCTACCGTATATGGTGTTGCAACTTTCTACGCTCAATTTAGCTTAGAACCTAAAGGTAAGTATGAAATAAAAGTTTGTGACGGAACAGCTTGTCACGTAAGAGGCTCAATGCCTGTATTGAATGCTGTTTATCAATGTTTGAATTTAAAAGATGGTGTTTATACATCTGAAGATGGTTTGTTTTCTGTAGAAACTGTGAGCTGTTTGGGTGCATGTGGTCTTGCCCCTGTTGTTGTTGTTAACGATAAAGTTTATCCGCAAATGACTGCGGATGCTATAAAAATCGTTATAGCAACTATTATGAACGAAGAAGAAGAGGGCAAATAGTATGACATCAACATTAATAAATATAAAAGCAGAACAGGAAAAAATTAAAGAAGCTATAAAAGCACAAGGTCTCAGAGTTCTAGTATGTGCAGGTACAGGATGCGTTGCAAACGGTTCTTTAAAAGTTATTGAAAAATTTAAAGAACTTGGCGCAGATGTACGTCCAATGACACATCAAGATAAAGTTACGGTAGTTCCAACAGGTTGTCACGGTTTTTGTGAACAAGGCGTACTTGTTGTTATTCCTGATTTGGATGTTACTTATGTAAAAGTTCACGTTGAAGATGTTGAAGAAATTGTAGAAAGTCACATAAAAGAAGGTAAACCAGTTGAAAGACTTCTTTACGTTGACCCAAAGACAAACGAACACGTTTTCAAAAATGAACATATTAACTTCTATGCTAAGCAAACAAGAACGACATTGGCTAACTGCGGTGAAATAAACGCAGAATCTCTTGACGAAGCTTTAGCTGTTGGTGCTTATCAAGCATTACATAAAGTTTTAGAAAAAGGCGATTCTGATTGGGTAATCGATGAAATTACAAAATCAGGCCTAAGAGGCAGAGGCGGCGGAGGATTTCCGACAGGTATGAAGTGGAAATTTACTGCTGCAAATAAAGGCGGAAAAAGCTATGTAGTTTGTAACGGTGACGAAGGTGACCCGGGCGCTTTCATGGATAGAAGTGTTATGGAAGGTGACCCTCATAAACTTCTTGAAGGTATGGCTATTGCCGGCTATGCAATTGGTGCAGATGAAGCTTATATCTACGTAAGAGCTGAATATCCTCTTGCTATCCATCGTTTAAGAGTTGCTATTGATGAAGCTGAAAAAAGAGGCTATCTTGGCAAAAACATTATGGGCTCTGACTTTAACTTTACTATACACATTAAAGAAGGTGCTGGTGCATTTGTTTGTGGTGAAGAAACAGCTCTTATTGCCTCTATCGAAGGGGAAAGAGGTATGCCAAGACCAAAACCGCCATTCCCTGCTAATAAAGGTTTGTTTGGCAGACCTACTTTGATTAACAACGTAGAAACTCTTGCCAACGTGGCTCCAATTATCCTAAAAGGTGCGGATTGGTTCAGCTCTATGGGTACAGAAAAGTCAAAAGGTACAAAAACTTTCGCATTAACAGGTGAAGTTAACAATACAGGTCTTATTGAAGTTCCAATGGGAACAACTTTAAGAGAAATCGTATTTGATATAGGTGGCGGAATTAGAGGTGGAAAGAAATTCAAAGCCGTACAAATCGGAGGCCCTTCTGGCGGTTGTTTAACAGAAGAACATTTAGACTTACCTATGGATTACGATAACTTAATCGCTGCAGGTGCAATGGTAGGTTCAGGCGGTCTTGTTGTTATGAACGAAGACACTTGTATCGTTGAAGTAGCAAGATTCTTTATGAACTTCACTCAAAACGAATCTTGCGGTAAGTGTGTTCCTTGCCGTGAAGGTACAAAAAACATGTTAAAAATCTTGGAAAGAATAGTAAAAGGTAAAGGTGAGATGAAAGACCTTGATACCCTTGAAGAATTGGCTGTTGCTGTAAAAGACGGTTCTTTATGCGGACTTGGTAAAACAGCTCCTAACCCTGTTCTTTCTACATTAAAATATTTCAGAGACGAGTATATCGCTCACATTAAAGACAAGAGATGTCCTGCAGGTGTTTGTGAAGCAATGAAAACAATTCACATTGTTGAAGAGCTTTGCAAAGGCTGTACAAAATGTGCAAGAAATTGTCCTGTTGGCGCAATTGAAGGAACAGTTAGAAATCCTCACCACATTGATCAATCAAAATGTATCAAGTGCGGTGCTTGCTTGAATGCTTGTCCGTTTAAAGCAATTAAACAAAATTAAAATACAAACTTTTCGAGCTGTCGAATGATGCAAAAAGCATACGACAGACAAGTTAGAAGATAAAAGGAATATAAAAATGAGCGATAAAAAAACACTTATTATAAATGGCAAAGAGGTTGAGTTCACAGACGAACCTAACCTTCTTGAAGTAATCAGAAAAGCAGGCTTTAACGTTCCTACTTTTTGTTATCGTCCTGACTTAACTCAATACGGTGCTTGCAGAATGTGTGTAGTAGAAGTTGAGTATCCTAACGGAAGAACTTTAATTAACTCATCTTGTACAATGCCACCTGAAGCTAACATCAAAGTTAAAACAAATACAGAACGTACAAGAAGAATCCGAAAAACTGTTTTAGAATTGCTTTTAGCTAACCACGACAGAGAGTGTACAACTTGTGATAAATCAGGTAAGTGTGAACTCCAACAATACGCTGAAGAGTACGGAATTAAAGATGTTTCTAAATACGTAGAAAAAAGAAAAGAAGATTTTCTGCCTATAGACAACTCAAACCCTGCTCTTGTTCGTGACCCTAACAAATGTATCTTGTGCGGTGCTTGCGTAAGAGCGTGTACAGAGTTTCAAGGCCATTCTGTATTGGGCTTTGCTAACAGAGGTTCTAAAACTCTTGTTCAACCTATTGCAGGAAAAGCTCTTTCTAAAGTTGACTGCGTATTCTGCGGTCAATGTCAGGCAGTTTGTCCGACAGGCGCATTAACAATTAAAAACGAAGTTAATGATGTATGGAGCCTTATTACTGATCCAAATAAAAAGGTTTTGGCTCAAATTGCTCCTTCTGTTCGTGTTGCAATTGGTGAAGAATTCGGACTTGAACCGGGTGCAAACACTATCGGACTAATTAACGCTGCGTTAAAAGAAATAGGCTTTGATTTAGTATTTGATACAAACTTCTCTGCGGATTTAACAATTATGGAAGAAGCCCACGAGTTTGTAGAACGTGTAAGCAAGGGTGAAAATCTTCCTTTATTCACTTCTTGTTGTCCTGCTTGGGTAAGATACCTTGAAACACAACATCCTGAAATGTTAAATCATCTTTCAAGCTGCAAATCTCCACAAGGAATGCTTTCTCCAATATTAAGAGAGCTTGTACCACAGTACTTTGAAGGTTACACAAGTGAAAATATTAACATTGTATCTATAATGCCTTGTACAGCTAAAAAAGTTGAAGCAAAACGTGCACAATTAAGAAAAGACGGCAAGTTTGAAACAGATTATGTTTTAACAACTCAAGAACTTGCAAAAATGATTAAGAGTGCGGGTATTGATTTCAAATCTTTAGAACCTGTTGAAGGCGATTCACCATTTGCTCAATACACTGGTGCAGGTACTATCTTTGGTGCATCAGGCGGTGTTGCAGAAGCTGCTGTTAGAACTGCTTATGAATTTGTAACAGGAGAGCCACTTTCTGATTTAGACATCAATGGTATGAGAGGTGTTGATAAAAACCACAGATGCAAAGATGTTGAGCTTGATATAAAAGGAACAAAAGTGAAAGTAAGAGTTGTTTCTACCTTAAAAGAAGCTGAAAAATCTTTGCAAGAAATTAAAAACGGCACAGCTGATTTCCATATGTTAGAGGTAATGGCTTGTCCTGGTGGTTGTATCAACGGTGGCGGACAACCAAGGAGCTGTGATGATTCTCATATTAAAGAAAAAAGAGCAGCAGGCCTTTATAAAGAAGATACAGAACTCACTTACAGACGTTCAAACGACAACCCTGATATCAAAAAACTTTATAAAGAGTTCTTAGAATCGCCAGGATCACACAAGGCTCATGAACTTTTACATACAGCTTATCAAGATAAATTTAAAGGTTCTTATAAAGATGTTGTAAAAAATTAGTGTAAAAATTAATTAATATTTATACTAAAAAAGCAATCCTTGTTCTTTAATTTATTTAATAAGAGCAAGGATTGTTTTTATGGACTTCAAGATAAAAAGTAAAGCAGAATATACATATAAACCACAAATTAATAAACCTGAAAAAACAGATAAGGTTGAAAAAAAAGATAATAAAAACATCAAAAAAGTTTTTATCTCAACTGTATCTGCGCTTGCTGCATTAGGGGTGTATTGTGTAGCAAGAAAAAGTGTTGGTAAAAACTTTATAAAAAATCATGTGGATAGTAAAGTTAATAATATGGCAAACGCATATTCAAACATTACAAATACAGAATCTAAAACATTAGGAATAACTGATTTAATTAGCACATTCTTAAAAGGTACTGATTCTGAAATAGAAACAGTGTTTAAAACACACAATTTTTCGCAATACGGAAGACAGGGAATCCCCCTAAAATATCCAAGAGAAAAATTTATTGAAGATATTAATAATGTTTTAAAAACTTTGCCTGAACAAAAACAAAATGAAACGTTGAAGCAATTTAACCTCGTTAGGGGGTATAAAGATATAGACGGAATTCCTGTTTTATCAAAACAACTTGACGGTTCTAAAGAGTCTGACGAAATCAAAAAAATAATAGAAAATTTTTATTATAATAACGAAAGCGTGTCTTCTGACCCTAAAGTAAAAAAAGCTTTTGATTGTATTATCAAAGGTTTTCCAGAGTTTAATATGGCGATTGGAAAAGTCCAACACGGAACTCATATTTATTCAGTTGATATTCATTCATTGACTGTTTTACAAAAGTCAATGCAAAACCCTGCTTATCAAAAACTATCAGAAGAAGGTAAAGAAGTTTTAAAATTGACTGCGCTCATTCATGATTTTGGTAAAAAAGGCAATGTAATAACCAAAGGACACGCAACAACAAGCTGCGAATATGCAAAAATGTTTATTGACAATTACAACTTACCTCAAAACATAAAAAGCAGAGTACTACGTCACATTGAAAATCATCACTGGTTCGAATTTTTTAATAAAGGACTTTTAAAAGTACAAGATGTATTAAACCTCTTCAAAACACCAGAAGACATAGAAATTGCTAAAATATTAGCTAAATCTGATTTTGAGAGCGTTAGTCCTGATTTCCACCTGTATATGATGAATCGGTTCAAACCGCTAACTCAAGGTGAATTTGACAAAGAATTTTTACAAAAAACAGAACGAATTTCAATAACTCAGAACTAAAATAAATCTATTTATATTTATCTTTGATTTTTAATATATCAGTCTTTCTCTGCTCCGGGGTCCCTCCAACACATTTTATATTTACAATATTTTTAGTTCCCCAAAGATAATAGACTTCACAATCAGTATTCTTATTTACCAAAATTTCTTTGCCGATTTGCTTACATTCTCCATCTGAATATCTTTTTTGGGTAGTAGTTACGTATGTTTTTCTACAAGTATCAAACTTATCCGGAGTCAAATTTCCATAAAAGTCTTTACGTTTATATGAGCAAATGTCCTTTACGTCAGCAGTCTTATCATAAATATATTCTCTAGGATAATAATACACAGATGTAGCTGTATAGTCGTCATAAAAATAGCCTGAAGAAATACTTGGTTCACACAAATACATATCCATTTTTATCCCACTGTTTGTTACTTTCAACACAGTAAATAAACCGGAAAACGCAAAAAGTACAACACCAACGACTAAAATAATGAAAGGTAATTTCCTATAATCAAACATTTAAAACTCCTTGTAACAATATTATTATAACAAATAAAAAAGAATTGCCTAATTCATACACTGTTTGTCGTATATTTAATTGTCATAGTTGCTTTTATGCTAGAATATACTTGAATATCACCTATTTAAAACAGGCAAAAGAGATAATATATGACCAATATAGAGAATAATAATCTTAATTTAAGAGAGTTACAAGAAAAAAGAGAACTTGAAGAGCTTAGCCCATACGCAGCAAAAAGCGCTACTTCACGCGGTCGAGCAAGAAAAGAAGAACCTTGTCCGTTACGTACGGAATATCAAAGAGATTGTGACAGAATTATTCACTCTAAAGCTTTTAGAAGGCTAAAACACAAAACACAGGTTTTCTTTTCTCCTACAAATGATCATTTTAGAACAAGAATGACCCATACAATTGAGGTTTCTCAAATAGCAAGAACAATAACAAGAGCACTCAATTTAAATGAAGATTTAGCAGAAGCTATTGCATTAGGACACGATTTGGGACACACTCCGTTTGGTCATAGCGGAGAAGATGTTCTTAACGAAATTATGGATGCAGGGTTTCGCCATGCTGAACACTCTGTTAGAGTTGCAACAATCATTGAAGACTTGAACCTCACAGAAGAAACGCTTGACGGCATATTATACCATTCAGGCTCATTAAAAAAAGAAAGCAAAGCATACACACTTGAAGGCAAAATCGTAAAACTTTCCGACAAAATTGCATATATAAACCACGATATTGATGACGCTATGCGAGCAGGCATTATAAAAGAGAGTGATCTTCCTCAAGATTGCATAAAATATTTTTCTCTCGATAGAAGCGAACGTATTACAAAAATGGTACTTGATATTGTACAAAATTCTATGGGGAAAGACCATATTTGTATGTCTGAAGACGCATTTTATCATATAGACAAGCTTAGAACTTGGATGTTTAAAAATGTCTATACAAATTCGTTAGCCAAAAAAGAAGAATCAAAGGTACAAGGTATTGTTTACGGGTTATTCAATCACTATGAAGCATTACTTAAACAAAAATTGCCGAATACTAATGAAGAAGAAATTAAACGAACAGTTTGTGACTACATCTCTGGTATGACAGACAGATATGCAGTACAAAAATATAAAGAAATCTATATTCCTCAATCTATACAGAATGTATCTAACGACGATTTTCTATTTACGTTGGCAAAAATTAATAATCTTAGTGTACAATTAACTGTTTTATAAAAAGTAAATAAAATTGAAATACAACTATTATGACAATGCTAAACAAAAACAGTCAATCAATCTCAAGGCATTGTGCACAACTATGATACTATAGTTGTACAATAATTTGAGATAGATAGTTCACTGAAAATATAGAAGACTTGTAAAAATGTTATTTCCCGACAGTCCAACGAAGTCCAGCGGTTAAGGCTATACCGTTACGACCACCGTTGTGTATCATTGCTTGACCAAAAGCTATGAATCTGTCTTTGAATCTCTTTTGAATACCTG
>CALVEI010000035.1 GCA_944326515.1 Candidatus Gastranaerophilales bacterium | reverse complement strand
ATCGATACAGACTTGAGATTGGCTATGACTTCTACTATCAGAGAGTTCTTTGTTGAACATCCTGAAAAATTCGATCCACGTGAATATATGGGTCCTGGTAGAACTGCCGTTAAAGAAATGGTTATGCACAAAATGAGAGATGTATTAGGAACAGCTGGTCACGCTGATGACTAATAAGTCTTAAAAAAAGTAGAAACTGGTCTTCTGTAAAGAGGACCAGTTTTTTTATTTTAAAAAACGTTGTTAAATGGATTGTCGCTCAGAGCATTTGTCATTGATTTTGAGTCACCCAATTCTTGTTGTAATGCTTTTATGAAATCTTGCAGCTCTTTTTGTGGATCAGAAATAAACAAATTGTCATAAAATTCCTTATCTTTAGCTTTTTGATTTTCTTCATTGATTTTTTTTAGTTTTGGCAAAGTTTTTCTGATTTTTTTATTTATTCTTGCTATTTCAGGAATATCATCAACGAAATTTATAAATACGTATTGGTCAGGAAGCCCTAATTCCTTAGCTGATTTTATGCTGGAAATTGAGTTTACTGCTTTTTCAACTTCATTTTTTAAATTGTCATCGAATTTTGCGTAAGCATAGTCCGATGACTGTAACTCTTTTAGCAATGCTTCCTTATATTTTTTCGGATTTGATCTTAAAGTGTAGTGGACTCCTGCACTTCTTTCAATCTGAAAGATCAGATTATTTTTGCGTGGAAATCCCATAATCATTCCGATGATATCGTCATTGTTATTTCTTGTTTTTAACGGGCTGTTTTCACCTATTAATATTTTATAAATATCTTCATCTGAAGCAGTTTTTACCAGATTGAGTCTTTGTGTGTAAAAGTCTTTGTTTTTATGGATGTTTTCTAGTGCAGCTTTTTTGTTTATTACAAAATCCATAATAACGTCTTTGTAGTCACAAACTACTGTATCAAAATTTGGGGATTTTATTTTTGAAATGATAGGAGAATGGATTGTTGCCATAGCTGGACGAACGCCCAAAGATACCAGAGTAAATGATTTTGTATCAAAATTTTGTCGCAAATGAGAATATAACTGTTCCAGCTCTTGTTCATTTAAATTAGCAGTAGAGTCAAGTCCTTTTAATCTAAACTTTTCCAAATCTGACATAGCACAATTGAAGCTGCTTGTTTCTTGAGGATACAGCCTTTTTAATCCGTTATTATGGATTTTAAAAACATAAGGCATTTGCTCTTGAGCTTTGGCGCCTGCGTATCTTAAAGATTCTGTATTTATTGGTGTTGTAAGCTTTTTTGTTGAAAGTATGCTTTCAGACGGCTTTCTTACATAAGCTACCACATTTTGAATATTTCTAAAAGAAATTCCCATAATAATTTTCCTACTAAAAACCAACCTTATTTATATAAAGTAATTTAGAGTATAAAAATTGATTAAAACTTAATTGGTTTTTAAACGGCTTCATTAGCTTCTTTTTTTAAGTTTTCATATTCGAGTGAATATTTTTTTATATTTTTCAAAACATCTTCTGCATAAGCTTTTTTGTGTTTGCTTGAGTTGTAATTTTCAAGAGCTTTTCTTACATTACCTTTTGACTGGTTTAATCTCATTAGATACGAAATAGTGCCTGTTTTTATGTTAATAGAGTCTTGTGTTTTTAAATCTGCATATAAAGAAGAATATGTTGGGTGGTCTGATTTTAATGTGTTTAGTATTTCGTGGTAGAGTTTATCTCTTCCTTTTTGATACATGTCTTTTACTGTTATTTTAGTAATTTGCATTAAGCCCCTTGCTCCGGCGTTTTCTAATCCTGTTTTAAATCGGCTTTCTCTTTTTATAATGCAGGCAATTGTTATTGGATCTGCACCAAGTTCGTTTGAAACATTTATTATTGTTGATGCTAATTTGTCTTTGTCGATGTTTTTAGCTAAATTCTTTTCGTCATCCATCATCTTGGTAATAATTCTTTTTTGATAGACAATATCGATTGCAGATGTAGGGGGTGTTCGTAGTTCTGTTCTTGACATTGGCTTTTGAGGAATGTTAAAAAGAAATTCCTTTAATGAATTTGTTGGCTTTTCGTTGTATGCAAACGGACCCATGTGAGTGCCGTGCGGCAATCTTGTTATAACAATGTCGCTTTTACGAGCTGTAGTTCTCACAAATGTGTCAACAACAGGGCTTTTTACTAACTCTCCAGTGTGAATCATTGCAAGAGTCCCTAGTGTTCCAAATTCCATAGCTTTGGCTATTTTTTTTATTTTTCTGTGTTTATTTAAGTTGATTTTGCAAGCTCTGTATATTACAGCAGGCTTTGACAACTTTCTAATCATTGTTGTATTTCCTTTGTTATTAATTTATTCGGTGAGTTTCGGCAAATAATATTTTATCATAAAATTCTTGCAGAGTATTAAAAACTTGAACAAAAAGAAAATTGCCAATATAATTTACAATTATGGAAAGTAAATTTAAACAAGTAATATCAAGTATTCCGGATATTTTATCTTCGGATGATGATTTGGGGAAAAATTTCGAAAAGTCAGTTTTACAATTGCAAAAAATAGTCGATTTTGATTGTGCTTATATTTGCTATTTGAATGCTGGTTGCGCTAATATTCAGTATCGCAAATGTTTTTGCAAAGAGGTTCCTGTTAACCCTGCAGAAACTATTATTAATTTCCCTGAAATTTTAAAAACAAAGTTATATGATTGTGATGTTTTTTCATTGGATGAGAATTCAGGATTTTTTAATGCTTTAAAGCTGGAAAAAACAAATTCTGAATTCATGATTGCCAAATTAAATATAAGAGAAACTGTATTTGGTTTTTTGTTAATATCTCGTCCAAAGACTTATCCTTTTACAAAAGAAGATGAAGAATTGGTCAAGGCTGCTGCTTCTTTAATTTCTTATTCCATAAAGGACTCAGAACTTTCAAATGTCTTTAAGCTACAATTGAGAGCTTTGCAAGATAGTATTGTTGAAAAAACTCAAGCTTTTGCAACAATAAAAATGCAGAATGAAAAAATTCTTGCTGCAGACAAGGTCAAAAATGAGTTTTTGGCTAATATCTCTCACGAATTGAGAACACCACTCAATGCTATTATCGGTTTTTCTGAAGCATTAAGTATGAAACTTTTTGGCCCGTTAACAGAAAAACAAGAAGAATATGTTACTGATATTCACGTATCAGGATTGCATTTGCTTGGAATGATTAACGAAATATTAGAGCTTTCTAAAATAGAGGCTAAGGCTATAAAACTTTCTTTGTCAAAATACAATCTTCAAACATCTGTTAATGAGGTTGTTAATATTGTCAGGCCTCTTGCCAACAAAAAACATATAGACTTGCAAAAGTCGGCAAAAGATTTTATTGAAATTGAAGCGGATTATCAAAAAATTCAGCAGATATTATACAACCTTTTGAGCAATGCCATTAAATTTACTCCTGACGAAGGTGAAATAGAAATCGGTTGTAAACAAAAAGATGACAATGTTCTTATCTGGGTAAAAGATACAGGTGTTGGCATTGATAAAAAATATGAAGGCAAAATTTTTGGCAAATTTGTTCAGCTTAACAACGTGTATTCTAAAAAAGAGAGTTCAACAGGTCTTGGTTTGACAATTACAAAAGAGCTTGTAGAACTTCATAACGGCAGAATTTGGTTTGAAAGCGTTGTGGGAGAAGGCACTACATTTTTTGTAGAAATGCCTTTAGAACAGCCGCAAAAGAAAGAAGAAGAAAATTTATAATCGATGAGTAAGATACTTATAATTGAAGATAACGAACTCAATTTAAAATTGATGAAAGATGTTTTAGAAGCTCAATCTTATATAGTTGATACTGCATCAGACGGACAAGAGGGGCTTGATAAAGCTATGGAAAATGAGTACTCTCTCATTTTGCTTGATATTCAAATGCCCGTTGTCTCGGGGTATGATTTTTTAAAAATGTACAATAAAGCAACACCTGTCGTTGTTGTTTCTGCTTGTGCGATGGAAAATGAAGTAAACAAGGCAAAAGAACTTGGCTGTGTAGATTATATTTCAAAACCAATACAGCTGATTGAGTTTTTAAATACAGTTAAAAAGTATTTGTAACAAAGGCGTGTGAAATGAACAAAACTGAAAAGATATCTGAATTAAAAACAAATAAGACGAGAAAAGTGGCATTTATGTTTAATGAGGAGCTATGGCAATTATTTAAACAGACTTGTGAGTCTAATAAAACAAAACCAACTTGGGAAGTTGAAAAATGGATTTTGAATTATTTAGACCAAAATAAAGTATTGGATTGATTTTTTATTCTTCATTCAATGAAAGCACTGCCATAAATGCTTCTTGTGGAACTTCAACTCTTCCCACTGCTTTCATACGTTTTTTACCTTTTTTCTGTTTTTCAAGCAATTTACGTTTACGAGAGATGTCACCGCCGTAGCATTTATCAAGAACGCTTTTTCTCAAAGCTTTTATGTTTGTTCTTGCGATGATTCTACCGCCAACTGCAGCTTGAATAGGTACTTCAAACATTTGGCGAGGGATTATGTCTTTTAATTTAGCAGTTAATTTTTGACCGACATAAAATGCATTGTCTTTGTGAACAATTGCACTTAGTGCGTCTACCACTTCGCCTGCAAGCATTACATCCAGTTTTACAAGATCAGAACGTTTGTATTCTTTAAACTCGTAATCCATACTTGCGTAGCCTTTTGTACGAGATTTTAACTGGTCGTAAAAATCGACAATAACTTCGCTTAATGGCATTTCATATTCAATATCGACACGCACTTTGTCTATGTAGTGCATATTGATAAATATGCCTCGTTTTGTTTGGCATAAGTCCATAAGAGTGCCGACATAATCGTTTGGTGCAATAATATTTACTTTTACGTAAGGTTCTTCAATAAATTCTCTGTACTGAGGATCAGGCAGATTTGCAGGGTTGTCGATTTCCACTATTGAACCGTCAGTTTTATGAACCTTGTAAACTACAGACGGTGCTGTTGTTACAAGAGAAAGGTCGTATTCTCTTTCAAGCCTTTCTTGGGCAATTTCCATGTGTAACATCCCCAAGAAACCGCATCTGAAACCAAAACCTAGTGCAGAAGATGTTTCAGGTTCAAAGGTTATTGAGGAGTCATTGAGTTTAAGTTTTTCCAATGATTCTTTTAAGTCTTGATAATCATCGTTATCAACAGGGTAAAGACCTGAAAATACTACAGGTAAAGCTTCTTTATAGCCTGGTAGAGGCTCTGCTGCAGGTGATTCTGCCAAAGTTACCGTATCACCAACGAACCTTGTAAGTTCTTTTATTGAACAAGCCATATATCCTACATCACCTGTTGTTAGTTCTTTTACAGGGACTCTGTTTGGGTTAAGGTAGCCAAGTTCAGTAACTTCATATTTGTTGCCAGATGCCATAAATTGAACTTTGTCGCCAACTTTTACGCTTCCGTCAACTATTTTGAAAAAGCATAAAGTACCCAAGTAAGGGTCATAAGCACTATCAAAAACAAGAGCTCTCAATGGTTTGTCTGATGTGTCTTCAGGCGGTGGAACAAATTTTACTATTGCTTCTAAAATTTCTTCAATACCAATACCGGCTTTTGCGCTTGCTGGTATTGCGTGTTCAGCATCGATGCCTAAAACTTCTTCTATTTCTTCCTTAACTCTTTCAACATCTGCTGAAGGAAGATCAATTTTATTTATTACAGGTATTATTTCAAGGTTTTGGTCTATTGCAAGGTAAGCATTTGCAAGTGTTTGGGCTTCAACACCTTGAGTTGAATCAACGATTAACAACGCACCTTCGCAAGCTGCTAAAGAACGAGAAACTTCGTAAGAAAAGTCGACGTGACCTGGGGTGTCGATAAGGTTGAGTTCGTATTCTTGTCCGTCTTTGGCTTTATAGTTCATTCTTGCAGCATTCAGTTTGATTGTGATACCGCGTTCTCTTTCTATGTCCATAGAATCGAGTAGTTGGTTTTGCATATCACGTTCTGCAACTGTGCCTGTGTATTCCAACAAACGGTCAGCCAAAGTTGACTTGCCGTGGTCAATGTGGGCAATAATACAAAAGTTTCTTACGTTTTTAATGTTTCTTCTTGTCATACGCTTAGTATATCTAAAAAGATAGTAGCTGTCACTATCTTAGAATTTTAACTCTTTTATGTCAGTGTTAAAGTGTAAATCTACGTAGTTGAAAATTTTTCTTGGAATTTGCGGATTAAAGTAGTAGTTGTTGTCGCAAGGGGTTAGTTTTAGGTAGGTGTATGTTTTGTCTTTTGCTGATATGTCGAGCAAAAACTCCCTGCCTTCTGCTTCGATAATCAGATAACCGTTTCTTGACTGCATTTCTTTTATTTCATAATTTAAAGCGTTTGCTGCTGATTGAGCAAGAAAATATAATTTTCCAAAAGGTAGTTTATAAAGTCTTATGCAGTCGTGGTAATTTGTATAAGAAGCTTGGTTTTGTTTATATGTTTTATCAATTGTTGATTCTGCTTTTGCGTTTTGTGAGAAAAGCAACAATGTTGATAAAATAAATATAGCTGTTATTGTGTTTTTTATAGGCTTCATTTTTACTCCTCTTCTTCTAACCAAGAAGAACCCCACTCCATATCAACAACAAGTGGAACTAATAACGGTTGATTTAGCTCCATCGCTTCTTTTGTCAGTTCTTTTACTTTTTCAAGTTCATCTTTGTAAGTTTCTATGATGAGTTCGTCGTGAACTTGCATAATCATTTTTGATTTTAGGTTGTTTGATTCAAGTTTTTTGTCTAAATCGATCATAGCAAGTTTTATCAAGTCTGATGCGGCACCTTGCAGCGGAGTATTTATTGCTGCGCGTTGAGCAAACTCTTTTATGTTGTGGTTAGAACTCATTAATTCATCAAGAAGATATCTTTTTCTTCCGTACATTGTTTTTGCATAGCCGTTTCTGTAGGCTTCTTGTATGGAGTTTTCCATATACTCTTTAACTTTCGGATAAGTTTCAAAGTATTTATCAATAAACATTTGTGCTTCTGCATTTGATATGCCAAGAGCCGAAGCAAGTCCGTAGCGTGTTTGGCCGTAAACAATACCAAAATTGACGGCTTTTGCTTTGCTTCTCATTTCTTTTGTGACTTCGTGCAATTCGACATCAAAAACTTTTGCTGCTGTTTGAGCGTGAATGTCTTCACCTGACTTAAATGCGTGGATAAGGTTTTCATCACCTGAGCAATGAGCAAGGAGTCTCAATTCTATTTGAGAATAGTCTGCTGATAAAAGCACTTGTGTTTCTTGATTTTCAGGTACAAATGCTTTTCTTATTCTGCTTCCGAGTTTTGTTCTTATAGGGATGTTTTGCAAGTTTGGGTTTGATGAAGACAATCTTCCAGTTACTGTGATTGTTTGGTTATAACTTGTGTGGATTTTTTCATCAACAGGGCTGATTAAATCAGGCAAAGCATCAACGTAAGTTGATTTCATTTTTGAATAGTGTCTGTATTCAAGCAAATATTTTGCAATTTCGTGCTCTTGAGCAAGCTCTTCAAGAACTTTTGCATCTGTTGAGAATTTTTGTGCTCCGCGTTTTTTTGTTTTGGTTTGGATTCCAAGTTTTTCAAAAAGTATTGAGCCTACTTGTTTTGGAGAATTGATGTTGAATTTTTCTCCTGCAATTTCATATATTTTTTCTTCAATTTCGTTAATATTTGTGTTGAGTTCTTCACTCAAAGTTGAAAGGTATTGTGTATCTAGTGCTACCCCTTGAGCTTCCATTTTTGCAAGAACGAGAGAAACAGGTACTTCGATTTCGTAAAGGAGTTTTTTACCATCGTCGTCCAGTTTTTCTTGCCAGTATCTTGTTAACTCCAACGTTGCAAATGCGTCGTCACAAGCGTAATTTGATGCATCTTCTATAGGGACGTCATCCATTGTTATTTGGTTTTTTCCTTTGCCGATTAATTCGTCGATTTCTGTCATAAAAAAGTCGATATTTTCGGCTGCTTGTGTTTTAAGCCCGTGCTTTCTTGAAGGGTCATTAACGTAGCTTGCAAGCATAGTGTCAAAAATAATGCATTCAAGATTGATGTTGTATTTTAACAGTGTATTAATTTCGTATTTTGCGTTTTGAAAAGTCTTGAAGATGGTTTTTGATTCAAATATCGGTTTTAATTTTTCAAGTACATAATCCATTTCAAGCTGATCGCCAAATTTATGAAAAACAGGGATATAGAAGGATTTTGTTTGTCCTGCTTTTTCGTTCACGACAACTTTAGAATCTTTTGCTTGGATTTCTTCGTTATAAGCGATAGAAATCCCGACCAAATCAGCTTCAAGAGCATTGACAGAAGTTGTTTCCGTATCAATAGCGATTAGAGTCTGTTTGTTCAGATTGTTGATTAAGTCAGCTAAATCTTGCTCTGTAACGATTGTTTTTCTCTCGTTGTGCAGATTAAATTCTTTTTTGGCCTCAACAGCTGCAAAAAGTCCAAGCTGTTGTTGTGCAGGTTGTTGAGAAACTTTTATTTCTTCTGCTTGTTCTTTTTGTGTGTTTTCTATCAAATTAACAAGCTTTTCGCTGGCTGATTGTTGTATTTCTGCATTCTCTGCGTCAGGGGTTGAGCCCAAAGAACAAACGCTAAACGGTCTTAAAATATCAGGAAGATTTTTTAAGAAACTGAAAAATTGTACACGTTTTAAAAAGTTGCTTACTTCTTCAATGTCAGGCATTTCAAGATTTGTTTTTTCAAAATCAAAATCTATGTCAACATCTCTTTTGATAGTTGCAAGAAAATAGCTCATTTTTGCCATTTCTACGCCGTTTGTGAGTTTTTCTTTTAATGATTTTCCGTCAACCTCATCTATGTGAGAAAGTACGTTATCAAGAGTTTTGAACCTTTCTAAAAGTTTTACGGCTGTTTTTTCTCCGATACCTTTTATACCGGGGATATTGTCTGAAGTGTCACCTCTAAGGGCTTTGTAGTCGATTACTTGGTCAGGATATATTCCTAATTTATTATAAACACCTGCCCAGTCGTAATTTATCAGCTCGCCTTTTGATGGAATTAAAACACTGACTGTGCCTTCTTGATCGATTAGCTGGAATGCATCTTGGTCGCCTGTGAGGATAATTGTTTTGTGGCCGAGTTTTGACGCTTTTGTTACGATTGTGCCTATTACGTCGTCAGCTTCAAAGCCTTCTTTTGTATAAATAGGGATGTTGAAAGCTTTTAAACCTTCCATAATCAACCCCATTTGGCTTCTCATTGTGTCGGGCATTTGTTCTCTGTTTGCTTTGTAGTCTTCAAAACACTCTGTTCTAAAAGTTTGGTGGCTTACGTCAAAAGCTACGGCAATACAGTCGGGGCTGATTTTTGGGTTTTTTAGCAGGTCAAAAATAGCTTTAAAAAAGCCGAACACAGCCCAAGTCGGCTCTTTGTCCGAGGTTTTCATTCCTGTTCTTTCCAATGCAAAAAAACTACGAAATGCTAATGCGTGTCCGTCTATTAAAATAAGTGTTTTTCCTTTACTCATACCCCTGCCCGTATTTGTCTGTATCTTCTTCAATTTTAGCATAAATTACAGATTTTCACTAACATAACCTTTGAGTTTGACTGATATCTGTTTCGATATCGTTGTTTTAGTTTATTTATCATTGTTGAGGATTGTGCTATGATTTTTGTAAGTTGAACAGTTAAGAGGTATTTTGGATTTATGTTTTCTTTTTTGAAAAATTTAAAAGGGGCTAAAGAGGAAAAATTAGATAAAGAAATTAACGAAGTCTATAAAAAACTAAAAGACTTGTACGACTTTGATTCAATTTCTGATGAGAGAAAAGAAGAATTAAAAACTTTGATTGAAGAAAACGGATACCTCCCTTATCCTCACATAAAGGCTCTTGAAGAATTATCTCCTGCTGAAGTGTTGTACGGGTTGGAAATTAAATGGAAATTGAACGGGGTTTTTTCTGAAGAAGAAAACGAATTCTGCTTTGAAAACAATATGATTTCTCCTGCACAAAGGGCAGATTTTAGAAACGGTGCTTGGTTAAAAAAAGAACAACATAACATCAAATTGATAAACCTCGCAGGTCTTGGCAACGGTAATAATACGGAAGAAACAGGTAAGTTAATTGACTGGCTCAGACAGGTATTAATTTTACCTGCAGGTATTCCTGAAAAAGGCGTTTTATCAACTACTGTATATTTGATTCCTTTCCATCCAAGAGAGTTTGGCTGCGCTTATTTGCCTGTAAGCAGTGAAGTGAGCCCTACGCTTGAAGACAAAAAAATCACAAAAAATATCGGATTAGATACTAAACAACAGGTTCAACTTTTTGTTAAATTAGCTCAGTTAGCTGGGCATTGTGTTATTTATGATGTACTTCCTCAAACAGGAAGATTTTCTAAAATGGTGTTGGCAAATCCGTTTATTGCCCGTTGGTATGATGTAAAAGCACTTATCTCACAAATAGAAAAAGAAGTTGATAAAGCTTTTGATATCGTTAAAGAAGAATTTGATGAGGAAGATGCGGAAATTGTAAGAGATATCTATAAATCTACTCTTAAAAAAGGTTCTAACGACCTTTCAGAACATTATCAGGTTATTTATAACAGATTTGATGAGATTATTGCTCCTAAGAAAAAAGAATTTTCTGATGCGATGATGAAAAGAAATTCTCAAGCAGAAATTCATACAAGAGCAAAAGATATTACAGCAGAGCTAAACGGATATAAACCGTCAGAAAAGCTTACTGAAGATTCTATCACTAAGCAAGGCGAAACTATCCAAGCTCTTATAAATGAAGGCTTGTGGCCTGCTCCTGGTGGCGCTTGGTGCTCAGCCGGTACTCCTGTGTTTGATAAGATGTCTGAAACAGGAGATTATCCTGTGTTTAAACATTTTGATTACAAAGGTGAGGATGTAACTCATTTTGCAAACCTTGATTGTCAAACACCGTACTATTTTGTATATCTTGAGTCTGGTGAGTACAATAAACCCGTAATTGATATGTATGTGGATTATCTCAAAAAATTGCAAAGCGATTACAATTTTGACGGTTTTAGAGTTGATCACATTGACCACATTGTTGATGAAGTTTCTGAAAAAGACGGTGTTCCGATAAGTTATCGTGCGCCGAGAGTTGTTTTGGGCAGAGCTAATAAAGAACTAAAAGAGACTATTTCTCACTTTGCTACTCTTGCTGAATATATGCTTTGGGACAAATATTACAAAGAATATCATAAGGATATGGCTTTTGATGTATTGTGGGGTAATGATATAATTTCTCAGTTCTCTAAAAATCCTCAAGCTATTGTGTGTGATAACCAAGAACTTGAGCAGTTTAATATTGCTAACCCTGATACAACATACGGAAATCTTTCTATATTAAAAAGTTATAACAACCAAGACGGTGAATTCCGTGCTATTGACCAATACCCCGGTCAACTCGGAGCAGAAGGTGCTTTGTTTAAATGGTTTAAGTATAAGTTTTTACCTGGTGGCAGAAATGCTCAAAGGCCTGTTATGTTTATTGACGGAGATGAGTCGTTTACTAAAACAGGTATAGAAAGTGTAATCGGGTCAGAGGTTTCTATGCCGAGAGCTAAAGATTACAAATTCTTTAACAAATTCAATGCGATAAATAACTTTGCGCTAAAAAATGTTTTAACTCGTGAGGGTGAAGCAGAAATTATAAACCAAGATGATGACGGCTTTGTCAGCTGGTTAGTTTCTAAAGACCCTCTTAAAGAGTCTTTGCTTGTTGTTGCAAATTATAATGCGCCGACTGAAAAAGTTACGGAAAATCACGATGATGGTTTTTCAAATACTTACATTAAAGAGGGGCAAAATGTCTACGACAAGACTGTTCAAATGCCTTGCGATTATTCAATAGTTTCTGAATACGTTTATAAAGATAATGAAAAAATTGGCTGTGGTGCGTTTGAAGAAGTGAAGTTTTCAAAACCGGAAAATTCTTTGCATTTTGGCGAGCTAAAACCTTCAGAATTTAAGATTTATAAAATTAAAAAGTAAGAGTTTTAAAGTAACAAGTGTAATTTTTGCACTATAAAAACTCGATATATTAACAAATGTTACATGGACTAAAATCATGAAAACCATGATGAGAAGCGGGTATTCATGATTGTAAAAAAAATGTTACTTTCCCATGCCATCAAAATGCTGTACAAATGACACTTTCAATGGTTTAATAATATCAATAAATAAATTGTTGAGAAAAATTTTTGGGAGGAGATTTGGACGGATTTCCAAATCTAAAAGGCCGGTAATATAATCGGCTTTTTTATTATAAGTAGATAAAAACAAAAGGCAGTTTTTAAACTGCCTTTTTTCTATAAATTTTGAATAATTTCTATTTCGTTTCCGTCAGGGTCTTTAATAAACGCTATTTTTGATTGAGCTTCTTCCATAACAAATGGTTCATAGAGATATTCTCCGCCAAACGCTTTGAATTTTTTATCAAACTCATCCATATCTTTTGTTTCTACGGCAAAATGTCCGAATGCGTTTCCGTTTGTGTAACCGTCTTTTGGATTTTCAAAGTTTTGGGTTAACTCTATTTCAAAATCTCCGTCTTCTCCTTTTAAAAAGTGTAATATACAATCTTCAAGTTTAATTTCGTGAGTTTTTTGTAAGCCCAAAAGCTCTGTGTAAAATTTCAAAGACGCATCAATGTCTTTTACTCTTATCATTGCGTGTAAAATTTTCATAAATGTAGTCTCCTTAAAATGTAAATAACCTTACAGGTTAATCATATCATATCATTGTATTTTTTACTTTAATTGGTATAGTTTTATGTAATGGGGAGCAATTTATGACTCAATTACAGCAAACAGTTTTATTTGTCATCGATGATTTAGAACTCAAATATTTTGAGTTTAACGACTTAGTAACAAACTTTTGGATTATCAAAGAACTATTACAGCGAGGTTTTGAAGTTTTCATCACTGTTAAAAATAAGCTTTTTACAGAAAACGATGTAGCAAAGACAATTTGCTATGAAGTTTATCTTAAAGATAATAATATCTTTTATAAAAAAGAAACACCTAAAGAGTACATTATAGAACATTTTGATGTTGTTTTCTTTAGACCTGATCCACCTGTTGATATTGACTACATAAACGCTTGCAACGTCTTTGATTATGTTGATACAGAACGTACTGTTATGATAAACAACCCAGTTGCAATTAAAAACTTTAATGAAAAATTTCACCTAAATTATTTCAATAGGTTTGCACCTCAAAATATCGTTACAGCTGACTCAGATAAGATAAAAGACTTTGTCAGAGAACATAAAAAAGCCATAATCAAACCTCTTAACAGATGCTTTGGCAGCGGTGTGTATTATCTTGATACAGAAGAACGCAATATTAATGCCATAATTAAAAACCTTACTAATGAAGGTAAAACTATGGTTATGGTACAAGAGTATCTTGAAGGGGCTGTAAAAGGTGACAAACGTATTTTGATTGTTGGTGAACACGTCTTTGACGAATGTATTACAAAGCTTCCTGGTAAAGATGACTTTAAATTTAGTGTTCATTCTGACAAGTATTTTCAAACCGCAAAGCTTACTGAAGATGAGAAAAAAATGGCACAAGAAGTGGCAAAATATCTCAATTCTGTTGAGCTTTACATGGTTGGTTTGGATGTTGCAGACGGCAAGATTATGGAAGTAAACGTAACAAGTCCTTGCTATTTTATTCGTGAAATTAACGCTCACAACAATGAAAATTTCCAAGATAAATTAATGGACAAACTAATAGAACTTATAGAATTAAAACAAGGAAAAATCCCCGCATCAGTATGCTAAAACAGTCTTTAATAAATGTTGAAAAAAATTGTCCGAGAAAAATTCTTGATAAGGAGTACTCTGCCGAGCAAAAGCAGACTAAAAGTCAGTTTTTGCGAGAGGAAGACGAGAACGAATTTTTGGAGTGTCACCTTGAAAAGGTGAGCAGTGGCGGCTCGAAGGTTCGAGGCGACAACTGCGACAATAGATTAAATATGCTGACTGATGAAAATCAGTTAACAGAAATCTTTTTTTCAGGCGTAAAATCTCAAGATGACATCACTCAAAAACGAGTAGGTGTCGAGTTTGAAAAGTTACCTGTTTTGGAAAAAGACTTTTCTGCTGCTCCTTATTTTCAAGTGGCGAAAATTTTGCAATCTTTAAAAAGCAAAAGTAATGATTGGCAAGACAGTATAAGTGAAAATAACGCTATTTTAGGGCTGTTGGGTAAAAATGGAACAGTTACACTTGAGCCAGGCTCACAAACAGAAATTAGTTTGTATCCGTCAGATAGTATTGATAAAATTTCAGCAGCCATAAATAGTTACAACAAATTCACTTCTGATATAGCAAAAGACCAAGGCGTTTTATTTTTAGGGTATGGGATACAGCCTGTTTCAACTTATAAAAACATTAGTATTATCCCTAAAAAAAGATATGTGTATATGACAAAGTATCTTCCTACAGTCGCGAAAAAGCCTCTGATTATGATGAGAGAAACGGCCGGTATTCAGGCTAGTTTTGATTATGCTGACGAACAAGATGCTATGAAAAAGTTTGCAACTGCATTAAAGCTTTCTCCTATCATCAGTGCTGTTTATTCAAATTCTCCTATTCGCAACGGACGACTCACAAAATATAAATCCAATCGTGCATTAAGCTGGCTTGATACAGACAATGACCGTTGCGGATTGGTTAGCGCAAAAGTTTTTTCAGGCGAGTTTTCTTTTGCTCAATATGCGCAAATTCTGCTTGATGTGCCTATGATTTTTATCGAACGTGAAATCAATGGCGTTAATACTGCAATTAAGGTTAACAATCTTACATTTAGGCAGTTTATGAAACAGGGTTATGAAGGATTTTTTGCTCAAAAAAATGACTGGGAAACTCATTTGAGCCTGTATTTTTCGGATGTTCGTTTGAAATCTTATATCGAAATAAGAAACCACGACAACCAACGTTCGAATTTAATATGTTCTGTGCCTGCTTTTTGGAAAGGTATAATCTATAACAAATCTGCTTTGGATGCAGTTAATGATGTTTTAAAAAGATTTACTTATTTTGATTTTGAATATATCAGAAGAAAAGCTCCGCAACACGGTTTAGATATGAAAATTAAACATCTTTCGCTGGCTGATTTGGCCAAGGAAATTGTTGATATTTCGTATCAAAGTTTGAAGTCTTTTAATCAAGGCGAAGAAAAATATCTTGTGCCTATAAAAACTTTTGTTGATAAAAAAATTACGCCTGCTGATGTTTTGATTGATAAATGGAATAATGAGTGGAACGGGCAATTGTCTGAGCTTGTTAAGTATTCAGAGCTTAGGTAATGATAATATCTATTATGTAAAATTCATAGAATACATAGTTAAATGCTTGTCTTGCACCAATAAATAAACTGCGTAAGCAGTAATACGGCTGTACAATTGTTTTATTTTTATTTTTTTACGTACTTTTGTACCGACAAAAGTACCAAAAGCTCCCGACCTGCTGTTCCATTCATACAGAAAGTAATTTAAACCCGACTCGGCAACTCGGCACATAAAATTGCTAAAGTACAAAAAACGAATATGATACAAATAATTCCCCGTGCCTCAGACAGTACCTCGTTTGTAATTGTTTAAATAACTTTCTGTGATTCATTGCACAACGGTCAGAGGTTAGAATTAAATAATGCAGCAAAGCTGCGCACGTAGTGCAAGACGGCTTTGCCGTTGTAAGTTTGGTTAAACACTGTCAGATTTTAGAGTGAATTTTGACAGACCGTAACAAAGTGAAGTGGATGCAAAATTTACTTTAAAATCCTACAGTGTTTTTTGATACAGCGAGTTTTTCTTTTTTGGTTCGTTTTTTCTTTTTGCGTCGCAACAAAAAGAAAAAATGAACATATAAAAACAAATAATCTGTTTTTTAGATAGTTTTCTTTCTTTTCGTCGCAAAAAAGAGAAAGAAATGAACAAAGAAAAAAATTTATCTTACAGAGAATCATTTCAAACAGTTTATTTGTATGTTCATTTTCTTTCTTTGTATTGCGCAGGCAAAGAAAGAAAACGAACCAAAAGAAAGAAACCGGCGCTTATCAAAAGAAACAGTAAAATGTTTTATCAAAGATTTTGCCGTGACAAGCTACGGCCAAAATCTTTTCAAAACATAATTGTTTCTAGTCGAGGTTACAACAGGGGGATTCCCCCTGTACCCCCCTTTAATAGCAGAAATAATTTATCAATTATTTGTACATAATAAATATTATCATTTAGTACACTTGACAGGTCTTTTCAGTAATAACAATGATTTGAAACCAAATGTAACAATTTTGTTAAATAATATTAAAAAATGTTTCACAAAAAAACGCCAAAACGGTGTTTTTCTTGACGGGCATGTTTTAGCAAATAAGATTATATAATGGTTAGATATAGGTGAAAATATATTGTAATTACAAATTCATATAAAAATTAGAGTCCAAGGGCGTTTGGCATGCGGAGTCTATGCCCGAAAATTTAATAACAGTTTACAAAAAATTTAATGTAGTACGCCACATTTAGCGAGGTAAATAAATGTCGACAAAACAACTAGCAACCAGAGTAACACCAATGGGTATTCCAAATACCAGATTGGATGATTTACCTGACTTAATCGAAGTTCAAAAGAATTCTTTTGAATGGTTTTTAAAAGAAGGCTTAAAGGAAGAATTACTTTCATTCTCTCCAATCAAAGACTATACAGGTCGTTTGGAGTTGCACTTCCTTCCTAACTATACCTTCGATAACCCAAAATACACAGTTGAAGAAGCTCGTATCCACGACGCTACTTATGCAAAACAACTTCGTGTAATGGTAAGACTTGTTAACCGTGATACCGGTGAAATTAAAGAACAAGAAGTATATATCGGCGACATCCCTACAATGACAGACAAAGGTACTTTCATTGTAAACGGTGCAGAACGTGTTATCGTATCTCAAATCGTTCGTTCTCCTGGTGTATATTTCAAACGTGAAATTTCTCCAACCGGTAAACGTTTATATAACGCAACTCTTATTCCAAACAGAGGTGCTTGGTTAAAAATCGAAACCGATGCTAACGATGTAATTTACGTTAAGATTGATAAAAACAGAAAAATCTTGGCTACTACATTGCTTAAAGCATTGGGTATCACTGTTTCTGAAATGGAAAACCTCTTTACTCACGCTGAGTTCTTGAAAAAGACTCTTGATAAAGATACAACAGAAACAACTGATGATGCTTTAATCGAAATCTACAAAAAATTGAGACCTGGCGATCCTGCTTCTGCTGCTGGCGGACGTTCTATTTTAGAAGCTCGTTTCTTTGATGAAAAGAAATACGATATCGGTCGTGTAGGTCGTTATAAATTAAACAAAAAATTGAACTTAAACCTTCCTGAAACTCAAAGAACAATTACTATTCAGGATTTGGTAGCTTCAATCGAATACTTAATCAACTTAACTTATGACGAAGGTTCTATCGATGATATCGACCACCTCGGTAACAGAAGAATTCGTTCTGTAGGTGAGTTGTTACAAAACCAATTCAGAGTTGGTCTTTCAAGAATCGAAAGAATTGTTAAAGAAAGAATGACTCTTCAAGATTCTGATACATTGACACCATTGAACTTGTTGAACACTAAACCTTTAGTAGCTTCATTAAAAGAGTTCTTTGGTTCATCTCAATTATCTCAGTTCATGGACCAAATTAACCCTCTTGCAGAATTGACTCACAAAAGACGTATTTCTGCATTAGGACCTGGCGGTCTTGTTAGAGAAAGAGCTGGATTTGCAGTTCGTGATATTCACCCTTCTCACTACGGACGTATTTGTCCTGTAGAAACTCCAGAAGGTCCGAACGCAGGTCTTATCGGCTCTTTGGCTACTCACGCTAAAGTTAATGATTATGGCTTTATCGAATCACCATTCTTTGCTGTTAAAGATGGTGTTGTAACGGATGAAGTTCACTACTTGACAGCAGATGAAGAAGATAACTTACGTATCGCTCCTGCTGACCTTGAGTTGAACCCTGATAAGAGCATCAAATACCCATACGTACCTGTACGTTACAGATCAGAGTTCGCAATGTCAGAAGCAAACAGAGTTGACTACATCGGTGTATCTCCAATCCAAATCTTCTCTGTTGCTACATCTTTGATTCCGTTCATTGAACACGATGACGCAAACCGTGCATTGATGGGATCTAACATGCAACGTCAATCTGTACCTCTTCTTATCACAGATCGTCCTGTAGTAGGTACAGGTCTTGAAAAGAGAGCTGCAAAAGACTCAGGTATGGTTGTTGTATCTGATGTTGACGGTACAGTTGAAAAAGTTGTCGGTGAAGAAATCTATATCAGAGATAAAGCAAATAAACTTCACAGATATCAATTAATGAAATATGTAAGAAGTAACCAAGATACTTGTATTAACCAAAAACCAATCGTAAGAGACGGTGATGAGGTTAAAGCAGGTGATGTTATCGCAGACGGTGCATCTACAAATATGGGTGAGCTTTCATTAGGTAAGAACGTTCTTCTCGCTTATATGCCTTGGGAAGGCTATAACTACGAGGATGCTATCTTGCTTTCTGAAAGATGCGTTTACGATGATATCTTTACTTCTGTTCACATCGAAAAATTAGAAATAGACGCTCGTCAAACAAAACTCGGACCTGAAGAAATCACAAGAGAAGTTCCGAACGTTTCTGAAGAATCTTTACGTCACTTGGACGAAAGAGGTATCGTAAGAATCGGTGCGAGAGTTTATGCAGATGATATTTTGGTAGGTAAAGTTACACCAAAAGGTGAATCTGAACACCCACCAGAAGAAAAATTATTAAGAGCAATCTTTGCTGAAAAAGCAAGAGACGTAAAAGATAACTCATTGAGAGTTCCTCACGGTGAAGGCGGTCGTGTTGTCGACGTTAAAGTATTCGACCGTGAAAAAGGTGATGAATTGCCACCAGGAGCAAACACTGTTATCAGAGTTTACATTGCTCAAAAACGTAAAGTTTCTGTTGGTGACAAACTTTCAGGTCGTCACGGAAACAAAGGTATTGTTTCAAGAATTCTTCCTAAAGAAGATATGCCGTTCTTGCCAGATGGAACACCGGTTGATGTTGTGTTAAACCCACTTGGTGTACCTTCTCGTATGAACGTAGGTCAAACTTACGAAAACTTGTTAGGTATGGCTGCATACTTGAACCAAACACACTACGAAGCACCATCATTTGATGAAATGTATGGTGACGGTATGTCAGAAAAAGTTACCAAAGAAGAACTTCTTAAAGGTATCAAAGCAAGAGGTGTTGATTGGGTTGGCGAAGACGGTAAGGTTAGACTTATCGACGGTAGAACCGGTGAACCATTTGACAGACCAGTTGCTGTTGGTTTGACATACGTATTGAAACTTGTTCACCTTGTAGATGACAAAATTCACGCAAGAAGCACAGGTCCATACTCACTCGTTACACAACAACCATTGGGTGGTAAAGCTCAATTCGGTGGTCAAAGATTCGGTGAGATGGAGGTATGGGCATTAGAAGCTTACGGTGCTGCTTATACTCTTCAAGAAATGTTAACTATCAAATCAGATGATGTTAACGGACGTTCAAGAGCATACGAAGCAATCGTAAAAGGTGATAACATCCCAAGACCAGGTATTCCGGAATCATTCAAAGTACTCGTAAGAGAACTTCAATCTATCGGTTTGGATATCACTGTTGCTAAAAAAGGCGGTGAAGAAGTTGACTTGATGTCTGATACTGATGATTTGAGAAAATCTTCAGCTAAGAGAACATTGTCAGATATCGATTCAGAGCTGTTGAATATCAACTTCTTTGAAACACCTACATCATTTAAAGAATAGCCTTCTTTTCTTAGTGAGCTAGAGCGAACTAAAGAAAATGGCCTCACGACAACGTAACAATTTGACTATTTATTATTAATTGATAAATAGTGAGAAAATAAGGAGAAAAAACATTGTCTACAAGTATAGATTATTTTGACTATATACGAATCAGTATCGCTTCTCCGGAGCGTATACTGAAATGGTCATACGGCGAAGTTACAAAGCCGGAAACAATCAACTATAGAACTTTGAAACCTGAAAGAGACGGTTTGTTCTGTGAACGTATCTTTGGGCCTACAAAGGACTGGGAATGTTTCTGCGGTAAGTATAAAAGAGTAAGACATAAAGGTATCATCTGCGAACGTTGCGGCGTTGAAGTTACCGATTCAAAAGTAAGAAGACACAGAATGGGTCACATCAAATTGGCTGCTCCTGTTTCTCACATTTGGTTCTTGAAGGGTATTCCTTCTTACCTTGGCTTACTTTTAGATATGTCTTTAAAGGATCTTGAACAAGTTATTTATTTCAACAACTATGTTGTAATTGACCCTGCTGATTCAGGATTTAAGAAATATCAATTATTGTCAGAAGAAGAATATGAAGACTTCATCATGGAAAACGAAGAATCTGCTTTAAAAGTAGGTATCGGTGCTGAAGCTATCAAAGAACTTCTTGGCGAAATTAATATGACTGAGCTTGTTGAAGAAATCAGAGGCGAGCTCGCTCAAGCAGGCGGATCTGTTCAAAAAAGAGCTAAGTTAATTAAGAGATTAAGATTAATCGAATCTTTAATTGCTTCAAATACAGAACCGACTTGGATGATTATGGATGTACTTCCTGTTACACCTCCTGACTTAAGACCTATGGTACAGTTGGATGGTGGACGTTTTGCAACATCTGACTTAAACGATTTGTACAGACGTGTTATTAACAGAAACAATCGTTTGTTAAGATTGCTTGAAATGGGTGCTCCTGAAATCATCGTAAGAAACGAAAAACGTATGCTTCAAGAAGCTGTTGACGCTCTTATCGACAACGGCAGAAGAGGTAGAACTGTTGTTGGTCCAAACAACAGACCGTTGAAATCATTATCAAATATCATCGAAGGTAAACAAGGTCGTTTCAGACAAAACTTGTTGGGTAAACGTGTTGACTACTCAGGCCGTTCAGTTATCGTTGTAGGTCCTAGCTTGCACCTTAACCAATGCGGTTTGCCGAAAGAAATGGCTATCGAATTGTTTAAACCTTTCGTTGTTAATAAATTAATTGAACGTGGTTTGGTACAAAACATCAAATCAGCTAAAAAGAAAATCGAACGTTCTGAGCCGGTTGTATGGGATATCTTAGAAGAGGTAATCGACGGACATCCTGTACTATTGAACCGTGCTCCTACTCTTCACAGACTAGGTATTCAAGCATTTGAACCTAAACTTGTTGAAGGTAGAGCAATCCAACTTCACCCTCTCGTATGTACAGCATTCAACGCTGACTTCGACGGTGACCAAATGGCTGTTCACGTTCCGTTATCAATTGAAGCTCAGACAGAAGCAAGAATGTTGATGTTAGCAACAAACAACATTTTGGCTCCTGCTACAGGTAAACCTATCATTACTCCTACTCAGGATATGGTATTGGGTATGTACTATCTGACTATTTTGAAAAACCATGATGGTAACGATGAAGTTAAAGGATACTTCTACAGCTTTGCTGATGCAATTTCTGCATTAGAAGCTAAGGTTATCGATCTTCACGACAAAATCGTTGTAAGAGACGAAAAAGGTGAAAGAATTGAAACTACAGTTGGTAGAATCATCTTTAACGAAACAGTAAGAAAGGCACTTTCTTCATAATGGATTTTAAAACGGGGAAGTTTTTATTCCCCTAAAAATCCGACACTGAAAAATCCTCAGATGTACAAAAAAACTAAGGGAAGAAAAGAAAAAATGGATACATTAATTCACAAACATAATAAGAAAACAATGGAGTTCATTAACCAAGTAATGAACAAGAAAGCATTGAATAACCTTCTTGCTCAGGTTTACCTCGAGTACGGCGGTTCAAAAGCTGCCAGCTTGGCTAACAGCTTAAAGAACCTTGGTTATAGATATGCAACAAAATCAGGTACTACAATTTCTATCAGCGACTTGAGCGTTCCTCCAACTAAAAAAGAAATGCTTGCAGAAGCAGAAAAAGAAATTGAAAAATCAACAAACCGCTATTTAAAAGGTGAAATTACTGAAGTAGAAAGATATACTAAGGTAATCGACACTTGGTCAGAAACAACTGCTAAATTAACAGAACAAGTAGTTGAAAACTTTGACAGATTGAACCCGGTTTATATGATGGCATTCTCTGGTGCGAGAGGTAACTTATCACAGGTATCACAGCTTGTTGGTATGCGTGGTTTGATGGCAGACGCACAAGGCCAAATCATCGACTTGCCGATTAAATCTAACTTTAAAGAAGGTTTGTCAGTTACAGAATACATCATTTCATCATACGGTGCACGTAAAGGTCTTGTTGATACTGCGTTGAAAACAGCTGACTCTGGTTATTTGACAAGACGTTTGGTTGACGTTGCTCAAGACGTAATTATTAGAGAAGATGACTGTCATACAACTAAATTTATCACTATGACAGATATCAAAGATGGTGACAAAGTTGTTGCTCCATTAAAAGAAAGACTTTTAGGAAGAACAATTGCAGAAGATATTAAAGATGCTGAAGGAAACGTAGTTGTTCCAGCCGGTACAACAATGGACAGAGAAGATATCAAAAAAATTGATTCTCTTGAGCTTCATGAACTTAAAGTTCGTTCTGCTTTAACTTGTGCATTAGAATACGGTGTATGTCGTAAATGCTATGGTTGGGCAATGACTACTCAAAGAATGGTTGATGTTGGTGAAGCAATTGGTATTATCGCTGCTCAGTCAATCGGTGAACCTGGTACACAGCTTACAATGAGAACTTTCCACACAGGTGGGGTATTCAAAGG
>CALVEI010000034.1 GCA_944326515.1 Candidatus Gastranaerophilales bacterium | reverse complement strand
AGGGTTATTTTACAGTCTTTGTTGTATGCAAGACAAGCATTTTCAAATTTTCCGGTATTGCCGCCTATATCAAAAATTTCTTCCGGGTCATCTTTAAAAATAATTTTTAATACTTCTTCAAAACAAGTATCAGAATAATAATGGTCAAAATCATACCAACTTTTGAGCATTTGTTTAGGCAATTTAGGCAAAATTTCATAAATTGTTTTAGAATTTATAAAATGTTTTTGCAATCCTACAGGCGCGCTCTGCTCAAATGATTGTTTAAGTTCGTTAGCCCCAAGGTAGCAAACATCTTTTACAAAATTGAAGTTCGCAACAGTCATAGGGTCAAGCAAAAAGGCTTCTGCTAACTCGGTATTAGAAAATATCCAATTATCATCTTTTTTCAAAATACCCGCACACAACGCAGCGTCAAACAGAGTATAAACTGTATATTTTGACAGGTTGCATTTTTTCATTACCTGTTCACGAGTCATTGACTGCTCGCTCAATGTTTGAAGGATATTAAAATCCAACAAAGATGCTACAACCTGAAAAGTCATCGGAGCAAAAGCAATCTTTTGAGCTTCTGTCAAAATTTCAACCTTAGACGTTTTCTTTTTTCTGTCTCTTCTATATGCAGTTTTTATTGATTTTTCTTCCATAATTCCATTAAAATTATACCATGGAAATCTATTTCATTAATATTGAAGAGTTTTTGAACAATGTTGAACATATGTCGCTTGAAGCTTTTATGGAAGGCAAAAGTTTCGGTTCTCAAAAAAGAAAAACCGAATTTTGTCTCGGACGTTTTCTTATAAAATATGTTCTAAAAAATAAACACAGCTTGTCTAACCTCGACATTTTGTTAAACAACAAAAAGCCTTATGTGACTGATTCACCCGTGAAGTTTAGTCTAACTCATTCAAAAAATTATGTTATGGCTGTTTTTGATAAATCAGAAACTGGCATAGACTTAGAATTAATGAAAGAAAGAAATTTTATAAAGCTTTTTGATTATTACAAACTTACCCCGCCAAACAAAGATAAGACCACATTTTATCAACTCTGGACGCAATACGAAGCAAAAATAAAGCTTCAAAAAGAGCCAAAGACAATGCAAAGTTTTATTTTTAGAAAAGACTATTCTTTAAGTGTTTGCACTGATGAGATTTTTGATATAAGTAAAATGCTTAAAATATACGAACTCAAAAGCCCAACACACAATATGAACCCTAACGAGCTAATCAACTTAAAGCTTGTCATAGAAAGCAACAAAAACGAAAAAGCACTCGTAGCACAAGAAATCAATACAGCCGATTTAGAATTGCTGTCTGCGCTACCGTTAAACCTAAAAATTGAATAATCCATACTAAAACCTATTATCAAAAACATTGCCAGTATGTGAAAAAGGTTCAAGCTTTGATTAAACACACCTATCAAGCCGATTGAAAACAAAGCCCCCAAAATAGACGGAGCAATAATTTTTAAGGCATTTTTAGGCTTGTAAATAAAAGCCAAAATCACAAAAAGCAACAACGCCGCAGGAGCAAATAATAACATACATGCCTGTCTAAAATGTCTAACCTTTTGAGAAATATCATTTTTCAGATTAATAACTTTTGAATTTTTTAAATCAATGCTTTTGACATCGCCATTTATTATCATTATCGAAGTATTTTTATCGATTAAAAAGTCTTTCAACATCGGCATATCAAGCTTATCAACCGTCAAAAAGCCTTTGTCAGTACTAACCGTAAAAAGTTTTTTTACAGCGTCTGCTGATAAAAATTGAGCATAGGACTTTAAAGAATTTTTATAAAGCGTATTGATAAGTTGTCGGTTTTCTTCTTGTCTTTTGATAGAAGGCACAAACTTGCTCAACGAATAAAAATCAATATCATTTTTAACAAGTTGCTGAGCAATTTGTTCTTCCTTTTGCAAAAGCGTTTGTTCGTCATCCCCGTTGATTACAACAAAATTGTAATCAAAACCTGTATCAGAAAGTTTTGCGTACAATTTTTCAGCATTAGCAAGGTCTTTTGGCGGCACATACATATCTTTTATGTCGTCATTAAACTTTATATTAAACATCCCTGCAAAAATAACAATAGCAGCAACTGCCAACAACATAGCTTTTTGTTTTTTATCAATGGGTCTAAGTTTTAGTTGTTTAATCTCACAAAGAACAATATTTTTGCAAATGAGAGGATAAAACAAAACGACAAAAAGATACACGCATATAAGCCCTGTCACGGTAAAAACAGAAATCTGCTTTAACAACTCTATATTAGAAAACTGAAGCACCAAAAAAGCGCAAACTGTAGTTAAAAGGCTTTGTGTAAGACTTGGCATTATGAGTTTTAAATCTTTGTTATGAGCAAAATAATGAAGCGAGTAATCTACACAAATACCGATGAGGGTTGAGGCAAAAACAAACGTTAAAATGTGTATTGAATCAAACAAACACGAAGTAACAATGTATCCTGTAAACATTCCCAATGCAAGGCTTATTCCTATCGGTATAAGGATTTTAAAGGAATTAAAATAAAATTTGCATAACAAAATAATAAAAAGAGAAGATATTATACAAATCAAATTTATCTCTCTCATTGATTTTGAACTTGCAAAATAAGTATGTACAGGCGATCCTGCAAGATATATTTGAGTTTCTTTATCAGATAATGAATCTTTCAATTCAACAAGCTTTTTCATCTCAATATTTAATAATGTTGGAGATAGAGCAAGTTCTTTTTTTAAATTAAATTCTGCTGTTTCGTAGTATTTCCCATCCAGCTCAGTAAGCCCTGACTCTTTTGACGAACCCAAACTTTTTACAAAATCATCAAACAAAAGAAAGGGATCATCTTCAATAGGCAAAATACTCAAGCCCATAGGGTTATACAGCCTTTCAAAAGCTTGTTGTTCAACGGTTTCATATTGTTTATTTTTAATTAAATCCGCAGTTTTATAAGATAAAATATTGCCGTGATATTGTTTGTAAGTGCTTAAAACACCACCTACATTAACATCATTTGTGTAAAAGGCATTTTTATCAAGTTTTTCAAAAAAAGTTTTATAAACAGATTCTATAGCTTCCGAAGAAGAACTTTCAAATATCACATTTATCCTGCCGGCTTGTCGTTTACTTAAATCGACAAGGATTTCGTCATTTTTGCTGTTAGATAATACGGCTTTTAAAATATTTGTTTCTGTCTTTTTGGGGTGAAAGAATACGAAAACTGACAACAGTAAAATTGCCGCAACAAACAATATTCTAAAAATATTATTAAAAATTATTTTCATTATTTACAATCCGTGTAGTGAATTGATGTTTTACTGTTTAGCGTGTCTATTACCATATATTCTATAACTCTTTGACCTTTAATAGTTATAGACTTAAGTTGCGCTGAAGCCTTATTATCTTTTTTAGGTTTTAGTGCTAACTCCCAGACTTTAGCGTTATTTTTTTGAAAATAAATATCAAAATTTCTTTCAAGATAGGTGTAATTTTTGTTTGCAATAGCTTTTATTATAGAGCTTACCTGTTTATTTTGAGCAGAGGTATAAGAAGCAACAGACTTGACAGGGTACAAAGTTTCAAAAGTAACACCTTTGTCTTTTTCAAACTTAAAATTTCCGCCTGATTTTAGCTTTATCTCACCTGTAGAATTATTTCTCATTGATTTTTCCTGAGTAAATTTGCAAGAAGAATCAGAAAAAGCAGGCAAGTTTTCTGCCACGTATTTAGCTGAAGCCTTATGATTAAAAACACTGTCAGCATAAACAGAGACAGAAGTTAAAACAAACGTAAATACCAATATAAAAAATAATTTAGCCTTCATAGTTTTCAATCTTTTCTAACAATATTTTTGGAGCGTTATAAACTGTTTTTCTTGTCTTTATATCAACACAAATTTGCATTGTTTTTGCGCTGAATAATTTTTCGCCTGTATTTTCGTCATAAATAGTATATTTAAAATTTAGCGAAGGCTCTACTTCTTCAAGACAAGTTTTTACAACAAGATTTTGCATAAACACACAAGGGCTAATAAACTTCATCTCCATTTTAGCAACAGGATAAGCAAACCCCTCGTCTTTTATATCCATATAAGTGCAATCCAACTTAGACAAAAAATCACATCTTGCAGCTTCTAAAAATTTGACATAGTTTCCGTGCCAAACAACATTCATAGGGTCTATGTCGTAAAACTCAACTTTTATTTTAAACTCGGTCTCAATCTTTTTCATTTACAGTCATCACCCCACCCGAACAGATTTGTTCGTCTTTTTTATAAGTATAAGTTATAGAATTACCTTTTTTTTCAAATATCAAAGTCAATTTTTCATCAGGCTTTATTATTTTAGAAAACTTGATTTTTTTAACAGATTCTGTGCTTACTTTTACGTCAAAAGCCTCTTGAGCAAAATAATTTGCAAAATACAACTGAACAACCCCAGGCAATACAGGGAAGTTTGTAAAATGTCCTTCAAAAAAATTACAACTTTTTGGGAATACTACCCCGTACTCAACATAGTCAGAATCTTTTTTTACATCAAAAACAAAAGGCATAGATACGTTTGTAGCAAAAATCTGTTCAATTTTAGCTTTATCAATTTTTCCTGTTACTGTTTTTGGAATTTCGTATAAAAACTTCCATTTTTGAGGAACAATCTCAACTTTGCCGTTAAGATAATTTTTTAAGTACGAAGTAATCTTTGTGTAACAAAAACCGTTCTCAAAAAAGAAATCAATTCCCTCTTTAGAAAGAGCAACAGCACAAGCCAATTTTTCTGCTGATTTAAAACAATAACACTCTTGTACAAAACTGTTTTTTTGTACAATCTCCTCTACCTCCGGTGCGGAAATACGTTTTTCTTGAATTTTTAGTATTCTATCTGCTCTATTCATCAAAATAAAACTCTTTTTGTCAACAATATTTACTATATCACCTAAAGTACAGCTTGTTTCTATAAAGTATGGAGATTTTACTACAATCTGAGAATTTTCATCAGGTTCTATCTCAACTCTATTTATACAAGTCAAAGCATTTTCTGAGGAATGTCTTTTAAAACCTACAGTACCTGTTTCTGTACTGCCATAAATATCAATTACGGTGCTTTCTTGTTCTAAATATTTACGTACACTATCCTTAATCTTTGCCCCGGCAGTAAAAATCACATAAGGAGAGTACTCGTTTTTTACATTATACTTTTCAAATTTTTCTAAAAACGATGGGGTTGAAACAAACACACTGTCTTTAAAATCTGCATCATCAGGGTAACAAACATCTGTTGTATCCATTAAAAGTTTTTCGCAATAAACCAACGGCAAAATAAAATAATAAATAAACGGAAACATATGTTGAGATTTTGTAGAAGTTAAAACCCTCAACGGATTTTTATAATCAGATAAAAACTCTGCAAAAACATCCTCTGCTTCAATAATAGTATTAGTCAAAGTCTTAGTTATCATTTTAGGCTTAGAGGTAGAACCTGATGTAAAAAAGTTAATGCTCACCTTATGACAGTCTATTTTGTCATATTCAATATTTTTGTCACATTTTCTATCAAGAATTTTGTCAAGAAGAACATACTCAAACTCCAAATACTTTAGTTTTGATGAGTCTGTTAACAAAAATATTTCTTTTTTTGCTGCAATACAAGCAAAAAACCAAACAATAAAATCAAACGCATCTGAGCTTAAAACAACAGCGTTTTTGCGACCTTGAGAGTTCAAAAAATCAACAGCTACAGAAATAAACTCTTTAAACTCCTGTAAAGATAAATCTTTGCCGTTTCTTTTTAAAATAGTCTTTGTATCAAATTCTTTTGTATGAAAAATCTCAAATACGTTCATAGTCCGTGTCTTTTTTTAAAAAAGATTCTAAAAACATATTCTACAGCAAAAAAGATTCCCAGTAAAATATATGACACACAGCCGTTAAAAATCATCCAAACTTTGTCAGACATAAACAAAGTTGCAAATGAAACCAAAAACTGAAACAACAAATAAACACACCATATATAAGTGAGATTTTTTGTGTAGTTTTTGGTTTTAGGGTCAAGCTCTTTGCCTTCAGATAGTCTGGCAAATTTTTGTATAATCGTTTCTTCAGAAAATACAGAAGTAAAAAACATCATAAAAATACAAAAGTTCATTACTACAGGATACAGCTTAAGCCCACTTAGCCTTGTAAAATGGAACAACGCAATAACAACGAACGTAAACAGTGTAGAAAAAACAAATCCGTATTTTTTAAAACAGTCTTTAAATAATTTCATATTGTCAACTGACTCCGACCACTTAATGAACCTGTGCAATAAACAAGTCCGATTTTATCAACAAGTCCAGCACAGGCAACAAGTGCATGTGGTCACTTCCGTAAAATGCTAGACTTTGCATCACTCGTACTTTGCGTACCTCTTTTACAAGCGAAGCCGCCTCAAACAAATACATGCTACGCAAGAAGCTGCTCCACAGCTATAACAACATCATTAACCGTTCTAATTTCTTTAAAATTGTCAGGAGAAATCTTACGATTTGTATATTCTTGAAGCCTTACAGCCAAATCAACAGCGTCTATGCTGTCAAAATCCAAATCCTCAAATAAGTTGGCATCAGGAACTATTTGGTCTTGTTCGATTTCAAAATCGTTAACCAATATATCTTTTAATACATTAAAGATTTCATCTCTTGTGTATTGAGCCATTTACCACACTACCTTATACTTGAGAATTTCTGATAAAATCTGCCAAAGTTTTAACAGAATAAAAATATTTTTTGTTTTCTTCTTTATTGCTGCCCAAAGAAAGTTTATATTTTTTCTTTAAAGCCATACCAAGTTCAAGAGCATCGATAGAATCCAGCCCCAAACCGTCAATAAATAAAGGAGCATCAGTTTCGATATCAGAAGGGTCAATGTCTTCTAACTCTAATGCTTCAACTATAAATGCTTTTAATTCGTCTTCCAGACTAATATTATCTTTATCCATAAGAGTATTATGGCGTAAGCAGCAACCAAAGTCAATTAATGTTTTATTGGCTTATTCTATCTTTAACAATAGCATTTAAACGCCTTCTCAGTTTTGTATCATCAAGATTAGGCTCTCTGTATTCATCAATATTGATTGTTTGATTCATCGTTAAGTAATAATTTACGGGCTTTGTTCCCGCATCTAATATTTTTTGGTGCTTTGCAAGGAATTTATAATCGCAGCTAATATGTACAGGGACAATAGGCGCATTAGCATACATTGCTATAGAAACAGCACCTTTATGAAGTTTCATATCCTCACCTTCTACAGTCCTTGTTCCTGTAGGGAAGATTATCACATTAAAACCATTGTTAAGTGCCTTTGTGGCTTCTTGCTTCAACAACTCATTATCTTCATCATTGATAAGATAAGCAGATGTAGCAATATTACTCATAATAGGGTTCTTTTTTACCGCTTTTTTCACAACACACAAAGAATTTGGTATCAAACCTATCAACAAAACTATATCTATAAAACTCGGATGATTAGCAACAATAACCGAGCCTTTTGTATTTTTTAAAGAAGTTTCTGTCTCTTTATCTAGATTGAGCTTTATCGTTCCCATCACTTGCATAAAATTTGTAAAAAATGCCCACAAATTATGAACAACATTACAATAAAATGGTCGTCTTTTTTCAGGCTTTATAAAAAGTCCTGTCAACGGGATATAAATAAGCCCCAAAATCAAAGACCCTACCCCAAAAAAACAAAATAGAAAAAGTACAACAAACGAACGCCAGTACTTCATCTAACTTTCACCTCTGAAAACAGAAAACAATCCGTCATAAGAGGCAAAACTGTTAACTTTATTTTCACAAAAGCCTTTAAAATCTAAAAACTCATTAGCAGAAGTTTTTTCGCAATCATTTTGTTTTAACAAAACTTTTATTGCACCGTCACTCGGTTTTAATGAAACACATAATGCACAGGCTTTTATCTCTTTATAAGCGTCCGCATAGCAATATAAAACATCATTCTCGTCACTTGCAGACATAAAGCTTTCCAAAAGCCCGATACTTAAACTGTTATCACCTGAAGCCAATGCGTTATAACTTTTTTTAATTCCGTTTAACAAAGAAAACTGCCCTACAATAGAATTATGAACAGAAGTACTAAACGTAAAAGGTGATACTTCATTATCTTCCTGATACTGAGAGATAATTTTATCCAATCTGTCCAATTCTCCGTATTGAGAAGAAAATATAATCAAAGGTTCTTTACATTCAGATTGATTAAATGTGCTATTCATTACACACAAAGCAGCTTTATCAACAGAGCTAAGCTTTCTTCTTGCCATAGCTGGTAAAAAAGACACATCCACGTTAGATTCATCTGCAAAATTTATATTAGAAATATAAAAAACTTTTTCAAAATTCATGGTAGTATTATATCAAATATGACAAATATTGCTATAACATCTTACAGTGCTGTATGCAACCTTGGCACTAATATACAAGAAATCTTTAACAACGCTCTTATTGCGGACTCGACTGTCTTCTCTTGTGATGACAGTATTGTTAAAGGTACAAAATTTTTCTTTGGCAAAGTTAAGCAAGAATTACCCAAAATAGAGAATCCAAAATTTAACACACGAACAAATGAACTATTATTACACTGTTGCAACCAAATACAAACAGATATAGACAATTTAATAAAAAAATACGGCAACAAAAGAATAGGTGTAGTTATAGGAACAACAAATGCAGGAGTAAATGAGTACGAGATAAGCAAAGATGTATTCCACTCTCAAATAGGCTCGCCTGCAATATTTTTAAAAGAACACTTAAAACTCGATAGCTATTGCGCTGGAGTTTCGACCGCCTGTACATCCGGGATAAAAGCTTTCTCAACGGGGGTAAAGCTTATTGAAAACGGAATCTGTGACGCTGTACTCTGCGGCGGTTCTGATTCAATATCAAAAACCCCATCATTTGGCTTTAATGCTCTCGAAGTTATGACCCACGACATTTGTAAGCCATTTTCAAAAAACAGAGACGGCATAAACCTTGGTGAAGGAGCTGCATTGTTTATTCTTGAAAAAAGCGACAAAGGAATACAAATCCTTGGTATAGGAGAAACTTCTGACGCATACCACAGTGCAACGCCAGACCCTGAAGGGGTTCAAGCATCCGTTGCTATAGAAGAAGCATTAAAAAAGGCAAATATCAATGCCCAAGATATAGACTACATAAATCTGCACGGAACAGGTACAGTAAGCAACGATTTAATGGAATCTAACGCTGTTTATAGAGTATTCCAAGACAAAGTCCCTTGCAGCTCAACAAAATCACTTACAGGCCATTGCCTTGGCGCATCTTCTGCAGTGGAATCAGCACTTTGTCTTGCATTTTTAGATGAAACGATTAACAAACAAAAATCTTTATTACCGCACAACTATGACGGAACATACGATGATACCTTACCTAAAATAAAACTCGCTAACAAAAACGATAAGTCAGCAAACCAAAATTATGTTATGTGTAATGCATTTGGTTTTGGCGGGTCTAACGCTGTAATTATTTTTGGCAAAGCCAAGCAAACCAACAACTACGACAATTTGGATTTAGCAAAAGTATTACCTCATGACAGACCAATGATTCTTATAGACAAAGTGTCAGATATCAATCTTGAAGAAAATTCTGCCAAAGCTCTTGTAACAATTGACGAAAATAAGATTTTCTACGATGCTACAATCCAAGGAGTTTCTCCTCTTGCAGGGATAGAATTTATGGCACAGACAATAGGCTGCTTTTCGTTCTTTAAGAGAGGTTCAGGCGAAGCAAAAATAGGGTTTCTTTTAGGTAGTCGTTCATACAATTGCAGCCTAGAAAAATTTGAAAAAGACAAAACGTACGAAATCTCTGTCAAAGAGGTCTTTACAGATAACGAACTTGTTTCGTTCGAGTGTTTTATCTATAATAATGGTATAGAGTGCGCAAAAGCTGTTATCAACGCCTACCAACCTGAAGATATAACAAACTCACAAATAGAATTTTAATCTGACATTTATAGGGGAATTGAATGGTTAAAGAAGTACTTGTTACCGGATCATCCAGAGGAATAGGGAAAGAAATTGCTCTCTACCTTGCAAAAAACGGTTATGACGTAGTATTACACTGTCAAAAAAATATAGAAAAAGCCAAAGAAGTTCAAAAAGAAATAGAAAATCTCGGTTCTAAAGCAAGAATTCTGCAATTTGATATAAAGAACAGACAAGAATGCTTAAATACAATAAGCAAAGACATAGAACAAAACGGAGTTTATTACGCAACTGTTTTAAATGCAGGAATTGCAAGAGATAACGTGTTCCCTGTTATGGAAGAAAACGAATGGGACGATGTTCTAAACACAAACCTTGGCGGTTTTTACAACGTACTAAAACCAATAATTATGCCAATGATTGAAAAAAGAATAAAAGGAAGAATTGTTACACTGTCTTCTATCTCAGGTCTTAGAGGCAACAGAGGTCAGGTTAACTACAGTGCCTCAAAAGCTGGTATTATAGGTGCAACAAAAGCCCTGAGTCTTGAGCTTGCAAAAAGAGGGATAACAGTAAATTGTGTTGCACCAGGAGTTATAGAATCTGATATGACAAAAGATTTGCCTGTGGACGAGGTAAAGAAAATGATTCCGATGAAACGTTTTGGCACAGGTAAAGAAGTAGCAAGCCTTGTTAATTATCTACTAAGCGAAGACGCTTCTTATATTACTGGACAAGTTATTTCTGTTAACGGAGGGCTTTATTCTTGAAAAGAGTTGTCATAACGGGAATGGCTCTTGCAAGCCCGCTTGGTTGTACAGTTGAAGACGCTTTTTTAAGGCTGCAAAAATACGAAAATTGTATTGAATATGACAGCACGCTTGAGGAATACCAAAACCTTAACGCAAAGCTCTGCTCAAAAGTACAAGGTTTTAAAACCCCGGAACACTTTAACAGAAAAATCACAAGGACTATGGGCAAAGTTGCACTGATGAGTACTGTCGTTAGCGAACAAGCACTTAACGATGCAGGATTACTCACAGACCCGATAATACAAACAGAACAAACAGGTGTAAGCTACGGTTCTTCTTCAGGGTCTTTAGAATCAATTATCGACTTTTACACAATGGAAGTTGAAAAAAGAGTAAAAGGCATTAATTCAGGCTCATATATAAAAATGATGCCGCAAACTACAAGCGTAAATATCTCTTTGTACTTTAAAACAAAAGGCAGATTGATACCCACCTCTACAGCTTGTACATCAGGCTCTATGGGCATAGGATACGCTTACGAAGCTATAAAAAACGGTTACGAAACAATTATGATAGCAGGCGGTGCAGAAGAACTTCACCCGTCACAAATTGCTGTATTTGACACCTTGTATGCAACAAGCCAACAAAACAATCACCCTGAACTAACCCCAAGACCCTTTGATAAAAACAGAGATGGACTTGTCATAGGAGAAGGCGCAGCAACGTTAGTGCTTGAAGAATACGAACATGCTAAAAAACGTGGCGCAAAAATATACGCAGAAGTAATCGGCTTTGGTACAACAACAGACGGAACACACATCACAAACCCGAACCACGAAACAATGGGCAGTGCAATAGCAAGGGCAATCAAAGACGCGAATATTTCGACAGAAGATATCGGCTATATTAACGCCCACGGAACAGCAACTCACAGCGGAGATATAGCAGAAAGCATTGCAACTTATGAGATATTTAAAAGACAAGTGCCGATAAGTTCTATAAAAAGCTACACCGGTCACACCCTAGGTGCTTGTGGCGCTATTGAAGCAATACTTTCTATAGAAATGATGAATAAAGGCTGGTTTTGCCCAACTTTAAATCTTAACGATGTGGATGAAGAATGTGCAAACCTTGACTACATAAAAGGTAAAGGAAAAGAATTTGCAACGGATATTGTTATGTCAAACAATTTTGCATTTGGAGGCATAAACACATCTTTAATCTTTAAAAAAGTTTAGCTTTTCTTTGCTTTTAACTCTTTTAATGATTTTTTATACTCGTCTTTCAAGCACATTTTTTGGTTTGTCAAATCGACAATCTGTTTTTGATAAGCAACGATTTGAGCTTTTACAATAGGGTCATTACAATAGTCATTTGATGCAAGTTCTTGTATAGCAAGCATTTTACCTTTCACCTGAGCATTAATAACCTTATTTTTAATCATCTTTCTGTTATGAAGCATTTTCTTTTGTTGTCTGTAAGAACACTCACAATCTGCATTTGCAGCTAACGAAGCAGTAACAAAAAACACAACAAACAAAGCTAATACTTTTTTCATAAAAAACTCCTTTAGTATTTTCTTTGTAAAAATAAATAAAATAAAAAAACAAAACTATTAGCTAAGTTATTATGCAAGAAGAATTATTTTACGGAATCATCTTTTTTCAAACGAAAACGCAACACTATTTTTTCTCTATCATCGGTAAGCTTTTGTAATCTTGTAGCAAATACTCTAGGATAGCTTGAATAATCTTTTAACTTACCCTTATTAATAAGATTAACAACAAAATCCATATACTTTTGTACATTCACTTTAAAACCAGGATGAAGCTTATACCAGTAATAGAAAGAATAATAAGATTTTTCAAAATTGCAATCTTTACACATAACAGTGCAATTATAAATTGAATTTTCACCATTTTTGCTTTTAGGAATCAAATGATCAACAGTAGCGACAGCTCCATTTATAATATTTTGAGCAATAGGCTTCATTTGAGATTGCAACTTAGCAACCACAGAAAATGGTGGAAACAAAACACTCTGAGATTCACAAAGATTGCGAACAGACTCTTTGGTTATCATTATCATTTCAGTCTTTAAGTGAGAATTACAACTACCAATAGTTTGTCTTATTAAATTATTGTATTTTGTAAACGGAAAAGATTCATTAGTATCAAAAGTATAAAATTTTTCTTTTGTTTCTCTGATAAATTCTTTAACCTTTGAAACATCTGTTTCGCTCAAGGTATTCTTACTCAACAAAATATTTAGTTTTTTTTCGTTTTCTTCAAGCTGTTTTATTATTCTTTCGTAAGAAACTTTTCTAAGTTCAGATACAACTTCCTTTTGTGTTGCAACAGGGTTTGATTCCAATATCCCGGCAAAATTTTCTAAAATAAATTTGTTATTTTTGCTTATTATTTTTTCATTTCTTTCTAATATTTCAAGAATTTGCCACAAGTTTTTTGTCTTATTTATTTCTTCATATAAAGCTAACTTATGTTCATGATTGATTGTTGGTTTCCCGCAACAAGAACAAGGAACACCATCATAAGTTACAGGAACAAAATCTAACTCTGACTGCGCTATATGGAAATTTTTTTGCAGTAGCGCCTTAACCGATGCATCATTTTTTTTAGACCCAACATTTCCTTTTGTCAGTTTTTTGATATACCCTTCTAGTTTAAACGGGTATAAGTTATTCCCAGTTAAAGATCCGTTTAAAATTTGTTTTGCAATATCGGATTGATAAACAGCAAATTTCCTCCCTGCATCAGGTGAGTTAAAAAATGAAAAATAAAAACTTTTATCTTTACCACAATCATCACAAGTTAAAATTTTATTAAAATTATCTGTCACTCCATCATTTACCAAACCAACGATTCTTATTCTCGAAACAGAATGTCCAAAAATATTTTTTAAAGTAATACTTGTTCTAATAGGATCAGGGGCACTTGGATTAACCGCAAGACCGTCACGAAGCATAATCGAATTCTTTACAGGATTTTTTAGTGTCTCATACAATTTCCATTTTTGCTCGGAACTGAGCATACTCATTATTTCTTTAATTATGCTTTTATATTTATCGTACAAAACTCTACTTGGTGCATCATTCAATGCTTTTAGCCGTATTTTTCACTCTTCAAGCAACACTTTGTCAGAATCTGAATAATCGTCTGAATTCACAGCAAATTTCAACGCAATAATAGAATTCGAAACATTCTTTTTGACATCCGCTGCAGCACTAAAATATAGTTTTTTGTAAAAATCATTTAATTCAATGTTTGGATTTTCCGCCAAGATTTCTTTTGATGTTTTTAATATAGGTTTAAACGGTTTTCTTATTGAATCTTCATTATCTTCTAAAACTTTTATAAAATCTTTTGGCTTTTTTATAAAGTCAACATCCTTAGCAAGATGTTGCCAATCATCTCTAGGCAGCATTCTTACACCACAAATCGGACAATGGACATCATTTAAACCTAACATCTGTAGTTCAAATGCTGTTAATTCATCACTCCCAAAAGAAACAGAATGTTGTGGCTTAATAGAATTCGTTTGCAATAAAAAAGCCTTGTTAAAACTATTATTATTTATCGATAAAATTTTCATTACAATTTAAATAAAAACCGTGATTATATTTTTTGCTAGTAAATAGAATTTTACAACAAATGACGGATTTTAAAATAGAAAACCTTAACTATAATGAAAATAAAATATGGGGAGAGTATAATTATGGGACTTCAAATCAATAATGGAGTACAACCTGAAACAGGCTTAATAAATAATTTATACACAAAAGCTCAAGACTATACATCAAAGCTTTTAAAGTCTGATGCTCTTGATTTTGCTCAATATTTAGAAAACAACTATGACTCTATAGACAAAAATAAAGACACAGAACTTTCAAAAAATGAAATTGCTGCAGCAAGTGTCAGTAACAGAAGAAATGATGAACTTAAAAAGATTTTAGAAAATAGCAATATCGATAACTTAACTCAACAAATTGATAAAAATCAAGATGGTAAAATAACTCACGACGAAACAAATCCTAACTCTAATGTCCCTGATATTTTAAAATCAGCTTTAAGAGAAATTCAAACAACAAAAGATTTTGGAGTTACTGCACAAAACCTTGCAATGAATATGTGTAAAAATTATTACACCAACGCTACTATGACCACACTAGCCAGCAATGCGGTAAGCTGTTTATTGTAAAAATATCTTTATAGCATATTGAAAATTGCACTATAGTTCGTTATTATAAAATCTGGTTATAACACAGGTGAAACATAATAATGATAGATATTGGCGCAATAAAAAAAGATACACTTGCTTCGATTATTGTATTTTTAGTAGCAATGCCCTTGGCTATAGGTATTTCAATAGCTTGCGGATTACCTATTTACTGCGGGATTATATCAGGTATCATAGGCGGTATCATAGTAGGAGCATTGTCAGGTAATTCTTTGCAGGTTTCAGGCCCAGCTGCGGGTTTAATTCTTATTGTTGTTGATATAATCAACAATTTGGGAATGGAAAAACTTTTCTTGATTATATTTGTAGTTGGGCTTATGCAAATACTTTTTGGTTTCCTTTCTCTTGGCAAATGGTTTAGAGCTATCTCTCCGGCAATAATACAAGGTATGCTGGCCGGTATCGGTATATCTATTTTTCTTTCCCAATTTCACATAATGCTTGATAGCAAACCAAATAATTCTTTTATTGCAAATATTTTAGACCTGTGGAAAGTAATTGTAGATTCTGTATTACCATTAGATGGTTCAAGCCACCATTTAGCAGCAATTATAGGTATCATAACAATCGCTATAATCATTTTTTGGAACGCAATACCATTCAAAAAAATAAAGGCTATTCCTGCAGCATTGGTTGCAGTAATTGCGGCATCCCTTATTGCAAACCTTTTTCACTTTGATATTAATTATATCCAAGTGGGTGAAAATTTTTGGGGCGATGCAACATTTATAAAGCTTGAAACCTTTAAACACCTTTTTGATTTAAAAGTATTGATTAGCGCCCTTGTTATAACATTTATTGCAAGTGCAGAGACTCTTTTGACCTCAACGGCCATAGACAAAATGAGTGACAAATCCAAGACAGACTACAACAAAGAAATCATTGCCCAAGGTGTAGGCAACTCTCTATCAGGTATTGTTGGAGGTTTGCCGATAACTGGTGTAATAGTCAGAAGTGCAGCCAACATCAACGCAGACGCACAAACAAGAATGTCTGCCATATTACATGGTGTATGGGTTCTTTTGTTTGTAAGCTTTTTCCCTGCGATATTAAATTACATTCCGATTTCTTCGCTTGCTGCAATTCTTGTTTATACAGGCTACAAACTCGTAGATGTCAATGCGGCAAAACACATATTAAAATTAAGCAAAGGCGAATTTGCAATATATACAATTACACTTGTGGCTATACTGTTTACAAACCTGTTTGAAGGCATATTGGCAGGGTTTATTTGTGCATTAATTAAAAGTGCGTATAAAGTCCTAAAGGTAGATATTGATACAGAAATAAACGAAGAAACAAATACAATTACAGCAAAAATCCATGGAAATATAACGTTTATACAGCTGCCTACTTTAATAGAAGCTCTTGAAAGTCTTCCAAAAGACAAAAACATTACTCTTTGCTCTGAGAGGCTTCACTATATAGATCATGCCTGTGTAGATTTTATAAAAGAATGGGAACACGACAGACAAAGTGAAATAAAAAAAAGAAACCTTAACTACGACGTGCATGTTGCGTGGGATGAGATAAAAGAGACTTATCCATCGTTCAAATGGTGTCATTTCCATAAATCTCACGAAGAAAAGAAAAACTCATCAGGCCACTAATAATCCTTATAAATAACCAACAGGCTATAAGAATTTCTCTCATTTTCAAATAAGCTTTCATATATGAAACCAAGTAGGAAATGGGGAGAATATGAAAACAATAATTAAAATTTTATTGTTATTTTCTTTTTTGCTTCTCCCAGCTTACAGTGAAGAATCCCCAAGTTTGATATGGGACTACAAAAATGATAACTTTATTGAATCCTTAAAAGAAGGTCATGGCAGCTATGATGAATTAACTAAAAAAGACCTTGATGACCAAATAAAACAAGGTCTGGATATTAACCTGATTCCCATAGATTTATCAACCTGCATCTATGTTGCTATGGAGAACAACTACGATATAAAAATAGAAGGTACCAAAAAAGAAGAAACTAAATGGACCTACTTCAATTCTATAGCCCAATTGTTACCTGATTTTTATTATAGATATCAAATACAATCAGTTTATGGTGAATTTTTAGTTGGGGATATTCTTCCACGAACAATTGATCAAAATCCTGTTTATAGCGGTATATATATAAATTATCCAGTTATAGGTAACGGAGCTCCGCTTTTTGATATCGCAAGCACAAACAACCTCAACAAAGCCCAAAAGCACAATCTTCAATACACTCAAAGTGAAATACTACTAAAAACAACAACATACTACTACGATTTGCTGGAAGCAAAACTAAATATTGAGGTTTTAATCTCAAATATGAGAGACCGCCAAGAACAACTAAAGTTAATGCAAGCCAGATATCAAATAGGAATAGGCTCTAAATATGATATTTTAAGGGCAGAAGCTCAATATGCAGATGCAAAACAAGAACTCATATCAGCCCTCAATTCTCTAAGATTACAACAAGCAAAACTTGCTAATATAATGGGTATAGAAGTTACACTAACCCTCTACCCCTACGAACACGGCGTCACCCCAAGAGAACTTATACTAAAAAAGAACAATGTTGACAGCCTATACAACGTTGCACTGCAACAAAGAGAAGACATTCAGGCAAAACGAGCACAAATAAGATCACTTGTTAACTTAAAAAACAAAAATTACACGGATTTTGCACCAAATATAAACCTTAGCTTTGAGTTTGCAAAAGTTGGTACAACATCAACCGGAAGTCTTAGACCAAACCACACTCTGAGCCTCAACGTCGATGTACCGGTAGGAAAAAAACTTGGGGTAGGAACACTCACACAAAAAAATGCAGATGTAGCAAAAATCAAAACAGCTCGATATGAATTAACAACACTAGAAAGACAAATAAAAGAAAATATAGTAAGCTCCTACTACAGCTCCAAAACTGCTCTTGAAAAAGTAGAATCTAACAGAATACAGGTTAAAGCAGCTGACGAAGGGTTAAAATTTTCGCTTATTGGTTTTGATGTCGGCCAAAACACATTCATTGACGTACTTACCTCACAAACAGAAAAAACCAGAGCCAGACAACAACTGCTGCGCTCAATTATTGAATATAACAAAGCACAAGTCCAGTTGTTGTTTGATATAGGGCTTATTACTCCACAGACTTTATTGCTAAATTACAAAGGCCTGTACGATTACAAAAAACAAAAACAATAAAAGACCCGCCTGTAGTACCTAGCGGGTCTTTTACTAAAAATTTTAAATTATTCTTCAATACTTAGACTGATTCTTCTATCATCAGGATTGAACTTAATAATAGTTGTTTTAATCTTGTCACCGGCTGCCAAAATGCAACCGTTTTTGTTTTGGTATTCAACAACTTCATTATTAGGCAACAAAGCTTCTACACCTGCGAAAACTTCCACAAACGCACCAAAATGTTTAATTCTTGTGATAGTACCTTCTACTTTATCGCCTTCTTTAATTTGTTTTTTAGCTTCAATCCAAGGATCAGCTTCAAGATTTTTCAAACTCAAGCTAACTCTTTGTTTGTCGTGGTCAATACCGATAATTTCAACATTGATTGTATCAGCAATTTTTAAAACATCAGACGGATGGTCAACCCATCTCCAAGACATTTGAGACAAAGGAAGCAAACCGTCCATACCACCGATATCGATAAATGCACCAAAGTCAGTAATACGAACAACTTCACCTTTTACTACCTGACCAACTTCAAGATTTGAGAACATATTTTCTTTTGCTTCATCTTGCGTATCAGCATAAACCTTTTTATTTGAAAGAATAAAGTTGTTTTGAGCAGGATCCAAAGAAAGAATCTTAAGCTCAATTTTCTGTCCGACAATATTGTCTGTATCTTTTGCTCTTAAATGGCTTGATGGAACAAAGCCCCTAACACCTCTAATTTCAACGAGTACACCACCTTTAACAACCGAAACAACAGTACCTTCAACTGTTTCATCTGCTTCCTTAAGTGCTTCAAGTTCTTTCCAAGCATAAGCCATTGCAACTTTTTTGTGAGAAAGAACAAAACGACCGTCTTCGTCTTCTTCTTTTATGATAAGAAACTCATATACTTCGCCCTTTTTAAGAGTTTCTTCAACCGACACTGATGTGTCAACTCTTGCTTCTTTTTCTGGAACGCTTGCAGATGTTTTTGAACCGATATCTACAATAACACCTTCAGAATCATATCCGCAAACCAATCCTTTAACTAAATCACCTTTTTGAAACTTGTAATCATATTGTGATAGCAAAGACTCAAATTCATCATCAGTGTAGGTTTTTGTGACCATTAGCTTTCTCCATTTAATTATCCATGTGTTTATTACTATAGTTATAATAGTAAATTTTACTTGATTTTGTCAAATAAAAAGTTAACGAACATTAATAATCCTCAACGTTTTGACCTGTTTTGTTTAATAAATATGTTTTTGTCAGACAGAAAAAAACTTCCGAAATTCAGAAATTAACATAAATTAACAAAGAGCACAAATTCCATAAAGTTATTTTTTCAAATGTCGATATATAAAAAGTAAAGAAAGCAGGGAGCATAAATGGAACATAATAATGAATATGACGAAACACAGATAATGCATATAAAAATGCAAGAGGATCTGCTTGATTTGATAAGAGTAATTGACGGTTGCATTGAAGAAATGGACAAGTTTTATTTCTATGCGATGAAAAAACAAATGCTTGCCGGTTCAACTAATAACTAGCAAAGTGTTTTAATTCTGACTTGTTTTGACTATAATCTTTGTAAGATTAGTAATTTACAAGGTGAAGTATGTTAAAACAGTATATTATCGATGTTACAGCAAATGCTATTAAAACAGCCGCTAAAAACGGTCAATTAAACCAAATGCAAGAAAACGATTCATTTACGTTGAATGCAGAAATCCCTAAAAACGAAGAATTTGGAGATTTAGCAATCAATGTATCTTCTCTTGCAAAATATGCAAAAATGGCACCTCCTGCCATAGCCCAAGCTGTAGCACAAGCTATAAGCATCGATGATTGCGAAGTAACAACTGTTGCAGGGTTTATAAACTTCAAACTCGGCCAATCATTTCTTAATGCAATAGTTAAAGAAATTCTAAACGAAAATGCTCAATACGGTTCTAATGACTTTGGTAATGGACAAAAGGTAATACTGGAATACGTTTCAGCCAACCCTACAGGACCTTTTCATATCGGTCACGGACGTTGGGCCGCTATGGGCAGTGCTCTTGCTAATCTTTTAAAATTTGCAGGATATGACGTTTTTCAAGAATTTTATATAAACGACGCAGGCAACCAAATCAAAAACCTCGGTCGTTCTTTGCACGTGAGAGTACTACAAGAGCTTGGTGAAGATATAGATTTTCCTACTGATGAAATTGAAAGAAAATCCTTCTACCCCGGAGAATATCTTATACCTGTTGCAAAAGAATTTGTTAAAGAAAATCCGGAATTTTCTAAAACACTCACAAAAGAACTTTCAAACGAACAACTTGAAAAACTCAGCTCATTTGCAAAAGCAAAAATGCTGGAACTTCAAAAAGAACTTTTAAACAAATTCCACACACATTTTGATAATTTCTACTCAGAAACTGATTTGCACAAATCAGGCAAGGTAGAAGAATGCGTAAAAAAACTCAAAGACCTCGATATGCTATACGAAAAAGAAGGTGCTCTATGGTTTAAATCTTCACTGTTTGGTGACGACCAAGATAGAGTTCTAAGAAAAACAGACGGTTCAAATACGTACTTAACAGCTGATATAGCTTATCACCACGACAAAATCAAAAGAGGCTTTGATAAGTTAATAAACATCTGGGGCGCTGACCACCACGGCTACGTACCAAGAATGAGGGCATCAATAGAAGCTCTAGGAGATGACCCTAACAAACTTGAAGTTTTATTAGGACAACTCGTTAATATTGTTATGAATGGCGAAGCCGTCAGAATGGGTAAAAGAAAGAACATGGTAACGCTCGAGGACCTCATTGACGAGGTAGGTGTTGACGCAACAAGATATTGGATGATAATAAGAAGCATCGATACAACGCTCGACTTCGACATAGAACTTGCAAAATCAAAAACAGATGAAAACCCAGTGTTCTATGTACAATACGCACACGCAAGAGCTTGTTCTATCTTCAGAAATGCAAAATCAGAGCGTATCAATATAGAAACAAAAGAAAAAATATCACCTTTATTTGAAGAAAATGAACTTAATGAAGCTATTTTGAATGCTGACTTAAACCTTTTATGGTCAGTGGATGAAGACAAATCAGCCGCTTCTGCTAAAAAACTGATTCTAAAATTGGAAGAATTTAAACCAATGATTCTTATGGCTGCTAAAAACAGAGCACCGTATATGATATGCAAATACTTACAAGAACTTGCAGGATGCTTCCACCAGTTCTATACATTCTCAAGAGTGCTCACTGATGACAAAAAACTTGCAGCAGCAAGGCTCGCGCTTGTTAAATCAGTTGCAACAGTAATTAAAACAGCGCTTAAAATACTTGCAGTTGAAGCTCCTGAAAGAATGTAAAGCTATTTACTTTACTAAATAAAAAAAAACATTATTATAGAATTATGAAACGATTTTTTGTCAGTTTATTCTTATTTTGTTTTGTAATGTCATCATTACCATGCGTCGCCTTTGATGATGATTTTTGGGATGAACCGATAAAAATTGATAACGAGGCTAAAAGTCAACAAAAAGCAGTAACAGACCAAGAATTTAACAAGGTTTTGGATTTCTTTAACAAAAAGAAAAAGAAAAAAGAAGAAAAAAAGAAACCCAAAGGCGCACCTATAGGCCCACAGTTGCAAGAAGGACAAACACCGCCTATTGATTCCAATATCATTAAAACAAAATATGAAGATTATCCGACAGTAATGATTCCTGTCACACTTATCACCGACAATGGCAGAGAAATAGAACCGGGATATTACAGAATACTCTCTGTTAAAGCAGGCGAAAATATATTTTACCTAAACTTTTATCAGGGAAATAACTTGATTGCAAAAGTTCAAGCAATAAATTCAGGCAACGACTACAATCAAAAATCATTAAATTACGCAAAGATTTTTCCTGTTGAAGACAAATATATGAAGGTAATATACGGTGACATAGACTGTAATATAGAAGCCCAAATTGATATAAAACAACAATAATAAAAAGCCTTAACTCATCGTTAAGGCTTTTTATTGTATATTAAACTTCTACATATTCTCTTAAGCGTTTGCTTCTGTTTGGGTGTCTCAATTTTCTTAAAGCTTTAGCTTCGATTTGTCTGATACGTTCACGAGTAACACCGAAAAGTTGACCAACTTCTTCCAATGTTCTTTGACGACCGTCATCCATACCGAAACGAAGTCTTAAAACATCTCTTTCACGTGGAGAAAGACCGCTTAATACTTCAGCTAAATCTTCTCTCAAAAGTTCGTGAGCAACTGTTTTTACAGGAGCATCAGCATCTTTATCTTCAATAAAGTCGCCCAATCTTGAATCTTCTTCTTTACCGATAGGAGTTTCTAAAGATAAAGGTTCTTGAGCTACTTTGATAATTTCTCTCAATTTTGAAATTGAAATATTCATTTCTTGAGCAAGTTCATCTTCGGTTGGTTTTCTAGAAAGTTCTTGAGCAAGTTTTCTTGTAACTTTCTTCAATTTATTGATAGTTTCAACCATGTGAACAGGGATACGAATTGTACGAGCCTGATCAGCAATAGCTCTTGTAATTGCTTGACGAATCCACCATGTTGCATAAGTAGAAAATTTATAACCTCTTTCATGGTCAAATTTTTCTGCAGCACGGATAAGACCCAAGTTACCTTCTTGAATAAGATCAAGGAATAACATACCTCTACCAACATATTTTTTTGCAATAGAAACTACAAGTCTTAAGTTTGCTTGAACTAATTTTCTTTTTGCAACTGCACCAACGTTGCCGCCTTGAATAATTTTTCTTGCTAAATCAATTTCTTCATCTGCCGTTAAAAGTTTAATACGACCAATTTCTCTTAAATACATTCTAACAGGGTCATCTAAAGATACACCTCTTGGAACTGCAATTTGTTGGTCATCATCTGCATCCAAATCATCTGATGGTTGCATATATATTTCGTCTGCTGCGACTGAGCTTGATTTTCCGATGATTACATCGATACTGTCTGTTGTTATAGTTTCGGGTTCGCTAAATAAATCATCACCGGTTGTATCATCTGTTTGAAGTTCATCTTCATCCATTATACTAACGAGTGATTTGTCTGACATTCTTTTTCTGCTCATTAATTGTCTCCAGTTCTTAGCTTGTTTTTATTT
>CALVEI010000033.1 GCA_944326515.1 Candidatus Gastranaerophilales bacterium | reverse complement strand
CTAGCATCGCCACAGCTCTGCTGTTCACTTTGTCAAAAAATTTGCTCACGTTCCTTATCGCAAATTTTTCTCGAACAACATTAAAACAATTGATATATTTCCTTCGATATGTGCTATCATCGTTTTATGAACAATATTCTACAATGTATTAAAAATAATAGGATTTTAAACGAAGAAAAATTATCTGCTTTTTTAAAAAAGAATTGTTCTTTTTCTATAAGCGGTTTGACATCTTTTCTTCGTTTGCTTTTGCTTGCTCAAATCAGCTCTCAAAAGAAAGCTATTTTTATTACAAATACTGAACAAAATGCCCTAAAGTATAAACACGATTTAGAAAATTTTTTTGAAATAGATTCTGTTATTTTCCCCTATCAGGATATTTCTATCTATGACGGAGTAGAGCCTAATTTATATAAATATGCAAAACAAACAGATATTTTGATGAATATCCAGAATATCCCTCTTTTGTTGGTGCCGGTGAAAGCATTGCTTGAAAAATTTCCCGATAAAAATTTTTACACAGAAAATTCAATCAATATAAGAATTGATGACGAAATTGACACTTCAAATATCTCTCAAAAATTGGTTGATATGGGATATAAAAGAGTGACAATGGTATCTGATATTGGAGAGTTTTCTATACGAGGGGATATTATTGATGTATTTTCACTCAACCAATATGCTGTTCGTATTGAGCTTTGGGGGGACACTGTCACTGATATAAGATATTTTGATAATAAAAACCAAAGGAGTGTCAAAAAAGCAAAAGAGACAACAATCTTACCTGTTTATAAGTTTATTTTGAATAAAGATAATGTCGAAACTTTCAAAAACGAACTTACAGAAGCTACCGTACAAACTGAAGTTGGCGAAAATGCTGATGTAATAAGAGAAATGCTTGGAGAAACTCTTGAAAAAATTGCCGAAGAAAAATATTTTGACGGTATTGATTATTTTCAATCTTACTTAAATAAAAAAATGCAGAATCTGACTCAATTACTTGGTTTACTTGAAGAAAAGCCCGTTGTTATTTTTGATGAATCTTCTGAAATTTTTTCTAAATTCGCTCAAATTGATGAAAACTACAAAAAACAGATTGAAGAAAATACGCAAAAAGCACTTGCCTTGCCATTAAAGAGCACAGCGCATCTTGAATTTGAGGATTTTCAAACAAGCGTAGCTAAGTTGCAAAAAGTCTTTTTGGACAATTTTCTTGACACTGTTTCTGATTACACTATCGAATTTGACAGCTCTTTGATACCGAGTTTTTCTTCCAAAATGGAAGATATTTTAACCTTCTGCGAACAAAAGATTAAAGAAGGTTACAAGGTAGTAATAGCAACCGATTACAAAAACAGAATTGAAGAAGTCTTTGCTGATTTTGAACTCCCTGTATCAAATAATTTTGAAGATAAAAATTCTGTTTATATGACAGATAACCTTGCTCTTGGGGGGTCTTTAATTGAAGATTTAAAGATAGTTGTTTTAACAGACAGAGAGCTTTTTAACAAAAAATCTAAAGACATAACGGCTAAAAAACAGGCTTATCATAAAGAAAGTGCAGAATATATTGAATCGGTTAACGATATAAAAGAAGGCGAATACGTAGTACATCAAATACACGGTGTAGGGTTATACAAAGGGCTTTCAAAACAGGAAATAGACGGACAGTTAAAAGATTACCTGACCATTGAATATACACACGGCGACAAATTACACATGCCGGCTGAACAAATAAACCTTCTTGTTCGATACAGAGGAGCCGGTTCTGTTGCTCCCAAATTGTCGAGAATGGGCGGTAATGATTGGAACATAACTAAAACTCGAGCTAAAAAGGCAATTGAGGATATAGCAAAAGACTTGTTGCACCTCTACGCCAAAAGAGCTGCAGCTAAAGGCATAGCTTTTGACCCCGATACTGTCTGGCAGTACGAGATGGAAGAAGCCTTTGAATATACCGAAACACCTGATCAAATGCGTGCTATTCAAGAAACAAAAGCCGATATGGAAGAAGAAAAGCCAATGGACAGACTTATCTGTGCTGATGTAGGCTTTGGTAAAACAGAAATTGCTATACGTGCCGTTTTTAAAGCCGTTATGTCCGGCAAACAAGCTGCTGTTGTCGTTCCTACAACAATTCTTGCAATGCAGCATTATCAAACAATAGCTGAACGTTTTAAACCTTTCCCCGTTAAAGTTGAACTGCTTTCTCGTTTCAGAAACGCTAAAGAACAAAAAGAAATCGTAAAAAAGCTTTTAACCGGTGAAGTTGATGTTGTAATTGGTACGCACAGACTTTTACAAGACGACATTGTTTTTAAAGATTTGGGTTTGCTTGTTATTGACGAGGAACACAGATTTGGTGTTAAACACAAAGAAAAACTCAAAATGCTTCGCAAAAACATAGATATTTTGAGTATGTCTGCAACCCCTATCCCAAGAACTCTTTATATGTCACTTTCAGGTATCAAAAATATGTCTGTAATTAATACAGCACCAATGAACAGACTTCCTGTTAAGACTTATGTCGGACAGTACAATGAAACATTTGTTAAAAACGCAATAAATCACGAACTTGATAGAGATGGTCAGGTATTTTTCCTCTACAACAGGGTAGAAACTATATACGAGTTTGCGGCAGAGGTTCAAAAAATAGTGCCTCAAGCAAGAATTGCCGTTGCTCACGGGCAAATGGATGCTAAAACCTTAGAAAATATCATGCTGGAGTATGCAGAACATAAATACGATATTTTATTATGTACAACCATAATTGAATCCGGGCTTGATATTCCTAACGCAAATACAATGATTGTCTACGATGCAGATAGATTTGGCTTAGCGCAACTTTATCAACTGAGAGGACGTGTAGGTCGTTCTGACAGACAAGCTTATTGCTACTGTTTCTACCGTGACAGACAAAAACTTACTGCTGATGCTTTACAAAGATTGAATGCTATTAAGGAATTCTCTACATTAGGTGGTGGATACCAAATTGCTCTAAGAGATATTGAAATTAGAGGTGTTGGTAATATTTTAGGAACAAAACAACACGGACATATGACAAGTGTCGGCTTTGATACATATTGTCAGCTTTTGGAAGAAACAATAAACGAACTGCAAGAAAAAGGTGAAAAACCTCAACCGCCTGCAATTGTGGATATCAATGTTACAGCGTATATCCCTGATGAGTGGGTTGGTTCTAAAGAACAAAAAATGATTGAGTACAAGCGGCTTGCAGATGTAAAAACAGTAGAAGAGCTTGATGCTATTCATCATGAATGGATTGACAGATTCTCTAAAATTCCAGAACCAGTTGAAAACTTAATCAAAATAATACACCTAAGGTTATTAGCAACAAGTGCCAAAATTTCTCTTATCAGAGAGACTTCTGACAACATTAGAATTTACATGCCCTATAACAAGGCCGAGTGGGCAATAATTGCTTCACAAACAGATAGAAATATTACAAAATATATAAAATATACAATTGCTCCAAAGTCCTGTCAGGACGGCAATTCTATACTGCTTTTCAACAACTCTGTACTTAGCTTCAAAGAAGTATTTAACATATTGTCTGATTTATTTTATTATATAAATAAAATCAGTTATGAATACATAAATAAGTAGAAATGAGGAGTATAAAGATGAGTAAGTTTAAATTGTTCGCAACAACGTTTGCGGCTTCTGCAACATTGTTATTATGCGGTTGTGTAAGCCACAATGCAGTTGTTACAGTAAATGGAGAAGCTATTACAAAAGCACAGTATGATAAGGCTTTTGACGCTATTGCAAATAACTCTATGTTTGCACAAATGGGTATTGACGTAAAAAAAGACCCTAACAGTTTTATGCATCTTATGATTAAAGACAGAGTAATAAACGAACTCATTATTAAAGAACTTCTTGATCAAGAGATTGAGAAAAAACATATAAAAGTTTCTAAAGAAGATTTAGATAAACAAGTTAAAATAATAATCGATAAAGTCGGTTCAAAAGAAAAATTCAACCAACTGTTAAAAGAAAACGGTATTTCACCTGCTCAGTTTAAAAAAGATTTAACTGACGAAGTAAAAATCCAAAAGCTTGTTGATACTATAGCTACAGTTTCTGTAAGTGACAAACAAGCTGAAAAATTCTACAAAGAAAACTCTGATAAATTTAAAACACCTGATCAAGTTAGGGCTTCTCACATTTTAGTAAGCTCAAATGAGGAAGAAATTAAAGCTAAAATTTTAGCTAAAGACGAAAATAAAAAAATGACAGAAGCTGAAATAAAAGCAGAAGTTACAAAACAAATGACAGAAAATAAAGCTAAAGCAGAAAAAATTCTTGCCGAAGTAAAAAAAGATCCAAAATCTTTTGCTAAAGTTGCTAAAGCAGAATCAGACGATACTCAAAGTGCAAGACAAGGCGGAGATTTAGGTTTCTTTGGTAAGGAAGAAATGGTTGAACCATTCTCTAAAGCAGCTTTCTCTTTAAAACCAAATACATTGAGCGAAATTGTTCAAACTCCATACGGTTACCACATTATCTATGTTACAGACCGCAAAAAAGCCGGTGTTGAACCTTTCAACAATGTTAAAGATGAAATCAAAGACTTCTTGACAAATCAAGGTAAAATTGAAGCTTTACAACAATACGTTGACACATTGAAAAACCAAGCAAAAATTGAATATGCTGATGCTAGCTTTGATCCCAAAAATATTCAAAAACAATTAAAAGAACAATCAAAAAATAATCCGGCTGCATTAGTTCCAGATTCTCAAAAATCAGCAAAAGAATAGAGAAAAAAATAAACAAGGAGTCTGTTTTGCTACGCGAAAAAGGCTCCTTATTTATTATAAAAAGTCCCACATGTAAGTATAAAACGGAGCTTTTATTATGAACAAAACATTAAAAAACAAATTGTTTCAACACATTGACAAATTCAAAGACTCAAAAATCCTTGTAGTAGGGGATATCATTTTGGATGAATATTTGTGGGGTATGGCTAATCGCCGTTCGCCAGAAGCTCCTGTTCCTGTTTTACAGGTTAAACGTAAAACGTATTTGCTTGGTGGTGCTGCTAACGTTGCCAATAATATTGCTGCCATGGGTGCAAAAGCTATATTGGCAGGGGTTATTGGTGATGATTTATATAGCAGCGTTGTTCTTGATATGCTCAAAAAAAGCAAGATTGATGCAGAATTCGTATTAAAAGACAAAACTCGTCCTACTACTGTAAAAACAAGATTAATCGCTCAAAATCACAGACATATTGCTCGTGTAGATAATGAATCTCTTGAACCTATAAGTGATGAACTTTCAAAAACTGTTTATGAAAATGTTGAAAAAGTTATTGATGATGTAGATTTAATAATACTTTCTGACTACATTATAAGTGTTTTAAGTGCAAAACTTATTAAAGATATCGTTAAGCTTGCTAACAGACACGATAAAACTATTTTGATGGACCCTAAAGGTCAGGATTTCTCAAAATATTCAGGTGTTGATGTGTTAGTTCCTAATATGGAAGAAGCTTTGATTGCGACAAAGTCATCAGCAGACAAACCAGTTAAAAAGATTGCAACAGCTCTTAGAAAAATCGCAGACAAAGTTATCATTACCCGCAGTGCGAACGGGGTATACTACTACGATGGTGCTGATGAAATCAACTTGGATTCTTTCACTGTTGAGGTTGTTGACGCAACAGGGGCAGGCGGGTCTTTTGTTGCGATGCTTGGTTTGACTCTTGCTGCTTCAAAATTCAATTATGCTGAGTCTATTGAATTAGCTAATTATGCTGCAGCTGCCGCAGTCAGAAAAGTAGGTACTTTTGCAGTAAAACCAGTTCAGCTTAAAGAAATAATCGAAGTTGCATACAACAATTCTGTTAAAGGATCTAAGTCAAAAAAGGTTGAAAAATAATGGGACAAGTAATTAATAGAAAAGACATTGTAAAACTTGTTGAAGATTTAAAAGCGCAAGGAAAAACTATCGTAACAACAAATGGCTGTTTTGATATTTTGCACGTTGGACATGTCCGTTACTTGCAGGCAACAAAAGCTTTTGCCGATATATCAGTTGTTTGTTTAAACTCTGATGTTTCAGTAAAAAAAATAAAAGGTCCTGATAGGCCTATCAATAACGAAAATGACCGTGCAGAGATATTATGCGCACTTTCTTGTGTGGATTATGTAGTTTTGTTTGATGAGTCTTCTCCTGTAGATTTGTTGTGTGAGATAAAGCCAGATGTTTACACTAAGGGTGCAGATTACACAATTGAAACACTACCAGAAGCCAAACCTGTTATGCAAAACGGTGGTAGAGTCGAATTCATAAGCTTTGTAGAAGGTAAGTCAACAACGAATGTTATTAAAAAAATTAATACTAACTCAAAACACTAAAGGTGAATACATGGAGAAAAAGATTTTTTTTGTAGTATGTTTATTTTCGATTTTGGTTATGCCTGTTTTAGCAAATACTCAATATCAAACTAAAGAACAGTTTGCAGAAAGCCTTAAAAATTGTACCCCAGGCAGATATGCACTTAATGTAAGTATTGTAGAACAAAATATTGGTACCGTTCAATCCATAATAGGAATCAGAAACGGTAAATGTCGTTATGCACAAGAATATGATGTTCCTGACTTTGGTAGAAGAGGCATAATTTGTGATTTAAATGATTCACAAAGAATGGGATTATATAAATCTTTCACTTCTAATGTTTTGGAAATCTCAACAGAGAATAGTCAAGCTGTAAAATGCGAAAGTTATGAGTGGAAAGGTAACCAATGGTTAAAGAGAAATGAACCAACAACGATGTATATAAAGAATCAATAATATAAAAAACGGTTGATATTTTTTTTACAATTTTGCTTTTATTTTTTGCTGAGGTAAAATTAGAGTAGTCAGTTTAGGGAGATTTTTAATGGAATTAGATGTTATAAGAAGTGTTGACCCTGCTGTTGCAGAGGCTATAGAAAAAGAATTGCATCGTCAGCAAGATACTATTGAACTTATTGCAAGTGAAAACTTTACTTCACCTGCTGTTATGGCTGCTTGTGGTTCTGTTTTGACTAACAAATATGCAGAAGGTAAACCTCACAAAAGATTCTACAATGGATGCGAAAACGTTGATGTGATAGAAGAACTTGCTCAAAAAAGAGCTTGTGAACTTTTTAAAATGGATCACGCTAACGTTCAGCCACACAGTGGTGCGCAAGCTAATATGGCTGTATTTATGTATGCATTAAATATTGGCGATACTGTTTTAGGTATGGATTTGTCAAATGGCGGCCACTTGAGCCATGGTTCACCTGTAAACTTCTCAGGCATTAATTACAATATTGTTAGCTATGGTGTTGATGAAAACGGCGTTATTAACTATGACGAAGTTGAAAAACTTGCTAAAGAACACAAACCTAAAATGATTATTGCAGGTGCAAGCAATTATGCAAAAATAATTGATTTCAAAAGATTTAGAGAAATTGCAGACTCTGTTGGTGCTTACTTAATGGCTGACATTGCACATATTGCGGCTCTTGTCGCAGGTGGTGTTCACCCGTCACCTGCAGGTTATGCTCACTTTGTCACTACAACAACACACAAAACATTAAGAGGTCCAAGAGGCGGTATTATTATGTGTGATGCAGAACACGCAGCCGGTATTGATAAAGCTGTATTCCCTGGCTTGCAAGGCGGTCCTTTAGAACACATTATTGCAGGTAAAGCTGTTGCTTTAAAAGAAGCATTGGAACCTTCTTTTAAAGAATATGCCGCTCAAATTGTTAAAAATGCTAAAGCACTTGCTAACGGCTTGATTGACGAAGGTATGGATATTGTTGGCGGTTGTACAGAAAACCACCTTATGACGCTTGATTTAAGAAAATTTAATAAAACAGGTAAGGATATTGCAAATGTTTTAGAGATTGTTGGTATTACTGCTAATAAAAACACTGTACCTAACGATCCACAAAGTCCTTTTGTAACAAGCGGTGTAAGACTTGGTGCTGCTGCTGTTACAACAAGAGGCTTTAAAGAAGAAGATATGGTTGAAGTTGCAAAGATTATTGCTTCTGCTGTAGTTGCTTCTGATAACGAAATTGCTCTTAAAAACTTGAGAGAACGTTCGTTAAAACTATGTAAAAAATACCCGCTTTATGAAGGGATGCACATATAATGTTTTCACTTAAACTGACAGATGCTCACATATTAGGAATGATAATGGCATATCTTTTAGGCTTTTTTATAATGCCTTATGTCATATGGTTTGCAAAGAAAAATAACCTTATAGACCAGCCGAATGAAAGAAAGATACACCATGGCCCTATCGCCAGACTTGGTGGTGTGGCTATTTGGGCAAGCTCTATGTTGTCTTTTCTTTTGTTGGTAATCTTAAGCTATTATCCATATGGAAAGCTTCTGTCAGGTGTATTGCTTGGCGGTTCGTTAATGTTCTTGCTTGGTTTAATTGATGACATTTACGGTTTGAATGCAAAATTTAAGTTAATGATTCAAATTGCAATTGCTTCAATTGTATTTTTGCTAGGTATCAGCGTCAGTACAATATACAACCCTTTTGGTGCGCCAATTCACTTAGGGCTTGTTGTATCTTACATAGTAACAGTCTTGTGGATTGTAGGTATATCAAATGCATTGAACTTTATAGACGGAGTTGACGGTCTTGCCGGTTCTATTGTTACAATTAGTGCAGTAACGCTAGGCTTGATTGCTGTAGCTATGACTCCGGCTAATCCGATAAGTGCACTTATTGCATTTATTCTTGCAGGTTCTATGCTTGCTTTTTTGACTTACAATTTTCATCCGGCTAAGATTTTTATGGGTGATTCAGGTTCATTGTTTGCGGGATTTTTGCTTGCAACTTTATCTATAACAGGGGTAATGAAGTCACCTGAATTAACAATGTTTGTACCATTCTTTATTCTTGCCGTACCTATTGTAGATATAACTTTTTCTTCTTTGAGAAGAATAGCCAAAGGTGTATCACCTTTTACTCCTGATGCTGAGCATTTGCACCATAAATTGTTGCATAGAGGGTTATCACAAAACCAAACGGTGCTTGTGTTGGCTTCTTTTGCTGTTATTTCAGGTGCTATTGCCAGTTTTATTGTAGGTACATCTTTGAAATTCTTCATTTATGCAATTTTGATTTCTGTTATAATGCTGTTATTAAGCTTTATGGCTAGCAAAAACAAAGATTAATTATGGGTAAGGCAAAGAAAAGAAGTTTTCAAAATTGTATAAATTGTGGAGGTGCAATGGGAGCACTTCCGTCAAGTTTTTCTCGAGAAGAAGCTGTTAAGTTTGTTATAAAAAATATAAAAGCAAATGACCTCGGCGCACAAACAAAAGATGTTATAAGTTTGTTTGGCATAACAGCAGAAGAACTTGCTGAAGCAGGTGCTGCTTATGAGGATTTGTTGGCATTAAAACCTTTTTTGATTTAGTTTTAAATCTCTAAATAGCTGTTTGTATAAACTTTTTGATTAAGTAAAATCTCAGCAGTTTTAAATATTTTCACCTGTTCAATATCAGAAGAATCGTACTCAACAGAATCGAGTTCTTCAAAGTTTTGCATCATATTAAACAAGGCAAGATATGTATTATCATAGGCTTTTTCTGCTGTTTGGTTTTCTAAGACTTTATTTAGTCTTAAAAGTTCTTCATCAAAAGAGTCAACTATAGCACTATCTAAACCACAACCAGCAGCAAGCACCAAGAATACTCTGTTTATTAACGCTCTTAATTCTTTTGGACATCCGTTAGAAACGTTTGAAAGACCGATTGTTGTCATAACTTGAGGGTCAAAGCTTTCTTTTAACATTCTTATTGTATTTAGAGCTTCTGTTGCTTGGGTTTGGTCCACACAGACAGGTAAGATTAAAGGGTCAAAATATAACTTTTCGTTTGATATTCCTTTTTCTTCGGCTGCTGAAGAAATTTCAAAAGCGAGTTCAAGTCTTTTATCAGCTTCTTTAGGTATTCCAAGTTCACTGTTCATAGTGAGTGCTATTACGCTACAGCCGTATTTTGCAGCTATGTCTGTTGTTCGTTGAAGTCTTTGTTCATCAGCACTTGTACTGTTTATAATCCACTTTTGCGGTTCTTTTGCCAATGCCAGCCCTAGTTCAATTTCGTCAGAATTTGTACTGTCTAATGACAAAGGAATATCTGTTAAACCTTGGGTTAAAGATACTAACCATTGCATTGTACCTGCAAAAGCTCCTCGTGCAGGGCCAATATTTAGGTCTATCCAGTCAGGGTTTGTTTTTATTTGTCTTTGTAAGAGATTTTTTATATAGTTTTCATCTCTGTTTAGAACCGCTTCTTTTGTTGATTTTGATATTATGTGTAAATTTTCTGATATAAGTTTCATTATGTTATCCTTTTACAAAATATTTTTTAGAATCTCAGATACTGCATAAGCCTTGTTAAGTGTGTAAAAATGTAAGCCTTGAACATTATTTTCTATTAAATTTTGACATTGTTCAGATGCATATTCGATTCCGTATTTCTTTGTGTAGTCTATGTCGTCTTGATGTTTTTCAAGAGTTTCTTGCATTTTTTTAGGTACTTCTACTCTACACATTTGAGCCATTTTTGACAACTGTTTGTAGCTTGATACCGGGAGAATACCCGCTATTATTGGAGTTATTATTCCTATTTTTTCGCATTTTTCAACAAATGAAAAATAATGCTCGTTGTTAAAAAACATTTGGGTATAAATTACATCTGCACCTTTATCTATTTTTTGTTTTAAGTAGTGCAAATCTTTTTCCATAGATTCGCAATCCTTGTGACCTTCAGGGTAACCTGCTACTGAAACAGAAAGGTTTGTGTGCTCTTTTATAAAACCTACAAGCTCATCAGCGTGTTTAAAATCATCACAAATTGTGCCTTCTTTAGGCATATCGCCTCTTAGGGCTAAGATGTTTTTTACATCAAGTGATTCAATTGTTTCCAAATACTTTTTAATGTTCTTAGTATCGGTTGAAACGCACGTAAAATGAGGCATTGGAGTGATTTTTAATTCTTCTTTAATCCTTCTTATTATCTCAACAGACTCATCCTTATTAGAACCGCCTGCACCGTATGTTACGGATATAAGAGAGGGGCTAAATGCTGTAAGCTTTTTTAGCTCTTCAAAAAGGTTTTCGAGTTTTTTTCCGTCATTATCATCTTTGGGTGGGAACACTTCATAAGATATTATCGGTTTATCGGTTTGTGAATAAATCTCTTTTAATCTCAATGTTTTATCCTATTATTTGTTAATTGAAAAATAAACTTCCTTTAATCTTTTTTTGCTTACGTGCGTGTAAAGCTGGGTTGTAGATACATCGCTATGACCTAAAAGCTCTTGAACTATCCTTAAATCTGCTCCGTTTTCAAGCATATGTGTTGCAAAACTGTGTCTTAGCGTGTGAGGAGAAATATGCTTTTTAAGAATATCTCCTTGTTTTCTTATAAAAACATAAACATCTTGTCGTGTCACTGTTTTGCCGTTATCTTTGATAAAAAGTTTTTTTGTTTCCAGCTTAAACTTTTTTACCAGCAAATCTCTTTCTTTGAGGTAAGTTTTTAAAGCTTTAAGTGCTTTTTCTCCTATTGGTATAATTCTCTCTTTAGAACCTTTACCGATACATCTTACGTATTTTGCTGACATTTCGACATTGTTTAGTTCTAAATTAACAAGTTCTGACACACGAAGACCTGCTCCGTAAAGAAGTTCTAAAATTGCTGATTCTAAGTTATTGAGGTGGTTTTTTAGTATATTTTCAATCTCGGTTACTGTCATAACTTTGGGCAGTTTTTTAGTCAGTTTTGGCAATTCTATGCTAAGACTAGGGTCGTTTTTTATAATTTCGTTAGCACTAAGCCATCTGAACCAACCTCTTATTGCGGCAATTTTTCTTGTAACGCTCGTTGGGGTGTAGTTTTTGTCATGCAGTTCTTTTATGTAGTAATTAATATGGTTTCTTGCAATTTTTTCAAAGTCATCTATCGAATTTAGCTCGTACAAAAAGTCGCAAAATGCGGTTAAATCTCTCCTGTAGGCGTCAATTGTGTTTTGTGCCAAACCTCTTTCCGCCTGCAAATATTCAAGATATTCCGCAATGTACTGTATAAGCATAGATTTATTATAGAGCTTATTCTTTGTTATCGGCAAGAATCTTTACGATTGAAGCCAATGAAACAATCACGCATAAGCCGCACAACATCATAAAGAAGCTGTCAATCATTCTCAAATGGATATGAAACACATTCATACCAATGTACATTAGTACAGCGAATACATAAAGATAAATTAAATTTTCCGCTTTCATTTTGAGACCCCTATATTGTGACGCAGTAATAATTTTTATTCTTTTATTTTAATTGTATATTAGTTGTTTTGCAAATTTTACGGAGTCATCCGTAATCTCACCCGCAGCCAACATTGCAATGGCTTTGATTTTATTCTCTTCATTTAAAGTATACACTTTTACGGCAGTTTGTCCATCCTGTGTTTTGGCTACGTAAAAATGTCTATCTGATTTTGCAGCTATAATTGGCTGATGAGTGATTGAAATAATTTGATGTGATTTTGCAAGTTCTGAAATTGTTTGAGCAACAGCCTGACATGCATTACCAGAGATACCCGTATCAATTTCATCAAAGATGATTGTATCAATATTGTCTGCTTTGGCAAAGATTGTTTTAATAGCAAGCATTACTCTTGATATTTCACCGCCGGATGCAATTTTTGCCAGTGGTTTTGGTTCTTCTGATATGTTTGTCGAAATTAAAAACTCAACGTTGTCACAGCCGTTAGAGTTGTATTCACAAGGCTCAATGCTTATTTCAAACTTAACTTTTGGCATGTCGAGATTTTCGAGTTGCTTTGTCATAACATCAGAAAGATGTTTTGCTAGTTCCTTTCGGGAATCTGTCAAAATAGCCGTTGCTGATTGCATTTTTGTCAAACAATCTGACTTTTGGTTTTCAAGATTAGCAATTTCTTCTTCAAAAAACTCTATAGAGTTGTATTCTTTAGTGAACTGGTCATAAGTTTCTAAGACTTGTTCAAGTGTGTTTCCGTACTTGCGTTTTACTTTTTCAAGAACTTCTATTCTTTGTTGAACCTCGTCCATTCTTTGCTCGTCAAGTTCCATTGCTTCTGCGTAGTTTCTGAGGTTTGAAGAAAGATCTCTTAATGACTCTTGAACATTTATTATTTCGCTTTCGTATTCTGCAAGATTGTTGTCTGTTTCTGCAGCTTTAGAAATATTTGTTTTTACTTTGCCAATCGCATCAAGTATGCAGCCGTCATCGCCGTATAATGCCCAGTAGCTTGAATATGTTAATTCTTTAAGCTTTTCTACATTGGCTAGAACGTTCAATTCTTCTTCAAGTTTTTTATCTTCTTCGAGGTCTTCAATCTGTGCAGATTCTATTTCATCAATTTGAAATTTTAAAAATTCTATTTGTTGTTCATCAAGTTTTGTTTTGTTTGTGAGTTCATCAAGCTTTTTGCACAAGCTCACGTAATCGTTATAAAGACTTTTGTATGACTCAAGTATATTTTTATGCTTGTCATCACCATAGCTGTCTAAAAGGCTTATATGGTGTTTTGGCTGAATGTACGTGTATGTCATATGCTGACTGTGGATGTCTATAAGCATTTCTCTTAAAGTTTTTATGACATCTTGAGTAACCAAAGTGCCGTTAACACGTGAACGAGAGCCTGATTCTGTTATTTCTCTTGATAAAATGAGTTCGTTGCCAAAACTTTCTAAGCCGTATTCATCAATAAAGCCTTGCGGTAATTCTTTTTTCAGTTCTATTGTGAGTTCTATTGAAGCTTTTTGTTTACCTGTTTTTATAAGCTCTTTGTTAGCTCTGGCACCAAAAGCAAGGTCTATGGCATTAATCATTATACTTTTGCCGGCACCTGTTTCACCTGTAATAACATTGAAACCTTTGCCAAACTCGAGTTCCAGCTCATCAATAATTATAAAGTCTTTTATTTTAAGCGTTTTAATCATACTAACGTTCCGGAGCAACTCCCCATTGGAGTTTTTCTCTTAATATAGAATAAAACCCGTTGTTCTCTTTTTCAAGAATTATGAGTCTTGCTTCTATATTACTTTTCTTTATTACAACACAGTCGTCTTTTGAAATATCAATTGTATCTTGACCGTCTGCAGACATTTTTAGCTTGTTGCAAGTTTTACAGCTTGTAATTTTTACTTCTTCTTCTGCAGGAATAACAAGAGGTCTTGCTGTTAGTGTATGAGCACATATCGGTACAATTACAATCGCATTAAGCCCTGGGACAAGAACAGGCCCGCCTGCGGACAAAGTATAAGCTGTTGAACCAGTCGGTGTCGAAATAATTATACCGTCTGCCAAATAATCACATACAACTTTATCGTTTATTGATAAAAATAGTTTAGATGTGCGAGAAAAAGAGTCTCCCTTAATAACAATATCGTTCAATGCAAGAACGTTGTCATTAAATGCGGATAGCATCATTCTGCTTTCGATTCTATATTCGCCTTTTATTAGCTTTTCTATAGAATCTTCTATTTCATCAATATTTGCTTGGGCTAAAAAGCCTAATCTGCCAAGGTTTATCCCCAAAATAGGCGTTTTTTTAGGGGCATAAAATCGAGCTGCTTTTAACAGAGTGCCGTCACCGCCGATTGTGATAACCAGCGATGCATCGGATTCAAATTTTGAAGACGGTGAAACTTTGGCGTCTAAGCCTTTTTTTAAAAGAAGATTCTTTGTTATGTTTGCAACATCTAAAGATTCTTTTACGTCTTCGTTATAAACAACTGATATGTTTTTTAATGACAGCATTTCCATAAAGGAATTATACTATAACAGTGGAAAACTAACTAATACATAAAAAATTAGTTACAATTGCCGCTATTTTAAATAAGCAGCATCACAAGCACCGCAGCAAGATTTTTCATAAGCGTTTTGTACGCCTGCTGCTTCCAAAAGTTCGTATGCGTCATCGCCTGCTTTTACACTTGCTGCAGCTAATTCAGGATTTTGAACAAAGAAATCAATGGAATCTTTTATATTCTGAACCATTTCTGCGTTATCAAACTTGCCTTTGCGTACGAGAATACGTCCGTATGAATCAGCAGCTTGAGTACCGTCATTTATAACCTCAGGAGTTGTTTCTTCTGCCTTAGGTTGTGGTTTTGCATCTTCTTTTTTCGCACTAGGCGTGTATGTCTTGTGAAGATTGTTTATATTTAATTTATTATCGAAGTTTGTCATATTTACTCTCCGGCTATTCTTGTTTCATTTTTATATCATCGTGTCTTTTCATGCTTTAAAACATGAACAAATTTTTTTTTGCTAGTTAGAATTAAAAAATTTTTGTGAGTATATACAAATTTTTTAAAAGTTTAAACTTTTTAGGGTTTAAAGTCAAGTATATTAAGAAAAAAAGTTTTAAAGTGTAGTATATATACTTAATTAATATTTCTTAACAATTTCTGTTTTTGGGCACAAATGTCACTTTTTTAGAAAATTGTAAAGAAATGTAACAGTATATACTCAAAAGTGAAATTTTGAACTTTGTATATACTTTATATATATGTAAGCATTAAATAAAAAAACGAGAAACCAATAAAAAAGATTTTAAATAAGACGAGACTTTCACACTAACACTAACCTACCTAACTTCCTAACCTTCCCTTCCTATTAAAAGTATTGCTCTAATGAAAATTAGAGCTTTTTTTTTGTGTCTGTTGTACGATTCAGATGGATATCAATGTTAGGTTATTCAAATTGCAGTTTAAAGAGTTTTTAAAATACGAGTTAAGCGGTTGGAAAAAACAAGAAATTATTGGGTTATCGGTTGTTTTTTTTATCGTAGTATTCAATGCTTTGATTTTACACGATAGCAAAGCTGCCGTTATTTCTGCTTTTTGCGGGATTCTTTATACAGTAATTGCTGGTAAAGGCAAGATTTCCTGTTATTTTTTCGGGCTTATGGGTACGTCTTTTTACTCATATTTGGCTTTTAAAAATGCTTTGTGGGGTAATTTATTGCTTTACATGTGTTATTACTTCCCTATGCAGGTAGTTGGAATTTTTAAATGGAAAAATCATCTTAAGGAAGATACGAAAGAGATTATAAAAACCAAATTATCAAATAAAGAACGATTGATTCTTTTTATAATTTCGCTGATTTTATGTGTTTGTGCGACTTTTGTCCTTATATATTTTAACGATAGTCGTCCTGTTTTTGATGCTGTTACTTCTGTTTTATCCGTTGTTGGTATGTATTTAACGGTAAAAAGGTGTATTGAACAATGGATTATATGGCTTGTTGTAAACGGTTTGTCATCTTGCATGTGGCTTAGTTTGATTATTCAAGGTTCAAAAGCTTATTCTACTCTTGTTATGTGGGTTGTTTATTTTATACTTGCTATATACTTTTTGGTTATTTGGAAAAAAGAAATGAAAAAATTTTAAGGAGTTTTTATGAAAGATAAGAATTTAAATATAGATAAAGAAAAATGTATTCACTGTGGTCTTTGCGTAAAGGATTGCATAGCTTACGCACTTGAAATGGATGAAAATAACACTCCCAAATTTTCAAAAAATGGTGAAAACAGATGTATTGAATGCCAGCACTGTTTGGCAGTGTGTCCTGTCGGGGCAATTTCTATTATGAATAAAAATCCTGAAAACTCAGAGCCGGTTTGGGTTCAAAACCCTGATTCTGTTTTGAATCTTATAAAATCAAGAAGAAGCGTTAGACACTACAAACAAGAGAATCTTGAACAGGAAACAATACAAAAATTAAAAGATATGCTTAATTGGACTCCTACAGGATGCAACTTTCATAAAATGCATTTTGCTTTTGTTGAAGATATGTCTGTAATGGACAAAATAAGAACGCACGTTAATAACAAGCTCATACAAATTCTTTCACAAAAGTTCGTAAGTAAAATAAAGACAAAGTTTTCTCACTATAAAGATGCTTTGGTAAATGGTGAAGATGTTATTTTTAGAGGTGCACCGCATATGGTTGTTGTTTCAACTCCTGTTAACGCACCTTGTGTAAACATTGACCCTGTTATTGCATTAAGTTATTTTGAGCTTTATGCTGCTAGTTTGGGTGTTGGTACTTGTTGGTGCGGTTTTGCACAAATATGTATGCAGCTTTTCCCTGAGTTGGCAAAACAATTTAAGGTTCCTGAGGGCTACAAAGTTTCTTACGTAATGTTGTTTGGCAAACCTGATATAAAATACAGCCGTACAACTCAGCCGGAAGCATTTGAGTTTACAACCGTAGATGATTTTGTTTCACAAAATGCATCTTTTATTGATAAGTTCAAACATTATGCAATAAACTCAATAAGATAATATTAGTTATATTTCTTAATAATATTTTGTTTTTAGGAAATTTCTTTTTTTACCTTACTTAAGATAGAAAAGGAATGTTTGTATGTGTATTGGTAAAAATTTCCCTATCAAAGTACCTAAAGATATAAAAACCAGGTTTGATGATATTGCTGATGATATTCAGCAAGAAAAAATCAACCAGTATTTAAAATCTGTTTTTACACCAGAGCCTAAAAAGTTCAATACAATCGGTGAGTTAGTTGGCAAAAAATTGGATAAGTTAGCATAAAAACAAGATTATTTTGTATTTTTAATACTTTTGTGTGAATAATTTATATTGCGCTAGTCATTTTTATAAACAGGGAAAAATAAACGAAAATCGATTCATATAAAAGCAATTATTATGCACCTTCTTTTTCAGGAAGTTTGATTGACAAAATAGGCAAAGTTTTAGATAAATTTATTAAAGTAAAACAAATTCTCACAAAAGAAAATCAAGGATATATTGAAAAATGTGCTGGTATTGCTCATAAGTCTTACGACCGTTTGAACCCAGAGCCTGTTGTTATCAGTGTAAAAAACGGAAATAAACAATTTGAATTTTTATATAACAACTCATCCTGGCATAAGGTAAGGTTAACTAAAAAAGGCGAAGAACTTAACGAGTTTGAAATTATGCACGTAAAAAATGATAAGGATTTTGCTTTTTATTCAACAGGTAATTATCCTTGCAAAATTTCTGATGAAAAATATATTAAAAAATACAATGAACTTCTTGCTGAGTGGCTGCCAAGATTAATAAAAAAATACGAAAAGACTAAAGCTCCACCAAGTTCTAATTATTAAAATTTAAAGATTTTGTAATATAGAATTATTTAGCTAACAAAATATTTTGTTAGCGTGTTTTAGTGCAAGCAACACAACAACATAAGGAGAATCATATGTCTATTTCCCCTCTGTCTTTTAAAGGTCTTATTACAGTAAAATCCAGAGAAAATGAAAGTTTTACAACTCAAACATATAAAACAACAAAAAAACAAGACGGAGAACTTCTAAAAGCTGCAAGTGATACCCTCCAATCTATTGGTTACAAAGAAAATGTATATGGACGAGATACGATAAAATTTCAACAAAAAGTTGAGGAAATTATAGGCACAAAACTTGAATCATCTAACCTTGGTAATAGTAAATTTCTTGCTATAGGTGGGGATATTGATGATTTCTTCCATTCAAAAAAATATGATACAACCTATAACAAAATTTTCTTTAATGATGACCATAATCATTTTGGCAAACAAACCTTTGTTACGGTGGATTTGATGGATCCAAAAGAAAGACAAATTGCAGCAGACGCTGCCTTTGCAAATGTAAAAGCAAAAATAAAAAATATGTTTTGTTCTACAAAAGGAGATGAAAGACTGGTTGGTATTTCTAAAAGTTTGCCGGAAGACCAATATGCAAAAATGGAAACTGTCTTGAACAGAACTTTGTACTACCTTGATGGAAATATAGGCGGTGCTGATTTTGTAGACAAAGCGCCAAAATTTGGCAATTCTTATCAAGCTTATGAAGAATTAATGGAAAATCTTTTACCAGCCATCGGTAAAAAATATTATGAGATACCTTACGATGAATTTAGATGTCCGATATTGAACGAAAAAGATTATGACAATGTAAGCAGAGCTGTTTATTATCTTAAATCCATAAATTCTATCGAATAAAAATTTATTTTATATATTGAATTTCATTTTTTTCGGGTTTAAAATTATTTTGTAGTTGAAACTTTACATTAATAACAAAAGATAGCGTGTAAAAAATGAAATTTATTCACAGTGTGTGTGAAAAGCTGGGTGAAAATAACAAACCCATATACACAGTACTGGCAATAGCCTGTGGGAAAGGCACTGTCAGACCTATTTTAAGTATTACAGATAAAAAAGAATCACCTGATGCAAGAAAATATGCTGCATTAAGAGAGTTAATGACAGAGTTTATCGGTGTACCGACCACAATGGCATTAGGCCTTCTTGGTGAAAGTTGTGCAGGCTTGATTGCCGGTAAAGGCTCTCAAAAATACAAGAATGCAAAGTCTTTTTTATCTTTTCTTGGTATTTGTGCTGCAGCAGGGTATTTTGTACCGAAGTTCTGTAACATAGGTATGCCCCCTGTTATGAAAAAACTTATGCCAAACTATGATCCAAATGCACAAGGGCCTGTGGCTCCTGTAGGTAATAAACCTGCATTTGGTAAAACAAGCACAAACAACTACTACAACGTATATCGAGTTAAATCTAATTCGCCGTATTATCGTGCTGGAATGAGAGTGTAGAATATGAATGTTACACCTGTTCAAAAAACATTAATAAACATTAGAAAAGTTGTTGCAAACCACAAAGCTGCCGAGTTTGCGAAAAATACAGTATGCGCAATTGCTGTTGAAACGACATTAAAAGCATCAGGTCGTCCTGCTTTTATTTATTATGACAAACACGCAAATAAACAGTCTAAAAAATATGCAGCAACAAAAGAATTGTTATACCAGTCTTTTTGTTTGGGGTTGTATCTTGGACTAATTAATAAATTTAAAAACATTGCCTATAAACATATAAGCAAGAAATTTGCAGCTAGTGACCCGGAAGATAAAAGAAAATTAGATTTATATGACAATTTTCAAGCAAAAATCAAAAACGCAAAAGATAAAGCCTCTAAGAAAAAGCTCGAAGAACAATTTACTCATCTTTTGCATACAAATAAGGATTACCATTTTGGCAAAGGTGTAAAAGAATTTAGTTCTATAGTTGCAACAGTATTTATACTTGCTTTGTGCGCACCGATATTGTCACAAATTATACTACACCCTGTAATGGATTTGATTTTTAAGAAAAATCCAAACACAAATGATAAGTCAGTTGAACCAAAAAACTATGTAAATAAAACATTAACAAACAAGTAAGTTCAATTTTTAAAATAGCATATTTTTTGTCTTATCCAAAATCAATGCTTTTGATGTAAAATTAAAAACATATATGAGTTTTGAGGGGATAAAACGTGCGTTTAGAAAGTATTAAGCTTGAAAAATTATTTCTTATAATTTTTCTATTTTGGGGAATACTTTTTGTTATACTGGCACCACCTTTTACTGGTGCAGATGAATGTTCGCATTTTTGGAAGATATATTGCGTTTCTGAAGGGCATCATGGTCTAAAAAAACTCACAAGCAATCAAGTTAACGGCGTAAATTATCCTACCGTTACAGTTTCTGTTGGAGATTACATACCAATAGGAATGGTAAAAGTCGGATATAAAAACATACACACAAGATTCAGACCTAATGACAAAACAGATTTTAAAACAACAAAACAAATACTGTCTCAACCACTAGAAAAGAACAATGTTGTATTTAATACATTCCCAGTTCCTTCTTATACAGCACTATCCTATATTCCCTCCGTTTTTATTATGAAAATTTTAACACTGTTTAATGTTCCCCCCGGAATAATTTTATATATTTTACGTTTTGTATCTATGTTTACCTGCGCAATTTTAATATATTGGTCCATAAAAATCACACCGGTTAAAAAGCTGCTATTTTTGGCATTAGGGTTATTACCAACTGTTGTTTATCAAGCTTCACACGTAAATACTGACGGTTTAACCATAGGGCTTGGTTTTTTGTTTGTTGCATACACCCTATATCTTGCATTCAATAACAATGTTAAAGCAATTACAACTAAAAACTTGGCGCTATATATGGTTGTTACCGTTTATTTTTTATTGTGTAAATTTACATATTTACCAATGATTTTATTGTATTTTTTGATTCCTACAAATAAATTTGATTCAAAAAAACAAAAGTATTTATTTTTTATTCTTATATCAATATCTGTATTTTTTACAACACTTGTTTTAACGTTAATAAACAGCTATCTCACAGCTGGCACCTCATATACGTATAACAGAATTGTTGCTTATCATATACTGTTTAATTACCCTATAATCTTTATTAAAGCAATGCTATACACAACAATAGTGCATTTAAAAAATTGTCTTTGCGGCTTTGTCGGAATGTTTGGATGGGGTGAAACAACTCTAACTTTGCCACAAGCACTAAGTTATTATGTTTTATTGTTCTATGCTGCACTATTTAATGACAATAAAGACTCTGTTTGCATTGACTTTAGCGTAAAACAAAGACTAAATCTCAGTTTTATATTCATTGCTTTTTATGTATTGTTATTCATTACTTTGTTTTTAATTTTCCAAATATCTAAAAACGGAATAATAGATTGCTTTTGGGGCCGCTATTTTATTCCTGTTGCACCAGTTTTCTTTCTTATTTTTGCCAACAAACAGTTTAAAGCAAATAGAACACTAAACACCATTTGTATTTTAGGTATAAACATTATCCTACTAATTTCACTTATACATATAATGTTGAGATTTTATGTACAATAATAAAAATTTCTTAAACTTATTGAATATTTCCAACACAATCAATGGATGTGTTTAGGTCGTAATAGCAGCATTTTAGTATTTTCAACAGCTTTTAACCCGTGAGGTATTTTTGCAGGCATAACAATCATTTCACCTGCTTTTAATCTAAAAACTTCTTTGCCTATTGTAATATCAGCAACACCTTCTACAATTTGAGCAACTTCATCCTTTTCATCAACGTGCAAACTTCTTTCAACACCTGCTTTAAAAGAAATTAAAGTCAAAGAACTTTGTTCGTTATCAAAAACAAGTTTTTTATTAATTACATCTAAATATTCTATGTCATTTAAAGAAATAATATTGTCTGTCATTTTAGTCCCATACCTATTTGTTAAAAGCATTCTTATATTACCTTGTTTATCAACAATATTCAATTTTCAGAATATTTCTTTTTGTAAAAAATATCTCAAATTTTGATTTTTAACCACAAAATTAGTTTTTATTATAAAAGAGCAGCAATTTCTAAAAAGATATTAAGAGTATCCATGTCAGAGTTCACGTTACAAAAAACATCAGGTAGATCAACAACATCTACCGTTAATCAAAGTCAACAAAATCTGTCTTTAAATAAAAAAGACAGCATTTCCGTGTGGACTCAAAATAAAGATACAGCGACAATACCTTTGGTTAACGGAAAAATTGATGAATTCAAACAAGGTGATAAAAACGATTGTTGGTTATTGGCTTCTATTAAAGCGATAAGTGAACATCCTGACGGTGCAAAAATAATAAAAGATGCTATAAAACAAAATCCAAACGGTGATGTTATTGTTGAATTAAAAGGAGTAGGAATTTCATACCCGATCACAAAAGAAGAAATTTTAGCTGCAAAAACTACAGGAAAATACGCAACAGGGGATGACGATGTATTAGCAATTGAATTGGCTTTTGAAAAGTACAGAAAACACATTGTTGATAGTGGCAAAGCAACGGCAAAAAATCCGTTTAGCCCGAATTATATGAGATTTTATTATCCGGAAAATCCTTTAGAATCCGGGTTTTCCAAAAATGCAATAGAAATATTAACAGGCAAAAAAGCAAAACGAATTGCACCGCTTGTTGATAAAAATTTGATTTTAAATGACACAAAAATTGAATTCAAAAAATACGGAGAAGAAGTATTAAAACCTTATATTTTAGATAAAGACAATATCGTTGTTGCTGCGCTGCAAACAAACGAAAGCTCTGCTCACGCCTACTATGTAAAAGGAATTATAGACGATAAGGTTGTTCTTATAGACCCGTATAATTCAAGCAAAGAAGTTGTTATGTCTAAAGATGAGTTTTTCTCTAATGTGAAAGATTTTACTTATACTAATTTAAAAGAAGATTGTGATAAACAACTTCAACGTACGGAATACTTCAATCCAACATTAACAAAAGAAGCAAAATTGTACAAAGAAAATAAGAACAAATAAGCACTTATAACGGACAACTGGATTTATCACACAACAGCTGAAAGATTAGCAAAACCAATCTTATCTTAGCCCCAGTTCTTCCATATAACTTTTTATTGTCGGTAATGCACAAGGCTCTTCTTCTTTGCCTAGAGCTTCATCAAACATTAGTATATGCGTCTTTTTATTTTTCATCTTTACAACAATAGCTTTTGATTCAAATTCTTTGAGCGTAAAAATGGCTCTTAGTATATAACCTAGATAAGTTAGGGGATTTACAGCTAGAAAAATGCTAAATAATATAGCAACTGTATAGAATGTGTTTTTGTATATTTGGGGGATTTTAAGATATTCGATTTCTTCTATCTCTTCCCAGTTAAGAAGTTTTAACCCGCTTGATTTTACACCACATTTGTTTAGTGTAATTGTTGATGGAGAAATTGTTTTAAAAATCAAAAATAAGATACTCAAAAAGCTAATTACCACACCAATGCCTAAAACAACTAGTGCAAGCAAAAAAGTCACATGCCCGCTAAAATCCAAGAATGTTATACTTGAATAAGC
>CALVEI010000032.1 GCA_944326515.1 Candidatus Gastranaerophilales bacterium | reverse complement strand
TTTTTGATTATTAAATTTTCAATCCTTTGGGACTAGCGCAGCTAAGCTGCTTCCTCTCTCAAAACATAACATTTAGTCATGTTTTGTTCGGCAGAGTGTCCCGATATTTTTTTGTTATCAAATTTTCAAGTTACGCTTTTATTCTAATACAAGCAAAAAATTTTTTAAATATTTACAATACAAAAAATTCTGTCTTCTTTTGACAGAATTTTTTAATCTTTTTCTCTTCCCAATTTTGTATATCCCCAAAGCTAGTAGCCTAAAACCTTAATTTTTGATCTTCTTTTGTGTGTAATTTACTTCCCAATAAAGTTTTCTTTTTCATTTTCCACGATTTCATAATCCCCGGAATCAGCCATCACCTCTTTCTCAATTCCCGTTGAATTTATAATACTAAGATAAATTGTTTTATACAACTCAATTTTTGTAAAATAAGTTTTACAATTGACCATGCCTCTTAGTACAAGAGGATTAAAAATTTTTTTACAAACTTAATATAAAAATTTAATAAAAAATTTTTTTTATTTATTTTTGAAAAAATTTTGTTTCGTGTTTTCTAGAATTGCTTGTATGGCAATGATATTCAGGTTTTCTTTTTTGTAATTTTTTTTGTTTTATTTTTGTTTTTTTTTTATAATATTTTTTTGAAAAATTTTAATTTCAAATTAATTAATTTGAAACTTTTTAATAGCAAAACTTATTAAATAATTATCTTGCTACAAGTAAAATAAAATATAAAAATAATAATAAAAAATAAAAAATAAAAATAAAAAATAAAAGCCGTGCCTCTGCCTATCGACATATGAGTCAAAGTTTCATCTTATACTTATCTCCCTCTCAAAAGTTCTTCACCCAAAAGTTAAATCTTAGTGCTGCTTCATTCCTGATCTGACACGGTTCGATTGCTTTTGCCGAAAAATTTTGAGCAATCATAAATAAATATAAAACTACGCCTTTCCACATAAGCCTCACAGCAGGCTCTGCACCCCGCGTAAGCGTTCGGGTCGAGAGATCCGCCAAGTCCCCGTGGAGCACGGCTATATTATATTAACCTAAAATTATTTCTTTAGCAATTGTTTAATTATTTTTGCATGTAAGAAAAATTGTATTTAGTATTTGCAAGTTTCACGTTTGGATTTTCCATTCGGCCCTTAAAGGACATTACCTTGCCATTAAAGTCTTTTTCCCTTACTAAAATCAATCCTGAATTGTGAATATTGATGCTTTCTTCAACTTTGTTTGTGTCATCATTATTAACTTTTTTGATTTCATATGGGTTGGTTACTTTATATTTTTCCTTAGGATTCATTACGTCAACATAGATTGTTCCTTCTTTTAATCCATCAGGTAATCCACCTAAATCAATTCTATTTATAAAGACTTCACCAGTTGGATAGTTGTCGGGATCTCCCCCAAAACCTGTATTGTGTAGAACACAAATTGCATCGGTTTTGTCATTATATCTGTATAGTGTTAAAGCTGGACCATTATCAGGTATTGGTTGATCTTTTAATTTTAATGTTGTACCATTTACCAATGCCGATGCGGCTTCTTTTTTTCTAATTTGTGTGATTGCATCTATCTGTTCTTTATATTCTTTTAAGAATGAACAATTAGGATTTGTCAGTCTGTCCCAACGAAGAGCATTTCTGTTTTCTTGGTCTTCGTTTTTGGCAAGATATTCCCAACCTGTCATGCCGAGCTCGTCACCTGCATAGTTTGTTGGTGTACCTGGTAGTGCGTTCATAACAAACCACATTGCTTTATATTTTGCAAGTGCAGGTTTTAATATTTCATATAATATATTTGATTTTAATCTGTTTAATTGATCTCTGTTTGATGGATTTGTTGCAAAGTTTTTAAAATCTTCATTTATTTCAATTGCTTCATTTACAATATCATCAATGTTAAAGTCAAAAGGTCTGGAACCGTATTTTTCTGTATCAAATTCTTTAACTTTTCCATTTCTATGATAAATACCACCTTTTAAATTGTTATTTGCTTGAATCATTGCATCTTGAAGATTCTTGCTTAATTGATTGAATTCATAAGATCTGCGCATTCCTCTGGTTTCAATTGTGTAAGCAACTTCACTGGCTTTATCTGCAACTTCATTTTTTTTGTACAAATTACTTGCATTTGTTGCAAAGAGGTGCAAGATTCTTGGTTTATCATGGTTACCAACAAAACGGTGTGCATAGTTTATGTAATCTAATGTGCCTGTGTCAAAGTAACCTAATGAGTTTTTCTTTGTATATAATTTGTCTTCGATAACATTTGCTAAGTTGCCCATATGGGAACCTTCATCTGTCGATCCAAAGAGTCTTGGTAATGTTGAGTATAAAAATTCATATTCTGAATTTGCATCAAATTTAGTTTTATTAAGGAATGTAGAAATTACATCAGATCCCCAGTCTGTTAGTTCTCCTATTTTAAAAGAATTTGGGTTGTATTGGGAAACACCTGTATTGAATTTATTCCAGAATTTATATACTGCTTTTTTATTTTCGTCGAAATTGAATGTTCCGTCGTCAACTGAATCAGGATCACCAACATCTTTTGCTGCGTCTATTCTCCAGTTAAGACCGGTTTCTGTTTTTTCTATAATAAGTTTAGCGACATTAAAGGTATCAGAATTTATATGTTCCAGTCTTTCTGCTAAGCTATTAGTGAACAAATCTATCTTGTTTTTATTTTCACTTAAATCATCTAAACCTGATTCAATTTTTTCCATTAATCTTAAAGCTGTTGTTTCTGGCGTTGTTTCATACTGTAAGTTTAATGAATTTAAGTCGATTTTTTGTAACTCTTTCGGTTCATAAAAGAGCATATTGTCGTTGTATTGTGGTTCTACTTTTGGCGCTAATGCAGATACTGTTAAAAATTTAACAATGTCTGATGCTATTAGTGAATAAATTTCTTCACCTTCTGTTGTTAAGTTTTTATTTTCATCAAGTAATTTTCTGCCTAATTTATCTTCTAAATTTTCTAAGATTGCAACAGCAAGATTTGTGTATTCATTTGCAAGTAGTGAATCCATCTTTTTGTATGTATCACGATATTTTTCAGGGATTAGGTTGTAATATTCATCACCCATTTTATACATATCGTATCTGGAAAGTCCTACAGTATCTTCTGTTACTGCTAAATTTTTAATAAACGGATAAGAAAACACACTGACTAAATCAGGTGAAAATTCAATTGCTTCAAATGGATAGTTCATCATACCATCAGTGATATTTTCTGGTCTTTTTACAGATTTCAATTTGTAGTTTCTTCCTGTGCCAAAAATATCTTCTGTTAGTATATTATCTAAAGCGCTTACTCCATCTTCTTTCTCAAGTACTAATTTGGCACTTTCAGGAAGTTTCTTTTCTTTTACAAGAGCTTCAATAGCTTGCTTGTAGTTCATTTTATCTGCAATTTTATCGCCAATTTCTTTTGCGATGTATTCTGTCAATGTTTTTTCTACTTCTTGTGTCCAAAATTTGCCTATTTGTACTGTATCATCTTGAACTTGATATTGCGCTGCTCTAACTATTGGTTTTAAGTTTTCTGGTAGATTTTGATAATACATTGATGATTCAGGCATTATGAATCTCTTTTTAGAAATATCACTGTTACCTACCCAAAGAGAAATACCGCTGTCTTTATTTGATTCAACTAGCTCAAAACCTTTCCATCTTGTTAAGCTGTTTTTAAATTCAATATCTTTTTGGTAATGTTTTGCTTCTTTGTATTTTCTATAATTGTCTTCGACTTCTCTAGGTGTAACCCTTGCGTGATAAGCTTGTACAGAATCTCTGTAGTTTGCTATTTCGTGATTGTCTCCTGTGTCTTTATTATCATATACATCAAAAATAAATTCGCCTGACATTTGACGTTCAGAGGCCAGTCTGTCATCAAACATTTGTATATATGTTGGCTTTGTTGGGTCAACAGAACTACGTTTGATTTCTTTTTCTTTATATCTGTCTCCATCTTTTTCAAATACTATTTTGTAAGGTCCGTTTACAATTTGTATATGTGTATGTTTGTTTACTTCTGGATTCTTTGATAAAACACCAAATCTTGGAGATAAATTATCTAGGTCTTTAGTTTCAAAGAAGTGTACAAAAGGGCTGTCATACTGCCAGTTTATCATATCTTTTATATGAATTCCTTCAAAACCTTCGTTAACAAAGGCACCGTCAATTGTCCATTTCATATCATGGGCAAACATATTTGTTAACAAATTTTTGAAATCTTTTATGTTACCTAAATTATTGGTAATTTGATATGTGTTTGTTGTCCAGTAGCCTTGGCTTGATTTGTTGTCCTGCCCAATAATTGGGTTGCCAAGTATGTCAGTAAAACCTGATTTTGAAAGTTCAGAGATTTTTTCATTAACTGAATTTATTGTCCCACCTAAAACGTTAAAGTGGTTTCTTTTAGTATGTAATGCTTTTTGGTTTTTTACGTTAAAAGAGTCAATGAAGATATGTTCCATGACTTTGGGGCGAGTAGGGTTGGCTTTGCTTAGAGGTATAGCAATTGTGTAGCCTTGATCACCCTTCATGCTATTGTCTTTAAATTCGTTTCTTTCTGATAATGGTATTGAGTGAGGGTATATTATTCTATAACCTAGTAATGCGTCTTTAGAAAGGTTTAAGTCGTCAGCGTAAACAATAGTGCTTTCAAAACCTGATTTCATTGGAATAGTTTTTTCTGACCCTTGGTGTATGCTGTAGTTTCCATCTTTATCTAGAGTCATTACCGCAAGTTCAAGTTTTGTTCCTTCAGGAGCATTTGGTGCGTTAAATTTGTATATTGGGTTTCCATATACATCTTTCGTTAATACTTGTCCTGTAAAGCTTGGTTTTGTTTTTTTTACTGGATTTGTTGCATTCAAAGAGTGAATATTCACGGTTATACCTCACAAACACATTGACTACATGTATTAAGATTAAACAAAAAATATTTTGCTAATCATGGTCTAAAAAATCTGATATTGTTACAATATCTTAAAATATGTTTTATAGAATTAAAATAGTCCTTTGCGTGCAAGAATTATAGCTATAATTCCTGCTAGGACAAGTGAAAAGAGCAGTATCCCTAAAAACGCATAATGCATGTGCGCCATTGGAACGTTTACGTTCATTCCCCAAAAGCTGGCAACCATTGTAGGTATTGCCAATATGATTGTTACAGAAGTCAAAAACTTCATAACGATGTTTAAGTTGTTAGAAATAATAGAAGCAAAGGCATCCATCATACTTTCAAGAATGTTTCTATGCATTTCTACCATTTCAACAGCCTGTTTATTCTCGATGATTACATCTTCCATTAGGTCTTCAATATCTTCATTGTATTCCATAAATGTTGAAAAACCTTGGAATTTTTTAAATCTGCTTAACTTCTCTAAAACTCTGCCGTTATCTTTTAACGCCGTTGTGAAGTAAACAAGTGATTTTTGTACATCGAGCAATTGAAACAATGCTTTGTTTTTCATTGTTCTTTTTAAATCAACTTCTATCTTTTCAGTATGTCTGTTGATGTGTTCTAAATATCTTAGATAGAATTTTGTTGATCTGAATAATATTTGGAATAAAAATCTTGTTCTATCAGCTGTATTGAATAATTTTGCCGTATCTTGATTAAAGAAGGATATGATTCTGTTCTCTTTTAAAGATACTGTTACTATATTGTCCGGTGTCATAATAACACCAAGCGGCAACGTATCAAAGCTGTTTTCATCTTCCATTACAGGAACGTTTGTGATGATTAACAGTTTATCATCATCCAACTCTATACGAGAGCGTTCTTCAGAGTCTAATGAGTCTCTTAAAAAATCAGCTTCTATGTTTAATGCATTGGCAACATCTTTAATTTCATCTGCGGTTGGCTTTATTAAATTAAACCAAGAGCCTCGCTCAAATTCTGTAATAGAAAGTTCTTTTAAGGTTTTGTCTTCCTGTGTTTTGAAAATTTGAAGCATAGGACCCGCCAATCACATTTGTCTTTACCAGTTTATTATACAACAACCATAAAAAATTATATATCTTTTGATTCAAGATATGCATTCATTTTTTCATAGTCAAATTCATTTTCCCATTTTGCAATAAAAATGGTTGCAATACAGTTACCCACGAGGTTTACTGTTGTTCTACCCATATCGAGAATCTGGTCTATACCAAGCAATATTGCTACTCCAATTAACGGATAGTTCAGACTTGACAATGTTCCTGCAAGCACTACTAGTGCTGCTCTTGGAACGCCGGCAACACCTTTGCTAGTAAACATGAGAGCAAACATTATTATAAGTTGGTGTTGCAACGATAAATCTATGCCAACAAGTTGAGTTGCAAAGAGAACAGCCATTGAAAGATATAGAGTGCTTCCATCAAGGTTAAAGGTATACCCTGTTGGCATTACAAAACCCACAATATTTTTGGGTACTCCAAACTTTTCCATTTGCTCCATTGCCTTAGGCAGTGCAGCTTCAGAGCTCGCTGTAGAAAAGGCTAAAAGAGCAGGGTCTTTTAATGTTTTTATTAGACCTAATACAGGAATTTTTACTATTTTGCATACGATTAGGATTATGAAAATCAAGAATAAAATTAGAGCAAAATACAATGAGAATACTATTTTTACGTAATTTCTGAGTATTCCAATCCCGCTACTACCTATTGTGCTAGCTATTGCTGCAAATACACCTACTGGGGCAAACCACATTACGTATTCAGTAAATTTGAACATTATTTCTGATAATGAATTTAATAAATCCATCATTGGTTTTGCTTTTTGACCGACAGCACATATTGCCAGTGCAAAAAATAAACTAAATACAACAATTTGCAGTAGGTTACCTTCTGCCATCGATTTAACTACACTTGATGGGAAAATATCTATAATTAAATCTCTAAGTGATGTGTGTGCAGAACTATGCCCCATTGCTGTGACTGCATCCATATAGGTTGAGGATACATTAGTTGTCAGATTTTCTAGCCCGGCCCCAGGTTGGGTAAAATGTCCGACTCCTAAACCTATTACTAATGCTGCAATTGTTACAATTTCAAAATATATAATTGTTTTTATACCAATTTTTCCAAGACTTTTTATGTCACCGTGGCCAGCTATACCAATTACAAGTGTTGCAAAAAGTAGCGGTGCAATTATCATTTTGACCATGTTTAAAAACATCATGGCCAAAGGGGACAATTTTACTGCAAATTTTGGAAATAACACTCCAACAACTATACCCAAAATTAGCGATATTATTATATACCTTGTTAGTTTGATATTTTGCAATGCATATACCTTTTAAAATAATACCAGACTAAGATTATTATATGATAAAAATAAAAATTCTAAACAGTTCTAATTAATTTGGTGTTGATAAGTTTTCAAGTCTTTTAGATTCCTCTAAGAAAGACGTACTCTCTTCAATTAATGAGTTATTTCTTATATCTTCACCAAGTGATTCCATTTCTTGATGATCAATTTCTTTTATTATTTTGATTTGTTCGTTTCTTCTACGTTGTTGTTCTACTTTATCCATTTTTAAATATGAGTTTTGGAAATGATCAAGATGTTTGAATTGATTTCTTTGAACAACAATTTCAACTCTTCTGTTTTTAGCTAAAGAAGCTGCATCTGTTCCTTTGTCAGCTGGTCTTGTATCTGCATAACCGATTGCTGCCATCAAGTTTGGCAAGATTTTAAATCTATCAATAAGGTATCTGACAATTGATGATGCTCTTGCTGAAGATAATTCCCAGTTAGATGGGTATCTGCCTGTTACTGGAACGTTGTCTGTATGACCTTCCACTTTTATTATATGCATTGCAAATCTTTCAACAATAAGTTTGCCAACTTTTTCGAGAATTTTTTTTGCTTCGTCTGTTAGTTCTGCTGAGCCTGATTTAAATAGAACATCTTTGTCTGATATGATAATAACCAAGCCTCTTTCGTCAATTATTGCTGATACATTTGATAGTGTACCGTTTTTATTCATATCATCAATTTGTTTTTTTATTTGTTCATAGGATTCTTGTTCGTATTTTTGGCTAATAAATTCCATCATTAATGAATCAATAACTGAGTTTGCTGCATTAGCATCAACTATTGATTCACCTTGTGACATTACTCCTCTGCCTCCGTCTAACAATGATTGTACTGAAAATGCTTTACGTAAAGACTCTTCGACTTTTTTGAACTCATTTACATTTAACTGTGACAAAGCATAAAGTACAACAAATGTTGCAAAAAGAAGTGTCATAAAATCGGCGTAAGATACAAGCCAACGTTCAAGGTTTTCATGTTCTTCTGGTTTCTTTTTTTTCGCCATAATCCTATGCTTCTTCTTTCATGTGACTATCAAGTATATATGCTTGTAATTTTCTTTCAATCAATGCCGGTGATTCTCCTGCTTGGATTGATAAGATGCCTTCTATTATCATTTCTTTTTTCAAGAAAACTTTCTTAAATTTTGTTTTTAATTTAGTAGAAAAAGGAATAAATATTAAGTTTGCAACACCTACACCATATACTGTTGCAACGAATGCAACAGCAATACCGGCACCTAGTTTTGATGGGTCAGAAAGGTTTTGCATAACTTGAATCAAGCCTAATACAGCACCGATAATACCAATTGTAGGCGAAAAACCACCAGCAGATTCCCAAACCTTGGCACCGCTTGCAACTTTTTCTTCCAACAGTGAAACTTGTGTTTCCATCATTTGTCTTACCAATGCAGGGTCGGTACCGTCGGCTACTGCTTCTAAGCCTAAAACCATTAAGGTATCAGATGCTGTTCTTGCTTCTTTTTCAAGAGAAATTGCGCCTTCTCTTCTTGCTTTTGTTGCGAATTTTATAATTTCTGCTATTAATTCGTCATAATTAACTTTCTCGCCGAAAAAGATATCTTTTAATAATTGAAGAGCATGTTTTAAATCATCTACAGAAAAACTCAAGATAACAGCACCTGCCGTACCACCAAATACGATAAATGCAGCCGTTATTTGAAGTAGCTGACCTACATTACCTCCTTCAAGAGCTTGACCTATCAAGATACACACTATCCCAAAAAATACGCCTATCAGCGATGTGAAATCCATACTAATCTAATCTCCAATTTTATTATTATTTATTATCATTAAATAATAATATGAGATTTTTGAAATCATTTATTTATACTAGGCTTGTGATAGTTTGTTTTTTGAGGTAATTGTTACGGGTGGAGCCTGTAAATACAAAGGTTTAAGCTTTGCCCACATAAAGTTGTCAGGGGATTTTTCTATTTTTTGTCTGACTAGTTTGTTTAAATGCTTGCCTAAGTCTTCATTTAATTCTGTATAAATTACTGAATTGGTACCCTTTTCTTGCAAAAAGTCATGAGATACTTTGTCTGCAATGACAAATGCATTTGAGAAATCTTTTTTTAGTAGATTTTCTTCTGATGTGAGTTCCGGTTTTTGTATTTCGTTGTTATTTTCGTAAATTGCTGTATAGTATTGCTTTTTTCTTGCATCTAAAACCGTTATTGTTTTAGATGTTTCCTTATTTATTTGAGACAAAATTTCAAGAGAACTTACTCCAACAAGAGGTATGTTTAGTTGTTGAGCCATTACTCTTGCTACTGTTACGCAAGCTCTAATACCAGTAAAACTGCCTGGGCCGATATTTGTACCAATTACGTCAATATCTTGCATTGTTAAATTGTTGTTTTTTAGTATTGCAACTATTGTCGGTATCAAAAATGCAGAATGATATTTTTCGTCATGGTTTTCTATAATTTTATCGGATAAAAATTTGTCGTTATCAGACAAAGTGACGTATGTTTTATCTAAGCTTGTATCAAAAGTAAGGACTTTCAATTCTTCATTCCTTCCAGTGCTTGTATATATTTGTCTCCTACTGCATAGAAGTCAAATTTACGAGTGTTTTCATCAATATATTCTATTTTTATTTCTATTCTATCAAATGGTAATTCACAGTCAGAAAATTCAGCCCACTCTACCATCGTGAGAACATCAGGACGAGAGTATTCTGTTAGCTCGTCAATAATTGTTTTTACGCCTTCTTTTTCAAGTCTATATAAATCAAAATGATATACAGGCAAATCACCTGAAAGGTATTCATTTATGATAACAAAACTCGGGCTTGTAACTTTTTCTTTTATGTTTAGGTTTTTTGCAACAAGTTTTGTAAATGCCGTTTTTCCTGCTCCAATATCGCCATACAAACATACAAATGCACCACCATTTCTAATTGCATTTGAAAATTTAATGGCTAGAATATTTGTTTCTTCTAAATTATTTACGGTGATTGAAAATATTTTGTTCATAAATTAAGAATAACATAAATAGACAAATTAACTTGAATTATTTTTTATTATTCTTATAAAGTTATTATGAAAAAATTGCTGTTATTTATATTATTGTGTATTTTTCTTACTCCTGTTTGCCCTGCTATGTCTGAAAGTATGCTTTTAAAAGCAGGTGTTTCTCTCTCTGATCAAGTACCTAAAGGATTTTTTGGTACTTGGAAAATAAAATCTGTAATGACATACACAAATAATAAAAAAATGTTTAATGAGGTTACTACAGATTATTGGAACTTATCAAAAGAAGGTGACGTCATTACATTATCAAATCCTATGTCTGGTGCAGAAGCATCTGTTACCTTAGAAGATGTTAAAGGAAATCAAATAAAATTTTCGCATGTTGTTGCTTCAAATAATGCCAAGATGTTTGAGTCGCCAACTTTGACTCTTAATGGTGAAAATTTTTATGGAACTGATAAAATAGTTATAGAAAAGTACAAGAACGGCGAAAAAATAAGTTCGGATGTTGTGATGTACGATATTAGTGCGACTAAAATTACAGGTCGTGACATAATAGAAATGCTGTCAAAAAGGTATTAATTATAGGAGAGAGAGTATAAACAATGAGTGAGAAAAAGAACTTGCAATATGATGTTGTAATTTTAGGTGGAGGTCCTGCAGGTCTTTCTGCTGCTATTTATGCGGCTAGAGGCGCTGCAAAAACTGCTGTTATTGATGTTTCTATGTTTGGCGGTCAGCCTTCAAATTATCTGGAGTTAGAAAATTATCCTGCATTAGGAAAAATCGGCGGATATGACATGATGGAAAAATTTGAAGAACATGCTGATATGTTTAATATTGAAAAATTTCCTATGCAAGAAATAGAAAAAATTGACTTGCAGCCTGATACCAAGATTATAGAAACTAAAGAAGCTGTTTTTGAAGCTAAAACTGTTATTATTGCAACAGGGGCACAGGCCAAAAAACTTGGTATAAAAGGCGAAAAAGAATTCGCAGGCAGAGGCGTAAGCTATTGCGCTGTATGTGACGGAGCTTTCTACAGAGATAAAACCGTTGCTGTAGTTGGCGGTGGTAATGCTGCTGTTGAAGAGGGTTGCTATTTAACAAAATTTGCCAATAAAGTTTATATTATCCATAGGCGTGATACTTTAAGAGCCGACAAAATTGTTCAACAAAGAGCATTTGATAACGATAAAGTTGAGTTTATTTATGATACTGTTCCTGTTGAGATAAAAGGAACTGATAGCGTTGAGTCATTTGTTGTTAGAAACGTTAAAACTAATCAAGAAACTGAACTCAAGGTTGATGGAGTATTCCCTTATATCGGATTTTCACCAAACATTGAGCATATAAATGCTCAGTTGCAACAAGATGAAGGTGGTTTTATCGTTACTGATCAATATATGCAAACTTCTGTTAAAGGTGTGTATGCTGTTGGTGATGTAAGAACAACTCCTTTAAGACAAGTTATTACAGCTGCTTCTGACGGGGCAATTGCCGGATGCTTTGCTACTAAATATCTTGATGAAATTAAAGAAAAAACATTATCTATGTAATGTTTTAATTAAAAAAATACCCTCTGTGAGAACAGAGGGTATTTTTTTAGTAAGTTCCAGGTATAAGTTTTTCGTAATCATCGACTGTACCATTGTCCATACAGCATAGAATGATTGCTTTACCAAGAGGGTGTAAGTCTGATTTCAGATATAGCTTTAATTCTTCTTTAAAGAAGTCTTCAAGCATTTTTGCACCCTTGTCATATCCTTCTTCTTCTATTTGAGGTTGTTTTGTAACATCAAAGAATTTTTTAGATATTGGCGTTCCTTCAACGTGTATGTTTTCAGGGATATATCCCCCTAACGGGTGTCTTGCAGGTTTAAGGTTTAGTTTTCTGAAAGATGCTTGTCCTCTTCTTGCAAGATATTCTCTAATTACCCATTCAGCCATAAAACCAACTTCCCAAGAACCGATGTGTTGGTTTGGTATAAGTATGTTTCTTGTTTTTGTTGTATTCATAAACTGTTCAAGAAGTATGTTCGCAAGATCAACTCTCTTTCCTGTTGCAAACGGCCAGAATGAACCTACGCCTTCACTTTCCAGTTTGAATGCATCTTTGCCTGTGCTTGTGATACTAGGGTTGCCAAAACCACGTGGAGCAACAAGTCTCCATAACCAAGCAAGAGCAGGCGGCAATATGTGCAACATACCGAAAATACCGTATGACGGATTTTCTTTAGTACAAGGCGGTGTTCTTAGACCAAAACTTCTGTAATCTATCTCTATGGGACCGTCTTGAATGTTTTTGATTTGGTCACGAGGGATAATGATTCTTGGGTTAGGACACTTTTTGCCTGGAGAATCTTCTGTATGTTCCCATATTAAGCATGTTGCATCTGGATGTGCCTCCAAATTGAAGAATATTAGAGGTTCTTTTGGGTTTGTTGTTACAGATTCCATGTTTGGATCTGTTCCGTATTTTTTAATGTGGTCAATTCTAACAAACCAAGATCTTTCTGCGTCTGCAACACATAGTCTGCCGTTGTCTTTTCTGAAACTTGAGTGGCAAAGAGCCATATCGTCTGTTACAGGTTGCAATTTACAGCCCTGTTGTAATGCAAGGTATTTTTCTTCACCTGTTACAACGTTTCTTCCTAGTAGTAAACGTCCATCTTCTTCACGGTGTGCATATTCAAGCATTTCACTCTTACCACTGCCTGAAGCACCTTCGTGAAGAATGCTTATGTCGTTATCATACGGGGTTGTGATGTTTACTGTAGATGCATGTACAGTAACAAAGTCTTCTTGCAAGCCTAAAGCGAGCAATACGCCGTAAACACCTTTTTTTGCACTTGGTCCCGGATAAAGGTTGTAAGAAAATACTTCGTGGATTCCGTCTTGTTGGTTGTGAACAACAACTTGTTTACCTTCAAAATGAGAGTGTCTGAATGGAGGTGCAACGTATATTATAGCTTTTGGTTCAAAATCTTTTTCTAATTTGTCGTACGGAATCATCCCTTGCAAATCGTAAATACTTGCTGCAAAAAATGCTGCGTTTTTAGGTGCAACCATTAACGCAGGGTAACCATATTTTGTTCCGCCTGCCATAAATGGTACAAGAATAATCTCATTTGAACTTAACCAATCCAAAGTTTCTTTTCTTAGAGATTCAAATCCCTTTTTAAAACGTTCTTCGAAAGTTGTTTTGTCTGTATTGGCAATGTTGTTTACGACCATACAATTAGGGTCGCGTCTTCTCATATAAGGGTCTGGGTAATTAATGGCGATACCGTTTTTGCATCTCGTTACAGTTGCTTCAGGTATAAGTCCTTTTTCTGGGACTTCGTATTCAACCGTGTACGTTTTATTATCTTTGTTGCCAAGAGATAGTTCAATTAATTCATCTCTTTTTTTAGGTAGTATAACGTTGGCACTTTTTTCAAACACTTCACGAAGCTCATCGGCTATGTGCCAGTCTTTCCAAGACTTTTCCTTTGATGCTAGTTTTTCCATTTTTACCTTCTTTTTCTACTGCTATAATCAAAATTATAGTGACAAGTTCGATTATAGTATAAAATATAAACTTTTTGGGTTAAGATTGTCCATATATTAATTAATATAAATTTATTTGGTTTATTTTTGTCGAGGTATATCTTAATGGTTACGGAAAAAGAAAAAATGTTAAACAATGAGCCTTATTATGCAGCAGATGAGACTCTTTTAAAAGAAAGATTGTTCATTAAGGATAAAATATATGATTATAACCTGTTAAAACCATCTTTGGTGGAAGAAAGAAAAAAGCTGATAAAAAATATTATCGGTAAAACAGGCGAAAATATTTGGGTTGAATCACCTTTTCAATGTGATTACGGCTACAATATAGAGGTTGGTGACAATTTTTATTCAAACCATAACTTGGTAATATTGGATGTTTCTAAAGTTGTTATGGGGAAAAATGTTTTTATTGGTCCCAATGTTGGAATTTATGCGGCAGGTCATCCTATAGACGCAAAAATACGTGCAACGGGTCTTGAATTTGGGAAGCCTGTGCACATTGGTAACGATGTTTGGATTGGTGGCAATGTTGTTATACTTCCCGGTGTATGTATTGGTGATAATGTAGTTATAGGCGCAGGAAGTGTTGTTGTAAAAGACATACCATCAAATTGCGTTGCTGTTGGAAACCCTTGTAAGGTTGTTAAAGAACTTACTTAATTTCTTGGAATTTTTGGTAGAATTCTTCTTTCTCTCTTACAAAAATTAAATCAGGGTATCCGTCACGTTTGTACAAAACCATTGTTTGATGGTCGTTTGCGTTTGTGCAATTGATTACATCATCTCTAACCATTTCATAAGTATCACCTGTTTTTAGGTGTTTAAATTTTGTTGTCATTTTTATAATGCCTCTAATACTTCTTCAACGTGTCCTTTTACTTTTACTTTTTTCCATTCTTTTACTACTTCTCCGTTTTCATCTATAAGAAAAGTTGAACGGATGATTCCCATGTATTTTTTTCCGTACATAGATTTTTCTCCCCAAGCTCCGAAAGCTTCAGACAAAATATGTTCTGGGTCAGAAAGTAGTATGAAATTTAGGTTTTGTTTTTCTTTGAATGATTTATGACTTTTTATAGAATCAGGACTAACTCCTACAACTTGGGCTTTTGATGTCCAGCGGTTTTTGTTTTCTCTAAAGTCACAGGCTTCTTGAGTGCAGCCTGATGTATTGTCTTTTGGGAAAAAATAAAGAATAGTTGTTTTGTTTATAAAATCCTTGATGTTGTATTCTTTTTCAATACCATCTTCATCAATACCTGTGAGTTTTATGTCTAATTCTTTTATATTCATTTTATCTCCTTAAAATGATACTTGTTTGCGTAGAAATACGAGGTGAGAGTTTAGCTATTGTCGCCTATGTAATAGCGGACGACGGGACTCGAACCCGCGACGTCAACCTTGGGAAGGTTGCATTCTACCATTGAATTACGTCCGCAATTTGATACTCAATAATGATACACCATTTATTTTACTCTGTTAATATTTTTACATTAGCCAAAGAGTCAGTTGAGTAGTTTGATGTTTTTAACAGAGTTTGTTTTTCTATTTGACCTGTTGCAACAAGAATTGTAGTTTCTATCCCTGCGTTTTTTGCAGCTATGTAGTCCATTGGTGCATCTCCAATCATTATTGTGTTGTTTGGATTTGCATCTATTTCTTCAAGTGCCATTTTTACAGGAATTCCGCTTTCTTTTGTCTCTTTTGTAGATTCTCTACCTACTACTGTATCAAATAGATTTTCCCAACAAAAGTGTTTAAGGGTTAAAAGTGTTGATTCTTTTGAATCTGATGTGACAATTCCTGTTTTTAATCCAAGTTTTTTTACTTCTTTAATAAAATCGATTGCCGAATCAATTGGTTTTGTGTATTTTACCATATTCTTATAGAAGATTTTGTTGACGTCGTCAAAAATACTTTCTATTTCTTTTTCTGTAATTTTTATTCCAATATTGTTTAAATCCTTGCAGAAAATCTCTATTATTATTGGTCTGGAATAAAGTGCGGTAATTCCGTCTTTTAGCATTTTTCCTGTTGCTTGATTGTAGCCTAAAAACAGACATAGTTGGCTTAATAAATTTGTGTCAAGACTGTATCGTTTTATAATCTCTTGAGCTCTTAATTCAGTCATTTTTCCCCAAAAATAGTGAAGATCAATGAATGTTCCGTCTTTGTCGAATATGATTGTGTCTATTTCTTTTATTTGCCAGTTGTCTGTTTTAAGGCTAATCATTAATTCTCCTTTATTTCAAAGCTATATCAACTAATTCTTTTGCTATTTCAACGGCTTTGTTAAGCTTTTCTTTGTTTTCTAGCAAGTCTTCTGATTCAAGGTATTCTTTAACTATTTTTCTTGCAAATGAACCTACTGCGAGACAGTTTGGTTTTACTCCGCATAGTGATGCTAATTCTATCGATCTTGTGTTTGTACCGCCTGACATCATTATGTATGCTGGCATATTAGCATTTTGGAATAATTGAGCTGTTGCAACCGCTTGAAGTGTTGTTCCATATTCGTCATTGCTTCCGCTCATTGCAACTCCGTCAGCTTGGATTATTGTTGTGTATGGCTTTCTTGTTGAAAGCATTTTTGCAACTCTTTCTTTTAATTTTTTATCTCCAAGTTCAGAACGGTCAAGTGATATGCAGAGCATTCCGTCAAAATGTTCATTTATTTGTTCCCATTTTTCCATTACATCTTTTTCGTCAGTAGAAATTGCATGGAATTCTATGCAGTCAATGCCTTTTGCTATTAGCTTTGGTAGAATTTCTTTGTAATCTTGAAGTTGGCTAACCATTTCTATTGCATTTTTAGGACAATTAGCTGCGCACTGCCCGCAACCGATACAGCGTTCTTTTTTTATTTTGTATTTGTCCAGTTCAATTACTGCATCGTGTGGGCATATTTTTTTACATTTTCCACATTTTACACACTTTTCTTGGTCTATTACTGCTTTTGTTATATGTGGGTCTCCGTCTATCCCTACACTTACGCATAAATATCTGTCATCTTTAATTCCTGCGTTTTTAAGCCCTCTTTTTGCCGCATCAACAATTTCTTCTTTTGCACATAAGTCAAAGAATGTACATCCAGCAAGTGAGTATATGGTGACTAATTTTTCTACTTCTTCGGCGTCTTCGTTTCCTGCACCGCAAACTAATTTAAAGCATTTTTTACTTTCTAATAAATCTTTTAGCATATTATGTTCCAGCTCTCCTATAATGTCCTTTCTTCCTTATTTTATGCAAAAAAATACCATGCTCTTTTTTTCTGAATAAATTTTTAATAACTTTTTGTTAAATTGGCTTGCTAATCTTTTTAGATAAGTGTATTAATAATAGAAAACAAGGGGAATATATGAAAATACAGGCTTTGAACTCATTTTTGCGTCTGCATCAGGTTAATAATTCAGTTAGACATAATAGTTATATCGATGCTAATTTTTCTCAAGCAGATAGTTTTGTAAAAGGTAATACTGATTATAAATACAAGAATGCCGTGAGTTTCCATGGCGTTGATGCTAAAGGCAGGGTTAAGCAAAGAGGTCTTATGTTTCATATAACAGGATTACCTGCAACACGTTCTTATTGTGGACAATTTTTGGATCCTGAAACTGATGAGTTTATTGATTTTTTGGCTAAGGCTAAGCAAACACATTGGATTATGAATCCTTTGTTTGCTCTGGGTGATGACTTGTGCCCTTATAATTCTTCAGGTAGATTTTCTAAAAACAAATATATAGTTAACCTCAATATGTTGACTAAGTCTGAGTATGGCTCATTGTTAAAAGAATCAGAGCTACCTGATGATGTAACGATTGAAAATTTTACTCTTGATAATTTAAAAACTCAAAAGGATCCTAGATTTAAAAAAGCATTTGAGCGTTTTGAAAAACTTCCCAAAAATCATCCTCTAAGAAAGGAATATAAATCCTTTGAAAAAGAGAATGCAGATTTGTGGCTGGATACTTACTCTGCGTATGATGCTATAAGTTCTTTGTATGGAGATAATTGGAGAAAATGGCCTAAAAATTTACAGTTATTGCCAGAAAATTCTCAAAAAGCTGGTGTTCCTTTAAAAGCAGTGCTAGCTGCTGAGCTTTTGAATGAAAATTCTGACAGTAGTGAAGTTAAAGGTGTTCTTAAGAAAATTGATCTTTATAAATTTGAACAGTTTTTGTTTGATAAACAATTTAAGGAATTTAATAAGCAGCTTAAAGATAAAAATATCACTCTTACTTTAGATTTGGCTATAGGAGTTAGCCCTAACGGTGTTGATGTATGGGCTAATAAAGATATATTTTTGTTAGATGATGATTTTAATCCTATAAAAACCAGTGGTTGTCCTCCTGAGGCTAATAATCCACATACACAAGTTTGGGGACACCCTTTATTTGATTATGATAGTCAAAAATTTTGGGATTATCAGGAAAAATCTTTGAAGAAAATGATTGCTGAGTCTGATTTGAGACTTGATCATTTTGTAGGCTATATCAATAGAGCAGAAATTCCACAAACTTACGTTAAATCCGATGGAACAGTATTAAAAGGTGATGAAATATTTGCACCTGTGGAAAAAGGCGGAATGGGTGCAGACTTTTTTGAACCTGACTGGATAGTAAGGCTTGATAAAAAGACCAACAAATTTGGTGAAAATATGTTTGATTTGTTTGTTAGAGTTGCAAAAGAAGCTGGTAAAAAACCTGAAGATTGCTATATACTGGAAGATTTTGGTCCTCTTGGAGAAACATCTGCTTATAAAGAGTTTAAAAGTAAATATGGAAAGAATTTTATAAGTCAAAGACTTCCTCTTGCTAACGGTATAGGACGAGATGTTACAAAGGCTCATGACTTGTCAGATGCTTCTAATCCTTATAATTTAAAAAATCAAGTTAACACTGCAATATTAACTGGAAACCACGATCTTGCTTCGTTAAGAGAATTTGTAGATTTTCTTTTAAATAATCCGGCAAAGAGATTTAAAGACGGCAAAAATTCGCCTGCTATATTTAAGGATTTTTGTAAAAAAGAATTAAAATTGAATAACTCTGAGATGAAGGATAATGAGCTTGTTGCAAAAGAGCTTATGAAATGGCATTATACTCAGGATGTAAAACAAGTTCAGACTACATTACAGGATGTATTAGGGCTTTATTTTAGGCCTAATATACCTGGAAGTTGGAACGGAATGAAAGATAAATGGCTTAAAAAAGCTACTCCAGAGGCGATGATGCACTATTGGGGTAATGTTTTTCCTAAAGGCTTTTTGCATAGAGAAAATGAAAGCGGCATAAATCCGGGGTACAAAAAGCCAGCGGAAGAGTTTGTAAAAACTATGCAGGATATGTATGAATAGTCAGTTTTATAAATAATTAAAAAATAGTTTTTCTATGACTATCTGTTCCGCCAGTTACAAACATTTTAAATGATTTTATAAACTTTTCTAAGATGGGTTTGATAGAATTTACATATTCGCTATCCCATCGGTTGTATTGATAATTGCCCTCTACTCCGTTGATTCCGTTTGCTTTTAAAAAAGCGAAAAAGTCTTCGTTAATTTTCTCAGGTGTAACGATTGGGTGGGCCCAAGATAGTACCCCTCCTGCTTTGATAATTTTTTTTGTATCAGAAACGTGATTGTTTGAGGAAAACCCCTTCATCATTTTTTGTATGTCTTTGTCAAACGGGTTAAAACCGAGCCCTACTGCTTCAAATGCCGGGTATGGCTCTTTGTATCCGTGTAGTAAAAATTCACATCCGCTCACAAATTTAAAATCTTTGTATTTTTCAGGATCTTGTGAGATTAAAGCAATAACTTCTTTTACACTTGCTACTCTATCATGGTCTGTTATTGCAGCAGAAAATGGCGGTAAATCATCTTTTTGTCCTGATTTTACAATTTGTTTCGCCCAATCTATGCATTGTTCCAAAAATTCTTTCGGAGTTAAGCTTCCGTCAGATGCTTTTGTGTGTAAGTGAAAATTAGCCCTAAAATTGTCTCCGACCTCGTATTGATACGGTTTAAGATTTTTAATTATTTTCTTTAGCTCGTCAGGTCCTGCAATAGAACTTAAATCTTCGATTTTTGTGTTCAATCCAAATGTGTCTTTAAGGCCTTTTTGTAGCATCTTTTTGTATTGCAAATCTCTTGCTGATATATTTAACCCTTTAAAAGGCGATTTGTAGTTGCTTTGTGTTATTTTCATATTTGGATATTATCATAAATTGTTTAATATTAGGCAATTCCTTCTACAAAATTTACTTTATATCTATAAGGGATAATTATTGAGGGGATTTTATATGCCTGATTTTAACACTAAGTTTACGGTACAGTCCTTTCAACAAGGTGATGGCTCAAATTTTTCAACCGTTGGGGTTGATGTTTCTGCCCCTGTTAGAGAAGGTTCATTAGGCACTTACGTTGGTCTAGGAACTTCTTTTACCGATGGCTCTACTGGTGCTGTTTTTGATTTAAAAGGCTCTATGCCTTATGGCGATTCAAAACTTAGTGGCGGTTTCAGAGTTAGACATAATTTGAATCCCAACTCAAAGTCTGTACAGTTTAGATTGCAGCCTGCAACTGTTACTATTCCTATAAATGAAAAGACTAATATTTATACAACTCCTTATGTTGCAACCAAAGTTACTTATGGTAAAAAGGGTGCAAGCACAACTTTCGGTAACTTTACAGGTGTTTCAACAAAAATTGCTAAAGCATATGTTTTTGTTGAGGGGCAATTATACGATTTGACTAAAATAAATCCGTCAACAACAAGTGTTAACGTTGGGGTATCTTTTAATTTTTAATAAAATTTACTGACAAAAAATATTTTGTTTGGCTTTAGTATAAATATGAAAATAATATCTAAAGCGCGTAATTATTTTGTTAAACACGATAAATGTTTTATTCCAAAATGTAAGGCTCATTGTTGCATTGATGCACCTCTGCCCGAAGGATTTGCTGAACGTTTTCAGTCAAGAATACAGAGACCTGTTTATGGCGGCATAAACATTGGTATTAATGATCCAAAAGATAACTTTAATTCTATTGTTTATAACACAAGACCTATACAAATTGTCCATATTGATAGAACTACAGGTCAAAAGACATACGGTATATCAAAAGATATGATGGAACAACTTCAGCTTAAGAGCATGGAGGATGTCTATAATCTTTTGAAACAGTACGAAGCTCAAAAAATATACAATTATTGTCCTTTTATAACTGATAATGCACGCTGTAGCGTTTATGAACACAGACCTCCTATTTGTAGAGAGTTTGGAACTTCTTATACTAAGGCAAATATTTGCCCTGAAAAATCAAGCAGATTAGATATTATAAAATTTGTATTATCTGACGTGTTTAATTTTAAAGAAGGCTTTAAGAATATAAAAAATTTTTTTAAGTCTAATAAAGCGTGATATGTAGCTGTATTTTACAATTTATTTGAGATAAACACACTGAGAGTTTGATTGTTGGTTGTAAAACTTACTGATTTTTAAATAAGTTAATGAACAAGTTTTTCCAAAAATTATTATTTATAGATTCTTCCTTTATTTTTTTTGTTTCGATTTCATTCAAACTTTCTTTAATATTCTTCATCTTTCCCTTCAGCCATAATCGCAAAGGTTGTGGATATTGTGGTCTAAAATCCAAATAAACATCAAAAACCTCTTTGTCATAAATTTTTTTATTTAAATCATCAACAACTGAAACTCTATTTCTGTCAGGATAGTGACCTTTTATTTTATAATTTATAATATTATTATCGTTTTCCCCATTATATCCATAAAATTCTTTTACTTTAGTTCTTTTAATTGATTTTTTTGTAGTATTAACTAATGTTGTAACGCTATTAATAAAAAGAGAATCCTTAATTGTGTTTTGAGGTTGAGAAAAATCTTTAGTTATTCGTTCATAATATTCTAAAATATCTGATGTGTGTGTCATAAGTCTTATTATATTTTAGGTCTCTAATGATGTTTGGAGAAGTTCCTTTGGGATTTTTTAATAACTGATATCCTTGCCATTTCATTTTCAATGCATATTTAGCAATACCTATTTTTTTTATTAACATAATACAACATATCCTTATCTGTGGATTTTATCACAAACTTTTTGCATATTTTGAAATTTTTTTATACTTCCGAGTAATTGAAATAATTTTCTACCTAAATTTACGCCATTTAAGGTTTTGTAACACCGTTGTAAAAGAACACATGGTTTGATTTCTTGTTCCATATGGTTTGATTTTTTTGGTAAACTTAATTTTCCGACCTGAAAACGCCCTCACAGAGCGGGCTGTCCAAAATAATCAAAGTATCCGTACAAATCAAACCGGTCGTTAAATTACAAGCTATTTATATGAAATTTGTCCCTGAATATGTTATGTATAAATAAACCATCATTAAGAATATACTGTTCTTATAACATTTTGATTTGCCTGTCTCATTTTAGTTAGTATACTTTTATATAAATTCAAAATTTCGTTTTGCGCCTCTGGGAATTTTTTTATAAGAACAGCCAAAAGTTCATCAGCATAATTTTTTCCACCGTTCCTATACGCATTGATCAAAAGTTCTTCTACATTTGATTTATTGAACCCAACCAAGCTCAACCATCTTAGCGCACTATCGATATTTTTTGATGAATCATTATATAATCCTCTAATCAATCGACCAAAAGCATTTCTATCAGTTCTTACCAAAACAGCATCCGGATTAACCAAAACGACATGAGGAGGGGCACTCGGTGGTTCAGATGAAGAAGATGGTTTTGCTACATATTTTCTACTTACAAGATTACCTTTTTTATCAAGAACAACTTGAATTTTATCTCCTTCACTGCCAACATATTCTGTTAACGAATTGCCATCTTTCAATTTATATACATTTTTCTGGTTACAGTTATGTATAGTGTATCCTTCTTCAGGAATGCTTACTTCTCCAATATTTTTACGTATGGTTCTTTGTACATCTTTGTATTTACCATTCTTTCCTTTTACCTTATGTTTAATTACATAGGAAACAGTATCTTCATAAGCATCAAAATGTTCTGTTACAGAAACTTTTTGATCTATGCTTCCAGGAACAACTGATGTTGTATTTTTAAGATTTTTATTTTCAGATATTTCTCTTACTACAGTCTTTCCATCAGGCCCCAAAATACGAGTTACCTCTGTTCCATTTGCGGACTTCGGTTTTACTGTTACAGCTTTAAGTGGTCCATACTCATCGTATTCATCCAAGTATTTGAAGTCTGTAGAAGTTCTTTGTTTTATACTATTAGCTTTACGTTCAGCTTTTTGTGCTTTTCTTATAGCTTTAGCCTCTTCAGGATGTTCTAACGCAAATTTTTTCCATTGTTCTTTTTCAGCTTGTTGTTCCAATAATTTTTTTGTTTCTGCTTCTGCTTTCGCCTCTAGGCCTTTATAATAATCGCCTAGTTCTTGAAGCTCATTGTTAGTAGCATACTGATCGTCAATTTTTTGTGCATTGATTTCCGTTTTTTGATGCATTTTTTCTTTTAATTTACCAACACCTTCTTTAACTTGTTGTTCTTTTTGTTCAAGTCCTCTATAATAAGCATTCATTTCCTGAAGTTCACTGCTTGTTGCAAACTGGTCATCAATTTTTTGTGTGTTAACATCTGATTTACCTGACAATTTTTCCTTTACTTCTGCAACAAATTCCTTGATTTCAGTCTGTTTTTTTATTTCAGCTTGTTTTTCAGTAAATTTTTTAAGTCCGTCTGCACGTTTTTTATCCAAATTGGTTGTTGAAGTTTTAATATATTGAAACCCATGAGCCTTAGGGTCAGTTGTGTTAACATGAGCCCAACTAAAATTATCAATGCTTTCTAACTTACCTTGTGCATTGTAATTATAACCTTTCTTAGAAACAGGGAAGTCCTTAACGCTTCCATCGAAAATCTTAGTCGGTTTATATGTCTTAACTTCTTTAATTATTCCGTTTGTATATTCGATATTGTGTTTAAGACCGTCTTTCCCAATCTTAGTAATTATACCTGTAAAAGGTTGACCATCTTTTGTAAGGGCTTGTCCTTTTATAAAAATATTTCCAGCTTCCTTAAATTTATCTATACCTATTTCTTTAACAACTTTAGCACCTTGAAATTTTCTTATTGCCATTATACCAACAGCAATTGCTGCTACTGCCCCTAAGCCAGATAATACAACATTAGCTGCGGATGAAGAGGAACTATTATCATTTTTGGTTTCCGCCTTTTCAGCAACGATATTTTTCTTATTATTAACAACGCCTGTCTTTGCAAAATTAATAGAGAGGTCTGACATAAATTAATCCTTTTAACATTTTCACTACCGTTATATTTATTAAACAATCAAAGAAAATAATAATTGCTACACACAACACCTATCCTATCCTATCCTATCCTATCCTATCCTATCCTATCAGGCATTATGACTGCATTTAGAGGAAATTAAAATTATTTTAATATTTGTTTACAATTATATTAAACAATTACAAATACAAAGATTATATTTACACATCTAAAAATATAGCTGTAAAAGAACAACCAGTTCAGGAATATTTGACAGACAGTTCAGGAATTTTGGGACAGATAAATTTAGAAACTTAAATTAATGTTATAAAAATTTAAATTACTGTTATAGCAAATTTATT
>CALVEI010000031.1 GCA_944326515.1 Candidatus Gastranaerophilales bacterium | reverse complement strand
GTGTATCAATACAAGCTTTAGCTCTTTTTGCATACTCTACTAGGGTTGCATTTGAGTTTAAATTTTCAACAGCTGTAAATATAAGTACAGCTTCTTCTGTTTTTCCTAATTGGTAATAAGACAAACCTTTATAGTAGTATGCATAAATATTAGATGGGTCTTGTTTTATGATGAGATCTGAATCTTGTACACAGCCAAGATAATTTCCACTTTTATACTTTGCAACCATAGCTCTTATTGCTGAGTCAGAAACAGCTGCAAAACTTGCTGTTTGTAATGATATAACTGTAAAAGCAACTAACCCTAAAAATAATTTTTTCAATTTCATACCTCTATATCCTTTATTAATTTACTTTTAATGAGATTTTTGCATAAGTCAATAATATTTTAATTATATATTATTTTCAATTTCTTTGCCTAATATATTTAGTCTAATTACATTTTATATATTTCCATTATTAATTCGTTTTCAAATTCCTTAACATCTTTTTCGTTCATGTTGTGATTTTGTACAAATATTGCAAATGAGTATTTCTTATTGGATTTTGTATCAATGTATCCTGCGATTGAACTTATGCCACTTGCAGTGCCTGTTTTGGCCCTTAATCTTAAGCTTATATCAAGTAATCTGTTAGATAGTGTGCCTTCCATAGGTTTGGGTAACAATAACGCGAATTTATCAAATTTCGGGCTTTTATATATTTTATTTAAAGCATCAGTTGTCCAATTTGCTGATATTAGATTGTTTCTTGATATTCCGCAAGCATCAACAATAACAATTGATTCTGTGTCTTTAACTTCTGCAAAAGTTTTTTTGAATAGTTCAATGCCATTTTCTGTTGAATTCCCACCTGCTATTTTGAAAATCAACTCTGAATACAAGTTATTACTGTTTTTAAGTGTTTCTGATAATAGCTTTTCAAGGCTTTCGCTTGATCCAGTTGCTATCAGTTTAGCTTTTAGAGGCACTGGAGCTGTTTTTATTTGGCCTGAGTACTTTATTCCCGCGCCTGAAATTGCCTTTCTAAGTTCATTCATAAAATATGTTTGTGGTGAATCTACAGGCATTTTTTTTGTAAGTTCTGTTTTTATTGAACCTCTAATGTATGTCATGTCTGACGATAGCCATGGCATCCTTTCAAAAATGACGTTATTAGATTCACCATTTTTGAGTAAATTCACAAATATCATGTTGTAATCACTGTTATTTCTTATTTCCGGTAAACGGCCATTTTTTCCTGGAATTATTTTTATATTAATCTTGTTTTGATTTATTGTGTATGGGGAATATTTTGGTAATAACTCGTTTACATCGTCATCCCACATCCAACCTATGCCCCATTGTTTTGAGTCAATTATAGAGTCGTCTATAATTATGTCGTTAAAAGGCTTTTTGTATGTTTCTTTTGCTGTTATTAAAAGATTTTTTAATTTTGTTGTTGTTAATGAAGGATCTGCAGAAAGTTTTATGTATAAATTGTTTTGTTTATCAACAAACGCTTTTGTATCAAATGTATAATCAGCATTTAGTTGATTATATGATGCGTTCATTGTGAATATTTTTTGAACAGATGCTGGATTTACTAGCTTGTTTTCATTGTATTCATAAATTGTTTTGCCTGTTTTTGTATCTTTTACAGAAACGGCTACAGTTGCATGTTTGTTAACATCAGAGTTTTTTATTATCGAGTCTAAATTTGCCCCAAATGCTTGATTTAGTGATATTGTAAATACCGCTATTATGCTAATTATTAATTTAATTTTATTCATTTATAACAATCTCCTTATAATTAAATAAATTAACATTAGAATCTCTTCTGTCATAAATCAGAGGAAAATCTTTCCTTAATTGTGCTACTTTTTTTGTCTCGAATTCGTATAGTAGTCCTGCTTCTTCTGATTGTAAAGATTCTTCAATGTCTCCCCAAGGGTTTATAACCATTGAATATCCAAGGTTATATTCATTTTCTGAAATTTTTCCGGTTTGATCAACAGTTATCATATAGCATTGATTTTCAATGGCTCTTGCTCTGTGCATTATTTGCCAATGCTCCAGCTTTTTATTTGACCAAGCTGCCATGTTTACAAAAACTTCCACTCCGTGTCTGGAGTATTCTCTAAAAAGCTCAGGAAATCTTATGTCATAACAAATAGATAAACCTATTTTTGTTCCCTTGTAATTAACAATAGTTAGTTCATCGCCAGTTTTTATGTATTTGTTTTCTTCTGAGCCTTTGTGTGAAAAAAGATGCATTTTATCGTATGTAGTTAGCAGCTCTCCTTTTTTAGATATCACTGGACATGTGTTAGTATATTTGTAATTGTCCCATTGAAGTATAAGAGATCCACCTATAACATTGCTGTTAAAAGATTGGGCAATTTCCTTTAAAAAGTTTATTGTAATGCTATTTTCAATTGTTTCTGATTCTTTGTGAAAATTTTTGCAATACCAACCTATTGACCAAACTTCAGGAAATATTATAAAATCAGGTTTTTCATTCGTATATTTATCTAGTAAAGAGTAAACATTATCGATTGTTGCTGATTTGTTCCCTATAATTGCACTATTCTGGACAAGTAATACTTTTATTTTCATTTCAAAATTATATTACAAATCACAAAATTAGGCACAATTTTATAAAATAATGCCTTTTATTAATGAATTATCTTTGTCTTGCTGAGTTATTTTAATATTCTGTATGGTATTACATAGTTTTATATCTGTGCTATTAGTCAAAATTGTTAAATAATTGGGAGTAACACCCTTTAAAAGGCCTGTTTTTTTATCTGGTCTTTTTTCTATAAGTATTTTGTTTTTTGTTCCAATGTTTTTTTTGATGAAATTATTTATTTTTTCTTGTGCTAACTTGTGAAAAATATCGGATCTTTGAGTTTTTATTGATTCTGTAATCTGATTTTTCATTACTGCTGCTTTGGTGTTTTTTCTTATTGAGTATGGAAATACATGAATTGCAGAGAGTTTTGATTTTTTTGCATTTTCATAAGTGTTTAAAAAATCGTTTTCTGATTCGTCAGGGAAGCCGACAATTATATCACTGCCAATAAATGGCAGATTAAAACTTGAATCAATTTTATCAATTAATTCAAGGCAATATTCGGCCGTGTATTTTCTGTTCATATCAGCTAGAGTTTTGTCGTTTAAAGACTGTAATGAAAGGTGAAAATGTGGGCAGAATTTTTTTGAATTACTTAGAAAGTTTAAAAGATTTTCATCTATTTCTAATGGGTTTAATGATCCAAGTCTGTATCTGACAATTTTAGTTTCTTCTATTTTTTCCAGTAAGAACATTAAATTTTTTGTAGGAGAAAAATCCTCTCCCCATTGTCCTATATGTATTCCAGTTAGTACAACTTCTTTTATCCCAGCATCTGTATATATTTTTATTTGTTCTATTATGTTATTGATAGAGTTACTTCTGCTGTTACCTCTTGCATATGGTATTGTGCAGTAGCTGCAATAATTGTTGCAACCATCTTGGATTTTTAAATATCCTCTTGTTTTGGAATAATTATGAATAAATTGATTATTGAATTCTTTTATATCAAAGATATCTTGAACATGGCTGTTTTGTGATTTTATTGCGTTAACGATATCAAATTTATCATCATTACCAAGAATTATGTCTATGTAATCAATTTGTTTCGTTTTTTGTGAATTAAGTTGTGCGCTGCACCCTGTAAAAACTGTAAGAATGTCAGGTTTCTTGTGTTTGATGTTTCTTAATGTTCTTAAAGCTTCTATATCTGCTGTTTCTGTCACAGAACAGGAGTTTAATATGAAGATGTCTGCTTCTAAACTTTTCATTGTTTCTTCATAATTAGCATTGAGAAGTTTTTCTCTTAATATATTTGATTCCAGTTGGTTTGCTTTGCAACCGTGCGTTTTTATATAAAATCTTTTCATAAAAGAATTTTATTATAAAAATTTTATTTATGTAGTATAATGCTTTAGTAGGATACAATGGCATGATATTTTCTATAGTCAAAAATAACTATAACCTTGCTAAATCTCAGGATAAAAACAATTTGCATACTTTGAGAAATTTTAAGGCTATAGAAAATTCTGAAAATATTTTAGAAACCCCTTCTCAAGAGAATAAGCTTTCTGATAGCGATTTGTTTTTTATATCTTCTTATGAGCCGGACAAAAAGTTTGCAAAGGTTGCAAACAATACTTTCAAGACTTTGTTTGTTACTATACCTGTTTTAGATACAGTTTTGTCAGGTGCTATAAAATCAGGTAATTTGTCTTCTAAATTATTTAAAAGTTTGTCAACGGCAGGTAAGTGGGGTGCTGTTTTTGCTGCAGGTACTGCTGTAGCTGCAACTAAATTCATAATAAATTCAAAAGTTGAAAAATTAGATAATTTTGATAAAAAACATCCAGTTTTGTCTACTTTTGTTGATTTTTTTGCAATTTATTGTACTTTTGACTTTGTACGTCGTTCTGGTAATAAAACAAGTTCATATGTTAATAAGAAGTTTCCAAAGTTTTTGAGCTATTTGGATAAATTTATTGCACAACCATTAAAGAGTGGGTTAAATAAATCTTATATTAACAACAAAATGGTCATTCCAGCTGACAAATTTATGATGAAAAGGCCCTATTTGGCTTCATCTACAAAACTATTAGCATCACTTATTGTTCCGGCAATGACAATGGCTTCTATTTTCCGTTTCGATAAAGAGTTGAAAAATAGAAATTCTCAAGTTGAAAAAAATATTAGCATATTACGTTCAATTAATGATAATTCTGACTGATGTTGTTAAATAAATTGCTTGACCATGCTTATTGTTAATGTTATTTTATTCTTACAGCCACGGGCCTGTGGCGCAGCGGTAGCGCAGGGGACTCATAATCCCTTGGTCGTGGGTTCGAATCCCTCCGGGCCCAATTTAATAGATAAGAGCCATTAGAGGCTCTTTTTTTATGCTTTTTTTTATTCTTTGTATGTTTTTTTAGAATGTTTGTTACAAACTTTTAATTTCTTTTTATTCTCTAACAAAAATATTCTTTTTTCTGTTTTGCATTAGTGTGCATGAAAGGAGAGTATATGAATAATATTAGTTTTGGTTCTACATATAGAATTCCGATTACTCAGGCGGGTGTAAATAATGCTAAAAAAGAAAGATTGAGGACTCTTATTGAATCATATCCAAATGGCCTTATAGGTAAGAGTAAGACTGGACAGGCAAGGGTTTCTGTTCCTGATAGCGAAGATAGTAAGTTTGAGCAAAAACTTAAAACCATTGGTTATAAAGTTTTTCAAAAGTTTGAAGGTGATAATATTCCTAAAGAACAAATTGATTCTTTCATAAAATCAAAATTAGACGAGAGAGATTATAGCCAAGTTGGCAAAAAAATGAAAAGAATGTCTCGCGAAATGAAAGAACAAAGACGTTTTGAAAGAAGATTTACAGAACCAGTAAAAAGACAAAATGTTGATATTTCAGATGATATTACTGATATTTCTAATGATACATCCTCTAAAAATAAGCAACTCTCTAATTTTGAACTAAGAAAGAGAGCGGAAAATGAAATTGCTCAAATTAGAGCTATTAATGAAATAAAAAAATCTCCAGCATATTTAAGAATAAAAGAGCAATACGGTGAGGAATTTGCCGATGCTGTTTTTTGGGGAAAAATTTATTAAAGATAAAATCGGATAATTAAGCTAATTATCCGATTATTTCTTTATTTTTATTACCTGTGAAATACAAATTTTCTAACTCATTTTTCTTATTATCTGCGCTTGTATTTGATTTTGAAAGTATTTCTAAAGTATCATCTTTTAAATTAAATATTTTACTTTTTTTAGTAATCATCATTGCTTCTTGTGGGTTGTGATTTTGTAGTGCAGCCAACATTACTTCTGTGCTTGCGCTATCTGTACAAAGTTTAATAATATCTGCAAGTTCATTTATGCTTAGTGATGAACTAGTTTTTTTAATTTTTTGAATTAAATATGGATCATCAACTAATGCATTTACAATTGTTTGGTTGCCATTGTACTGCTTCATCAAGTCTATAAAACTTGAATCTTTTTCTATTGCATTTAATACTTTTTCTGCTGATGCTCCATATTTTTTTGTTAATTCTCTAAGTACAGTACTTCTTTCATAAACAACACCGTTTATAATTGCTTTTTGTACAATGTTGTCTGTAGATTCACAGCTGTTAAGAAGTATTGGATTTGATATTGTTTGATTTGTTATATTACTAGTATTGCTTTGTTTTGTCTTTAATTTTTTGTATAAATCTTCTTGAGAATATGCGTAACTTTTTTCTGTATTATTTTCTGATTCTTGTTGAAGCTGTTCATAGCCTTGTTTATCTTTTTTGTTGTCTGCATTATGTAAATTATAGCTTTCTGGTTTGTTTTTTTCTTTTGATGCAAGTATGTCTGAGTGATTTGCTACTTCATCACCGGTGCTATTTGTTCTATTGAGTATAGCATTAACTTCCGGTTTTATTTCCGGATGTTCTGTTGTATTGTGAGTAACTCTTAGTACATTTTCGGAACTTAATTTTAAATGTTTTGCATATTCAACTACGTTTTTCTTGTAAGTTGAGCAGAATCCCTTTGTTTTATCAAATAAATATTTTGATTCTTCCGATACTTGACTTGAACTGAATCTGTCTTTTCCGTTTTCATCTTTTGCTAATGCTAAAAATTCTATAGCTTCAGCCATGTGATGATTTTGGGCTAAATTACTTGTTGTTTCAATTAAATATTCATCGGTCATATCTGACTTTTTAGCTACTGTCATCATTGTTGATTGAACTTCTTTATTCTTTATCATTTTTTCATCAACATCAATGATTGTTGAGCCTTTGTATTTGATATTTCCTTGATTATCTTGTATTGATTCTAATTCTACTGCGTTAGCTGTAAATAAGTGCGCATCTTCAATATTTTCAACGATTATATCTCTTGCATTGAGTACATCCGCTTCCGTGTAGAGTTTTGAACCGTCTTGATTTGATTTAACAACAAAGTGCATTACGTCTTCTTTGATTTCTGGTTCTACTGTTACTGTCTCTGATACATCAACAACTGCTTCCGAACTAAAATCAGCTCTTTCTGTTCTGATTTCGTTCATATTTGTACCTAATTTTCCTGCATAGTAAACAGTTTCGCTTTTTGCTAAGTCTACAGCTTCTGAAATACCTTCATTTACTGCAGTTTTAATAACATTGCTTATTCTTTGAAATAACCCTTTTGGTGCGTATTTTTTTATGTTACGCATTGCCCCTAAAATATCACCGGGTTTTAGTGCTTGGTTTTCTTTTATTAAATTTAAAAATGATTTTAATTCTTTTTTATCTGTAATAATTTTTGCAAGTTCAGCTTTTTCTTTGTCAGTGAAGTTTATGCCGAGCTCGTTTATTACTCCAATTGGATTCTTTTTATATTTTTTTACAAGTTCATCCACATCTAGATTAACCAATTTTTCATTAGTTTTATCTTCAGAAGGAAGTGTCTTTTGAAAGACATTCAAACTAGTCTCGTCACCGTTTGCTTCAACTTTAGTTGTATCATTTTGGTAACGTGTTACAGGTATTTCTTGAATTTTTGAACTATCGTAGCTGTAGCTCATTTAGAAAGTCCTCAATCTGTAATACTAAAAAGTCTAGTTCTTATATAAATAAAGTATATTTAATTGAAATTATTGTCTTATTTTTGTTTTTTGTAACAAAATATTAAGCCCCGCAACTCAACTGCAGAGCTTAATACTAATTATTGTATATACACTAATATTACAAATATCTTTGAGCTTGTGCTTCTACTATGTCAGCTTGTCTCAAAACAGCATCAATTTGAGCAGAACGTGTTGATGCAGGGTTCACAGTGTTTTCTACTCCCAAAATTGGGTTAGGAACATAGCTTCTTCTAATGCCTGCATTTTCTTCAGGGGTTCTGAGAGTACTTGCTGCAGGAGTTGAAGGAGACATTGGCTGTGATGAGATCGGATGATTATATTTGTTGTTTAACTGGTCATATAGATTGCCTGGTTTTGATTGTTGAGTTGGAGCAACTGTCTGTGGGGTTTGAGGTTGTTGCATCGGTTGAGTAGGTTGAACAGTTTGTTGTTGAGCTTGTTGCTCCATTGCTTGGGCTTCAGCTTGTTCTTTTAATTTTTCTCTTTCAAGAGTTTTTACAGGTTTACCAAAGATTGCGTATGATATCTTTTTTGCAATTCCGGAGAATATTGGAACTACTACTCCCATTATGAGCGCAATTCTGCCTGCATAGCCTATGCCAACCTTCAGTCCGTAAGGTATTTTAGCAAATGCTGTTGCTGTTTTAGTAGCTTTTAGCGGTTTAAGTGTTTCTTTGATTCTTCCAAAGCTTACAAGATTGCCTATCCACTTAAATGGTTTTTGATACCATTTTGTATTTGCTTTTGCTGCTTGCTTAAGGTTTTCCATATACAAGCACATTTTGCCATATGCTTTTTTATTGCCCATTGCTGCGGCTTTGTTGGCAATTTCCATTGCTTTTTGATATTTTTTCACATTTTCAGGAGACATTCCTATGTATTTTAAGCCTGCGAGATGATTTACTACTCTCATTTGTATGCCCATTGTTGCTAAGAATGATGCAAGTTCGGCAAATGATGCCATAAATGTTGAGAATTTTTCACCTTTTTCCGCTTTTGATGCTTCGCTTGCTGATTGAGCAATCATTAATGCTTGAATCAAAACTTGACCTTTGCCTGAAAACATGCCGTTTGTTAAGCATTCCATTCCCCTCATCAGATAGCCTGATACTTTTTGTCCGATGGATTTACCTGCAGTTTTATAATTTTTTATGAGAATGTCTTTGTTCAGAATTTCTTGTAAAGATACTTTGTTCTTTACAATACCTGCGCCCCACCAAGGTTTTTTGCTTATGACTTTACTTAAGTCTGCAGAAGATCCTTTTATTGTTCTTATTATGTCATCATAGTATTTGTATGAATCTTTTTCAGCCTTTTTTAATATTGCATCAAATTCTTTAAATTCATTGCCAGTAGCCAGTTTGTATTCAGCCTTGTACTTTTTCATTGCTTCAATAGCACGAGAAGCAAGGTGTCCTTTTACACTAGCTGCTTGTGATTGAACCTGTGGACCTCCGATACTTGGCTTTTGGGTCAATGTTCTAAGTATTTCTGATTTGTTGATAAGATTTTTGGCACCAGCTTTCAAGCCTCTGAGTTTATCAAAGAAACTTTGAACTTTAGGTTTTGTCGCATATTTATCAATAAATGTTTCTATTTTTTTGAAAAATGTCTGATCATATTTTTTGTTCTGTAATGGTTGGTTTACAAAATTGTTAATCCCCATTAATGCCGCTGTGCTAACACCTGCTGCTGCTAAAAACGAGAGCGGGTTGTCTGTCGGGTTTGCTGCAGCATTTAAGAGAGGGTTGTTTTGTACAACTCCTTTGTCTGAAATATTTGCTGCTGCGGGAGTAGCTGTAAAATTAGTGTTTGACGGCTGCTGATACTGTCTGTATTGATTTAACGGGATATTTGACGAGATATTTTGAGACATTTCTAACCTATAGTTTTCCTACACTATTATAATAAAAACTACCTTTTTGTATTTCTTGTTAATATTTTTGTAAATATTAAATTTTATTACAAAAAAAAATCGGTTATTGTTAACCGATTTTTTTTATATGTTTTTATCTACTATTCAGCAGCTTCTTCTGTTTCTGGAGCTTCTTCAATTTCTGATTTGATAACTTCTGAAGCTGTAACGATAACAGGAAGTTCTGTTTTAACTTTTGAAGTCAATTTAATAAGCATTTTGAATTCGCCAACTTTGTTAATAGCTGCATCTAATGAGATAACTTTTCTGTCAATAGATGTACCTAACTTAGCGTTTAATTCTTCTGCTAATTTTTTAGTTGTAATAGTGCCGAATAATTTACCAGATTCACCAGCTCTAGCTGATAATTCAAGTTTTTCAAGTTCTTCAATTCTTTTTGCTAATTCAAGAGCTTCTTGGTGTAATTTTTCTTGTTTAGCTTTAATTCTAGCTAAATTTTGTTCTCTGTTTTTCAAAGCGCCTTCAGTAGCAACTTCTGCAAAATTTTGAGGAAGCAAAAAGTTTCTTGCATAACCATCTTTAACTGTTACTACATCGCCTGCTTCGCCAACGTTTTGGACATCTTTTCTTAAAATAACTTGCATTTTCTTATTCTCCTTTAAGTAATTATTTTTTAAAAAATATAGGTTAAAAACCATCACATATCATATAGAAAATATGTGACGTTACTTATCGTAATAAAAACATATTGAATTGTCACCTGTTTTCGGATTTTTTTTTAATTATTGTATAATTTTTGTAATGATTAATACAAGTAAAAAAATTGAATTACTGGCTCCTGCTAAAAATAAAGAGTGTGCATTTGCCGCCATAAATGCCGGTGCAGACGCTGTTTATATAGGTGCAGATGCTTTTGGTGCAAGAAAAAAAGCAGGTAATTCTTTGTTTGATATTGCGGAAATTGTTGAATATGCACACAAGTTTCTTGTGAAAGTTTATGTTACTGTAAATACGATTATTTACGATCGTGAATTAAAAGAGGTTGAAAAATTAATTTGGAAACTTTATGAAATTGGTGTGGATGCAATTATTTTTCAAGATTTTGCATTGTTGGAGATGAATTTGCCGCCGATTGCATTGCATGCCAGCACTCAGTGTAACAATGATTCTCTTTCTAAAATCCAATTTTTGAAGAAGTTGAATATACAAAGAGTTGTTTTACCAAGGGAGTTTTCTGTTGAACAAATTAAGCAAGTAACCGATTCTGTTGATATAGAGACTGAAGTCTTTATTCATGGTGCATTATGTGTTTGCTACAGTGGACAGTGCTATTTTAGCAACTTTATTGGTGAAAGAAGTGCAAATAGAGGTGATTGTGCTCAACCTTGCAGAAAAAAATATGAAGTTGTTGATGACAACAACAATATTGTAATAAAAAAGGGATACTTATTGTCAATGAAAGATAACAATCTTTCAAATCATATCAGTGAATTAATTGACGCTGGGGTTACCTCTCTCAAAATTGAAGGCAGATTAAAAGACAAAGAATATGTTACTAACGTTGTTTCTTATTATAGGAAGTTAACAGATGGTATTTCAAATAAATTAAAGCCATCTGAAGGTTGTTTATTAAACGATTTTGCGCCTGATGTAAATAAGACTTTTAATAGAGGATATACTAACTTTTATTTTGATGGAAAAAGAAAAGTTTTTATTAATCCTTTAACGCCAAAGTTTTTAGGTGAAAAAATAGGAAAAGTAAAAGCTATAAAGGGGAAGTGTATTCTTCTTGATACAAAATGTCAATTAAACCCGTCAGATAAAATTACATTTTTTGATGATAATGGCGAGCTTTCTGGCACAACTGTAAAAACTGCAGATAAAAACCTTATAGAGCTTCTTAACAATTCTTCTATCAAAGTTGGCACTGTCTTGTACAGAAATTATGATTCAGTATTTTTTAAGTCTTTGCTTTCTACCGAATTTAAACGTAAAATTCCTTTGAAGATACAGGTTGACAATAGTAAGATTATTGTTAAATCGTTTTCTGATAATGAAATAGAGTATTTATTCTCTGAAAATTTTCAAATAGCAAATAATGTTGAAAAAGCTAAGGAAAATGTAAAAAAACAACTTTCAAAACTTGGTGATACTGAGTTTTTTGCTGCTGAAATTGAGGTTGATGAGAATTTTAACCTTTTTATTCCTGTTTCTAAACTCAATGAAATAAGACGTTGTGCAATAAATATGTTGATTGAAAAATCAAAGGGAAATTACGAATATCAAAGAAGAGATATTAAATTTGATTATCCTGATTATCCAATAAAAACTCTTGATTATTCTTACAATATTGCAAATAACAAAGCAAAAGCTTTTTTTGAAAAATGTGGCTCAATTGTTAATGAATATTCTCCTGAATGTAGCGACAAAAAGCAAGATATTGTTCTTATGAAAACAAAACATTGCTTAAGAGATTTTGGTGGTATTTGTTTAAAAAAGCAAAAAGATAATCGTAGCCTCTATCTTTTAGATGAATATGGTCAAAAGTATAAACTCTCTTTTGATTGTAAAAATTGCATTATGAAAATTGAATTATAAATATTTTAATAAAAAAAGAGCACCACTTGGTGCTCCTTTTTTTGAACATTATTTTCTTATTCTTGTTCTTCGTAGTTATCTTCTTGTGATTCTTCAACCATATCTTCTGCATCGATACCGTATTCTTCTTCAACGATAGGCTCTTCTTCGTTATCTACAGATTCATCGATATAGTCTTCTTCAACAGGTTGTTCTTCTTCGTATTGAGCTTGATAAGCTGCTTCAGCTTGAGCTGCTTGAGATTCGTTTTTAATATCGATTTTCCAGCCTGTTAGTTTGTGTGCCAATCTAACGTTTTGACCTTCACGTCCTATTGCAAGGCTCAATTGGTCATCTGGAACAACAACTAGAGCTTCGTGAGCATTTTCTTCATCAGCCAAGATGTCAACTGATATAATTCTGGCTGGAGATAAGGCGTTAACAATGTATTCTACTGGGTCTTCTGACCATCTTACAATGTCAATTTTTTCATTTTTAAGCTCTCCAACGATAGTTTGGATTCTTGAACCTCTTGGTCCGATACAAGCTCCAACTGAGTCAATTTCAGGGTCATTTGAATGAACAGCAAGTTTTGTTCTGTAGCCTGCTTCTCTTGCGATTGATTTGATTTCTACGATACCGTCTTCGATTTCAGGAACTTCTAATTCAAAAAGTTCTCTAACAATTTCAGCGTGAGCATGAGATACAATTACTTGTGGAAGCCTATTAGTTTCTTTAACATTAAGAACAAAAACTCTTATTCTGTTACCAGGTTTGTAATATTCACCAGGAATTTGTTCTCTGAAAGGTAGGATTGCATCAGTTTTTCCAATGTTAACAAAAACGTTTCTGTTTTCTACACGTTGGATTATACCTGTTGTTAAAGTACCTTTCTTTTCTAAGAACTCATCGAGAACCATTTTTCTTTCAGCTTCTCTGATTCTTTGAGTAATAACTTGTTTAGCTGATTGTGCAGCTATACGACCGAAATTTTCAGGTGTTACTTCGATTTTAACTTCGTCTTCAAGTTCAACTTCATCATCGATTTCTTTTGCATCTTCTAAAGAAATTTCTAAGTTTTCATCTTCAACGTTTTCTACAACGAGTTTTGTTCTGAAAACACCAATTTCACCAGTTACTTCATCCAAAATTGCTTCTACATTTGGAGCTTCTTTAACTCTGATGTGCTTTTTATAAGCTGCAACCAAAGCATCTTTGAGTGATTCAATAATAACCTCTTTTGAGATTCCCTTTTCTCTTTCGAGTTCTTCTGTTGCTTCGAAAAGAGCAGTACCGATTTTAATCATCTTATTCTCCTATATGTCTTCCATATGTAATTGTGCTTTTAGTATTTTATCTTTTGGTATGATGTATTCTTTGTTGTCATCAAGTTTTAAGACAGTTAAACCTTTTTCTACATCAAAATCAAGAATTTTGCATAAAAAATGTTTTTGGTCAGTTCCTTCAATGAGGCTTTTTAGCTTTAGGTCAATAGTTTTACCGTTGAAGATAATGAACTCTTTGTCTGATTTGAGTTTTCTGTCTAATCCAGGAGAACTTACTTCAAGATAAAACTTTACAGGAACAAGTTCATCCAAAAAAGGGTTTAAACTTCTTGAGACGTTTTCACAGTCGTCCAATGTTACTCCGCTATCTTTGTACAAAAATATTCTTAAAAACCATTTTCCTGATTCTTTTGAAAAATCGATTTCAATAGGAATTAAATTGTATCTCATTGCAGTATTTTCAATGAGCGGTATAAGTTTTTCGAGAATTTCGTTTTTGTTAAAGTGCGCGGGTTGCATAATATCCCCCTGAAAACTCTTTTTAAATAAAAAAGAAACGGGAACACCGTTTCTTTTCTTCACAAGTTAATGATAACAATTATTCGTACATTTTTCAATATGTTTGTAAAAATTCTTTATCTTTTCTTAATTTATAAAGTTGTAGACTAACAAATTTGTTGAGTTATAATTTATCTTGTAGATCTAGATTGTGGAGTTGAATTTTAAATATAATGGAAAAAGCTAGTAAAAAATGTGTCGATTTTAATATTAATCTGGCGCAAGTTTTTGACAGTGATAATGTCGATAAGGGATTTGCCCTGATAGATTATGCAAGTTCTGTCAATATATCTTGCAATATTTTTTCAGGTTGTCCTGTCGCTATTAAAAATGCTATTCAACATTGTAAATTTAATAGCAAAGAAATTGGGGCTTTGATTTCTTTGCCTAATGCAAATAAATCCCCCTTAGAACTTTCTGAAGAAGAAATAGAATCAATTGTTTTGTATCAGTTAGGTGCAATTTCCGCGTTTACTGATGCGTATAGCTTAAATATTGAGCATGTTAGACCTTTGGGCCTTATGTATAAATTAGCTTCTGAAAATTTAGCTTTTTCTACTTCTATAGCTAATGCAGTTAAAAAGTTCAGCAAATGGTTGACATTATATGGTGCTGCTGGCGAGATTTTGAAAGAAACAGAAGCTACAGCTAATATCAATATTGCGCAAGAAGTATTTTTTGATAAAAAGTATACAGAAAGCGCTTTAATTGATTTTTCTAGCGATATTAATTTTACAGAAACAGAATTGAGAGATCGATTGCATAGACTTATTGAAAATTCTGAGATCACTGTTTCTGAAAACAATTTTGTAAAAGTAGAATATGACACGATACATTTTGATGTTGAAAACTCTTTAGAGTTGATTAAAGAAGCAAATAACATAGTTGTTCCAAGACCTGTAAATTACAATAAAGTTGTTGCTTCTGGCTGGGTTGAATAGTTTTTATAATTACGGGAGATGCATTTTGAAAAAGATTTTATATAAAATTAGAATGCCAAAAGATGCAGGTTGGTTATTGCCTGGTTTACAAGTAAAAAGATGGTTTGGACTGATTATATTGGGTACTGTTATAAGTTTATTGGGCCTTTGTGTACTTTTTAATATGCGCCCTGTCTATTTTGCAGTTGGTATTTTAAAATATATTGCTGTAACAGTTAATCAAGAATTACTTGGCGTTATTCTACTTTTAGCTGGTGCATATGTTTTCTTAATGGGGTGGAAAAATACAAACTATTCTATTCTTGATTTAACAGAAGATAGAGACAGACATGCTCTTTTAGAATCTTTGTATAAACGCAGAAAATTAAATTATGGGCCCAAAATTGTAGCCGTTGGCGGTGGTACAGGTTTGTCTACAATGTTGAAGGGTATTAAAAAATTAACAAATAATATTACTGCCGTGGTTACTGTTGGCGATGATGGTGGTAGCTCAGGTCGTTTAAGACACGAAATGGGTATATTGCCTCCTGGTGATATAAGAAACTGTATTGCTGCTTTGGCAGATGATGAGGATTTGGTTACAAAACTGTTTCAATATAGATTTAAAACAGGTGAAGGTCTTGAAGGTCATAGCTTTGGCAATTTGTTTTTGACAGCACTGTGTTCTATTACAGGCAACATGGTTCGTGCTGTTCAAGAATCATCAAAGGTTCTTTCTATCCGAGGTAGAGTGTTGCCTTCTACATTGGATGATATGAAATTGGCTGCAGAACTCGAAGACGGAACAATAGTTCGTGGTGAATCAAGTATCCCCGAAACAGGCAAGAAAATAAAAAGACTCTTTACTGAACCAGCAAACTGTAGAGCTTTGCCTGATGTTTTGCATGCTATAAAAGAAGCTGATTTGATTATTCTTGGCCCTGGCAGTTTGTATACAAGTGTAATACCAAACTTATTGATTAAGGAAATTTCTGAAGCAATTTCAAAATCTTCTGCCAAGAAAATTTATGTATGTAACATAATGACTCAGCCTGGTGAAACTACTGATTATACGGCTTCTCAACATATTCAGGCTATTTTGGATCACGCAGGATATCCAAATATGATTGAGGCTGTTTTAGTTAACAACTCACTTCCTGATGATTTGTCACCTGATTACAAATTGGCAAATTCTTTCCCTGTAGTTGTTGATACTGATGTTATTAAGGCTAAAAATATCAATGTCGTAGCTACAAGATTATACGAAGAAAATGAAGCTAAGTATGTTCGTCATAGTCCGTCAAGACTTGCTAGAGCAATTAGCTATTGGTATAAAAAACAAATTAGAGATAAAAATAATAAAAAATAAGGTGTATTATGTCAGTCGAATCAAAACTTAAGGAAATTACAGTAAATTCTTTTATTAAAAAAAAGCAAAATAATGAAAAAATAACTATGTTGACAGCTTATGACTGCTCTACAGCAAAGTTTTTTGATGAGGCTGGTGTTGATTCTATTTTGGTTGGTGATTCAGTAGGAATGGTTGTTTTAGGGTACGAGTCTACTCATCATGTTACGGTTGATGAAATGAAAGTATTTACTGCTGCTGTTTCTCGTGGTTCCAAAAGATGCATGGTAGTAGCAGATATGCCTTTTTTGAGCTATCACATGTCAGTTGATGAAGCAATAAAAAACGCTGGTGAATTAATTAAAGCAGGTGCATCTGCTGTAAAATTAGAAGGTGCTTCTGATCATACGTTGGAAGTGATTAGAAGATGTGTAGAAACCGGTATACCTGTTGTTGGGCATTTAGGCTTTACTCCACAATACTTGAATGTCCTTGGTGGATACAAGATTCAGGGAAAATCTGCTGAAAATACTATTTTTATTTTGAACCAAGCACGCAAATTGCAGCAAGCAGGTGCTTTTTGTGTAGTTTTAGAGATGGTCCCTGAAGAATCGGCTAAGTTAATTACTGAAAATCTTGATATCCCGACTATTGGTATAGGTGCTGGACGATACACTGATGGTCAAGTTTTAGTGGCTGATGATATTCTTGGTAAATTTTCTGAATTTAAACCTAAATTTGCTAGAAGGTATGCTGATTTGCAATCAGTAATCAAACAGGCTGCAGCTAATTATGTTGCTGATGTTAATTCAGGTAACTTTCCTTCTGAATCAGAAGTTTTTCACTTGACTGATGAAGCATTGGATAAATTGAAGGAGATGAATAGCTTTGAGTTTAATTGTAGTAAATGAAATAAAAAAACTTAGAGAGTTAGTTAGGGATTATAGAAAACAGGGTAAAACAATTGCTTTAGTTCCAACAATGGGATGTTTGCATAATGGTCATAAATCATTGATGGAAAAAGCTCATTCTGTTGCAGATGTTACTGTTGCTTCAGTTTTTGTAAATCCAATTCAATTTTGTCCTGGAGAGGACTATGACAGATATCCAAGAACATTAGAAGCTGATAAAATAGTTGCTGAATCTGCTGGTCTAGATATAATTTTTGCTCCTTCTGTTAATGAAATGTATCCTAATTTGCAAAAATTTTCTGATTTAACGATGGTTACACCTCCGTACGAATTGACTGATATTATGTGCGGTAAATCTAGAGTTGGCCATTTTGACGGTGTTGAAACTGTTGTTACCAAGTTGTTTAATATCGTTCAGCCTGATTTTGCCTGCTTTGGTATGAAGGATATACAACAGTTGTTTTTAATTAAAAAAATGGTAGCAGATTTAAATTTTCCTATTGAAATCATTCCTTGCCCGTTAGTTAGAGAAGATGATGGTTTGGCTTTGAGTTCAAGGAATAAATATCTATCAGAAACTGATAGAAAGTTGGCTTTATCTTTAAGTAAAGCTTTATTTGCTATAAGAGACTTTTTTAAGGCAGGGATTACAGATACAAAAAAATTGTTTGATACAGGATTGACAAATCTCGATAAAAATGTTGAACTTGAGTATCTTGAGTTTGTCGACTTTGACACTTTTAAACCTGTTGATTCAGTTTCTCATAATACTATTTGTGCTATGGCTGCAAAGGTTGGAAATGTTAGACTAATTGATAATATAGTTCTTGAGGTATAGATGTTTAATAAATTCGCTAAATTTGTTGACAATTTTTTTGAAGAAATAAGATATATGATCACTTTGATTGTATTCTTTAATATTTCAATGTCTTTGTTGTTTTTTATTTATTGGCTCATTTTTAGTGCAAAACTCAGTGTACCTTATTGGCTAGAACTTTTTATATGGAATATGATTGATTTTTTTGCTCAAGGAATCAAAGGTACGCCATTGTATGGTGAAATAACTCCAATACTCCCTGTGCTTGTTTCTGGTGTTTTTGTCGTAATTACTTATTTTTTAAATTGTTTTATTGTTTTTCTTGAAACTAACCATGAAATGTTTAATAAAAAAGTTGATGATTATAAACATCAAATAGCAAAAAAAATAAATGATGAATTACATAATGATTTCTTAAAAGAATTAAAGAAAAACAGTTATATGCTTTTAAAAATAAAGATTATTGCAACTAAGCATACATCTTATTTGTCTGAATATACTGATGAAAATATTAATACTAGTAGACTAGAAGAAAAATTACACTCTGAAATTTTAAATTCTTTAAATGAGAATTACATAGAATATAAAGGTTTAGCTAATGGCTCACTGTATTTTGTATTAAATGATGTTCCTTCTTCAAGAGAATTTATAATAAATTTGGTTACAAATTCATCAAGGTTTATTAAAGCAGAGATTAAGCCAAAGCTTGAAATAGCTTTCTATTGTGCTGTTGACTTATTGTCCAATATCTCTGAATTACAGGATAAACAGGAATACTTAGACAAAGTATTGAATATGAAAATTAAAAATAAAATTATAGCAACACCTAAGTTTAAGTTGTATTTTGAAACAATATATCCAAGCGCATATCATTTTGATGTTTTAGGACAGTATAATATTGCTACAGAACCTGGCTGTAAGCCATCGTACGTCAAAGTTTATGCTCTAAGACGGAAATAATCAAATAATTTTAATTTTGTCTTTCTTAATCTTATTTATTGTATCTTGAGTTATTATTTCGCCGGGTAGTATTAGTGGTATTCCGGGTGGATATTGTGTTATGCATTCCCCTGACACTTTATTAAGTGAATTTTGCTTATCTATAAGATTAGACTCCATAAAGTATGCTTGTCTTGGAGTATATTTTACAGTTGGGAGTTGTAATAATTGACTTTCTTTGCTTTTTGCTTTTAACAACTTTTTGTCTGCAGCAATTTTTTTAATAGCACAACTTAGTTTATTTAGTTTTTGATTATTAGTTCCAATACCTGTTATAAAAAGCATTGCTTGAGGTGTAGAATATTCCTCTTCAATTTTGTATTTTTGGTTAAGTATATCAGCAAATGCACATGCATTTATATTGGTACTTTTAAGTAGTATTTTTGTTTTATCGTTGTTTCCAGTGTAATATTCAATATCTTCTGGCAGACTTTTTAAAAAATTTTCCACTTCTTTGTACAACTTTTGAACTTTTTGTCTTCCTCTTTTGGAATTTAAGTATAATACAGTTGTTTCTATAGCAACCATTAGCGGGTAAGATGGAGATGTTGTGTTGATTATATTGAGTGCGTTTTGTACTTCATTAGTAGATATTTTACTTGATTTTGATACATGTAATAGGGCACAAGAATTTGGTGCTCCTGCAGTCTTGTGTAGCGAGTGTATTACCAAGTCTGCATTTTGTTGTAGTGCTGATTTTTCTTTATTTTTAGAAAAGTTTAATATAGCTCCGTGAGCTTCATCAACTATTAACAAAACTTCTTTTTGCTTACATATATTTGAGATTTTTTTTATGTCGCTAAAGACTCCTTCATATGTAGGGCTTGTTATTATTAGTGCCTTAATATTTTGGTGCTCATTTAATAGTTTTTCTACTGTATTTGCTTCTATTCCTTTATAGATTCCCCAATATCTGTCGTATTCAGGCATAAACCATATTGGTTTTGCTCCTGTAAGTACTAATCCGTTATATACAGATACATGACAATTTCTTGCTATAAGGACATTGTCATTTTCTTTTAATGTTGATAGCATTGCAGCTAGTATGCCTGATGTTGAACCATTTGTTAGCATAAAGCTAGACTTTGCTTCATATATTTTTGAAATTTTATTTTGTAATTCTTTTAAAATAGTTTTAGGTTCTCTTAAGTCATCAAAACCTTCTATTTCAGAAAAATCGCATTTGTAAAACTTCTCGCCAAGAAATTTCTTTGCCAATGGTGGAATAAATTCACCTTGTGAATGAGATGGCGTTGTAAATAAAGTTGTTTTTGATCTTTTATAGTAGTCCTTAATTTTTCTTATTAGGCTCATTATTTATATCGTTTTTTGTTGTAAAATTATACTGTTAGATTATACAGGAAATAAGCTATTAATAACACTGATATTAAAGAAAAAATAGATTATTTGACAGACCTTGTCAATAAATATGCCAAAGAGTATTACGAACAAGACTCGCCTACTGTTTCAGATATCGAATACGATAGATTATTTAAAGAGTTACTGGCGCTTGAAGCTCAATATCCTTTATTTAAAAGACCTGACTCTCCAACTTTAAGAGTTGGTGGTTCTACTGAAAAAAGGTTTTCTCAACATAAGCACAAGACAAAGCTATATAGTCTTGATAATACATATTCATATGATGACTTAAAGCTTTGGTATGAACGTTTACAAAAGAACTTTGCATTGGATAAAGAGCCTGAGCTCGTTTGTGAATTGAAAATAGATGGGTTGGCGATTTCTCTTAATTATGAAAATTCTCATTTCTTGCTTGGTGCTACTCGTGGCGATGGTGTAGTTGGCGAAAATATTACTAATAATTTAAAAACTATTAAAGCTATTCCATATTCAATTCCATCTATGGTACAAAGTCTCGAAGTCAGAGGCGAAGTCTATATGCCTAATGATGTTTTTGAGAGCTTAAATGAAGAACAAAAGAAAAATAATGCTAAAGTTTTTGCAAATCCTCGTAATGCTGCAGCAGGTTCTTTGCGACAATTGGACCCTGAGATTACTCGTTCAAGAAATCTTTCAATGTTTGCTTATTATGGACGTATTGATAGCGATGAAATTAAAATAACATCACATTCTCAAATGTTAGAGTTTTTGAAATCACAAGGTTTTAATATAAATCCTAATTATAAGGTATGTAAAAATGTTGACGATGCAATTGAGTACTGTAAGTATTGGGATGTTCAAAGAAAAAGTCTTGGCTATGCAACTGATGGTGTTGTTGTCAAGGTAAATGACTTTTATTTACAGTCAGAAATGGGATTTACTGCTCGTGCTCCTCGTTGGGCTACGGCGTATAAATTTCCTCCTGAAGAAATATCGACAATTGTTGAAGATATTGTTGTAAACGTTGGCAGAAGCGGTGCAGTTACTCCTGTTGCTGTTTTGCAACCTGTGTATGTTTCTGGCTCTACTGTTCAAAGAGCAACTCTTCATAATTTTGACGAAATAAAAAGGCTTAATATTAATATTGGGGATAGAGTTTTAATTAAAAAGGCTGCAGAGATTATTCCTAAAGTTATATGTGTTACAGAACATAATTCTGATAAAGTATCAGCTTTTTCAGCTCCTGAGTTTTGTCCGTCTTGTAATACCAGATTAGTCCCTGTAGAAGGTGAAGTGAATCTGTATTGTCCTAATACGTATGGTTGTCCTGAACAAATTAAGGCAAGAATTGAGTATTGGGCTTCAAAAGATTGCATGGATATTGACGGCATAGGAGGGAATATCGTTTCTCAATTGGTTGATAAGGGATTAGTTACTACCCCTGCTGATCTTTATAAACTTAGTACTGATGATTTTCTCAAACTTGACTTAATAGCAGAAAAATCAGCTCAAACTCTATATTCTGTTATTCAAAAATCAAAAAATGTTACTTTAGCCAGATTTATTAATTCTCTTGGCATTAGACATGTTGGTAAAGAAATGTCGGAATTGCTTGCTAAAAGGTTTTTAACTTTTGATGGTCTGAAAAATGCGGCTTATAATGACATTTTATCTATAGATGGAATAGGCAGTAAAATAGCCGATAGTGTTCTTGATTTTTTCTCGAATTCATACAATAATAATATTCTTGATGAATTGAAAAACTTAGGCGTTATACCCGAAGTTGTTGACAACAGTAATATGTCTCAGCTATTGCAGGGATTGACTTTTGTTATCACCGGTACACTTACAAATACTAGAGATTATTATTCGGATTTAATCAAAAATAATGGAGGAAAGGTATCTGGGAGTGTAAGCAAAAAAACTTCTTATGTTCTTGCGGGTGATAATCCAGGTTCTAAATTCGATAAAGCGATTGCTCTGGGTGTAAAAATTATCAATGAAGATGATTTAAATCAAATGATTGGTGTTAAAAATGAATAGAAAATTTAGTGTAATAAAAATAAACGGTTTTAAAGGCATTTTGCTTGCAGTATTCTGTATTGGTTGTTTAATTGCAGGATTTTTGATATTTCCTGGTTGGATTTGCATGCATGTATGGAATTACATAGCTGGATTTTTTATGCAAGCACCTGTTATGAATATAGCTCATGGTATATTGCTATGGTGCATAATTGCTCTTTCTTTATATGCTCTTAATAAAGGAGAATTGGCTATATCTTTTGGGACAACAAGTCGTATTTCTCCTAATGAAGAAAGGTTGAGAGAGGTTTTTTCAAAAATTAATGAGCATAATGCACGAAATCTTTCTGTTTTAAAGCATTACAAAGATAACGACAAAGAATCTATAATTGATAATAAAGACCAGGAATCTGACGATAAATTAATGAAATAACTTTTAGATTGGAACTTTGTGTTATTAATTGCGTCTAGTATTTTAGATACAACAAAACCCTTGAGCAAAACAATACTCAAGGGCATGTTTCAATTTTTGTCTGGGTTTACTGTTGTGTTGCTCTTTTTTCCATAATTTCAGGAATTGTGATTAAGCTTAAATACATTAAACCACCGAAAGCTACTAATGTTAAAATTTCCATGATGTCACCTACTTATTCTATTTAACTAATACATTTATCTATCACATTTATATAGTTCCCATTTTTTATATGTTCTAAACATTTTTTTTGAAAATTTTGGATTTTTGTTACAAAACTTAACATTTTTTATAGTAATATGAGGGTTGTATGAATAAGAAACTAATAAATATGCTGTTTTCAGACATGTGCTGCTCTGAATGTAAATCTGATTTTACAGAGGATTCAGTTTTTGTTTTGAGGAAGGAAAAGAATCTTTCTGTCATACAAATTATTTGTCAAAATTGTGGCAAGTCTTTTGGTATTGCAATTTTAGGCGATTGTGACGAAAAAGATGCACTTTCTCACCCTGCATCTGAGTTAGCATTGCAAATTCAAGACGGTCCTGACGCTATCTGTTATGATGATGTAATAGATGCTCATAATTTCTTTAAAAATTTAGATGAAGGCTGGGAAAAATATATTCCTGAGAACTTAAAGAAAAATTTATAATACATTGTTTTCGATGTATTTAAGTATTAAGTCATTGTATCGCTTTTCTACTGTAGAAAATGGAAATACTTCTCTTTGGGTAATTTTTTTAAGCTCATTAATTTTTGCTTGAATTCTTGATTTTTGAGACAAATCGATTTTAGTTGCCACTACGACTGATTCTAGACCATTGTGAAATAGCCATTCTTGCATTTGTAAATCGTTGTTTTGGATTTCGTGTCTTGAGTCAATAAATTGTATCAACAGTTTTAGTGAGCTTCTGTTTAACAGGTATTCCTCAAGATTTTTTTGCCACTCGTTTTGCATTTCTCTTGAGACTTTTGCATAACCGTAGCCAGGCAAATCAGCTATTATAAATTGATTGTTTATATCAAACAAGTTTATTAGTCTTGTTTTTCCTGGTTTATTACTTGTTTTTGCTAGCTTTGATTGGTTAGTAATCGTATTTATAAAAGATGACTTACCAACATTAGAGCGTCCAAGTAGAGCAATTTCAGGAAGATTATAATTTGGACATTGTGAGAGCTTTTGTGCGCTCGTGAGAAATTTTGCTTGTTTTATCAACATCTAAATCTGAGCCTTTTAATATCTTTTTCTTGTACAAAACTGCAGAAAGAAGATTATAAGCTCCAGGACTGTTATACACATTAATTTGAGCAGATTCGTTAGACAAGTTAAATTGAATCTTATTTTGTACATCTACACCTTCAGCTTCAACATGACAAATTTGTATTATTCGATCACGAATAATACTTAACGGTTCAGCCATAAATGTTTCAAAAGTCTGAAAAATATTAATCTTCATCACGCTTATATTAACAAACAAGCGTATGAAATTCAATTTTTAATGTTCTTTTATAAAGGAATGGTAATGTTTGATGGTATTTTGCATTGCTCCCGAATGCCATCTCCCGGGAAGATTATGCATTCAAGTTCAACGTAAAGTCTTTCTTAACGTTTGTATCTAAGATTTTCTGCATACTTTCTAATTCAGATGTTGCAGCTTTTTGCTGAGTTTCCAAGTTCTTTTGTTGCAATTCAAGGTATGAATCCATTGCCTGCAATTGTTTTACTCTTGGGTCACTTTCCCAATCT
>CALVEI010000030.1 GCA_944326515.1 Candidatus Gastranaerophilales bacterium | reverse complement strand
TTGTTTTCATCATTAATTAATCTTTTACACAAGTTAGAACCGATAAAACCTGTTCCTCCTGTGATTAGAATTGTTTTAGTCATTTATTATCTCCTTAGGTTCACAAATCAATAACGTCTCCAATAAGACTTGTCCATCCAATGGTTTTACAATTTTAAAATCATAATTTAAGTTCCAAGATTCAATCAGAGGCTTAATCTTAAAGAAATCATCAGCTGTATGATAAATGCTAATCAATAAAGTAGGTCTTTATGTTTTTGTAGTATTTTCTACACATCTAAACCTTACTTGTTTCTTATGAACAGCAAACAAGATAGTATTGTTATTCGATATTTTAAGAAAAAAACTTTCAATTTTATATAAAATTTTTACTTAAATATTTCATAAATTATTAACAACTATAAAATTTTTACAGCCACTTGTTCATGCGTATAAACATATCCAATGTATTCATACTTTAGATTTTTCTTTTCTATAAATTCTTTAAATGCTTTATATTCGTGTTCTTGCCAATTAGGATAGTTAAAGTATTCATCAAAAACTATCACAGTTCCAGGAACAATTTGTTCAGACAAATTATCAAAAACTGTTTTAGTAGATGAATACAAATCGCAGTCTATGTGAACAAAAGCACATTTATCTTTGTGATTACTTACAAATTCTGGGAGTGTTTCATGAAACCAACCTTTAATCAAAGATACATTGTTTTTTACTTCTGGTAATGTTTGAACTTTGAACATCCCTTCTTCAAAACCGCTTCTCCAAGCTTCTGGCAAACCTTCAAAGCTATCAAAACCATAGACTTTTTTCTCTTGTACTACGCCAGCAATGTGATTAATTGTTCTCCCAGAATACACGCCAAATTCTAGATTTAAACCATCAATTTGTACTTTAGACAAAGCATAAGTAAGAAGCTCCAAATTGGTTTCAAAATAAGGAACCGTAGGCATATTTTTAATAACATATTCAGCCGTTTGCTTACCAGCTATATCAAATAAATGTTTTCTAATATTTTTAACGGGTATTTCAGTTAGATAACTATTAATATTATTTATCTCTTTGTTGTAAGTATCTAACTTTTTATTTACAAACTCTAGATTACTATTCACATTATCCATGTACATACATAAATACTTGAATCTATTTTTTTTCTTAATTTTTATACCAAAAATCGTAATAACCTTGTGACAAAAATCGTTCTTAACAGAAAAAATATTTTGAAAAAAAGTTTTTGACATAACTATTTTTTTCTCCTTTCGAATTTTATTCTTATGCCTAATATAGTCACAACCTTGAAAGATCTTTATCAACACAGATAACATCGTTGCCCATTTCTGCAAGACATGTGCCTGCTACCAATCCTACATAACCTGTCCCGATTACGCATATTTTCATTACTCATTCTCCTTTATTTTTTGTGCAAAATACTCTATCGTTTTATCCAACCCTTCGCTCAACTTTATTTTAGGTTCCCAATTCAATTTTTCTTTTGCAAGAGAGATATTGGGTCTTCTTTGAGTTGGATCATCTGATGGCAAAGGTTTGTATGAAATTTTTAGACTTGGATTGATTTTTTCCTTAACCAATTCAGCCAATTCCTTAATTGTAAATTCACCTGGATTACCTGTATTAACAGGGCCTAAAAAGTCATCTTCTGACGCCATCATTTTGATGATAACTTCAATTAAATCATCAACATAGCAGAACGAACGAGTTTGTAACCCATCACCATAAATAGTTAAATCTTCACCTCTAAGAGCTTGGCAAATAAAATTGGATACTACTCTACCATCGTTAGGATCCATAAACGGCCCATAAGTATTAAATATCCTGATAACTTTTATCTTTGTCCCATATATTCTGTTGTAGTCAAAAAACAGACTTTCTGCACAGCGTTTGCCTTCATCATAACAAGCTCTAATACCTATTGGGTTAACATTACCTCTGTAAGATTCCTTTTGAGGGTGTTCCAATGGTTCACCGTAAACTTCGCTTGTTGAAGATTGAAGAATCTTAGCATTATTTTTTCTTGCTAACTCAAGCATATTTCTTGCACCATAAACACAAGTCATAGTTGTAAAAACTGCTTTTTCTCCTTGATAAGCAGGTGGAGAAGCAGGACAAGCCAAGTTGTATATTTCATCAATTTTTTCATTAATCTCAAGAGGATTGATTATATCGTGTTCAATAAATGTAAATCTTGGGTTATCTAATAATTCTTTTATATTTTCTAAAGAACCTGTGTAATTATTATCAACACAAATTATCTTGTTGTTTTCATCATTAATTAATCTTTTACACAAGTTAGAACCGATAAAACCTGTTCCTCCTGTGATTAGAATTGTTTTCATTTTAACTCACTCCAAATTTATTATTAATATAAGTTCAACCACTTCATGCTTTTAGATGTTAGTATCAATTGTTTTTTTATACTTCCTGATATTTTATACTCAAAAGTAATATTATTTTGCCTTAACTTTTCGAAGATTAAATTCATTGTATTTTGTTCGCCAATTCTTTCAACGTCATCCAAAATTATTACAAAATCTTCCGATAAATTCTGAGGAATTAAACTTAATATGTTAGTCCTTGGATAAGTGCTATTAAATCCATACGGACCGTCTATCACTATAAGATCATATTTGGTATTTTGAACAACATTAGACAAATCATCGTATACATCATTTTGAAATCCATTAATTTCTGTTTTAATCATATCTTTTTGTATTATTTGAACATTTTGACTGGGACATAATTGTTGGTTCATAATATCAATCCAGTGCAAATCATGCTCAATAATTTGCAACTCAGAATTTTGATTATATTTCGCATATTGAGAAGTCAACTTACTAGTCTGCCCAATACCAAACTCTAAAATATTTTTAGGCTTGCCTTGATTCAATACACACAAAAGAGTAAACAAAAAAGAATAATTCGCAGCACCTCCAGTAGGTATGAAATCTTTTCGTATAAGCCATTCTGTATTATTAGATAAATTATTAAAAATCATTCCATAATACAATTCTTTATTATAATTAAGTATTTCACTTTGTAAGTATTCATCTTGTTGATAGTTAATTACAGAATGCTTAAACTTAATTTTCCACCCAAGAATCGTCACAACTTTGTGATTAGAACTATTTTTTATACTAAAGATTTTTTCAAAAAATGTTTTATTCATATCTAAATTCTTTCTTCTTGATTACCTGTGTATCGAATATTTATTTTTTAGTTTCGTCTAAATTTAATCTTTATACCTAAAATTGTTAATATTTTATGATTATAAGAGTTTTTTATACTAAATATTTTTTGAAAAAACGTTAATTGGTTCTTTTTCACAAAAATATTAGAAGCCAAATTAATAATGTGCTGATTATTAGACTCTAATAGCTGCCTATTTAGCTCAATAATATTGTTAGTCTCAGACTCAATCTGTTGATTATTCAAATCAATCATTTGTTGAGTATGTAGTTTTATTTGTTGATTACAAAAATCACTAATAAAACTTTCATAAAAAACAGTTCTGCGGGCATACTGCCACCAGATACCAGAACCTCGATACTTGCATTCAAAATCTAGCCAAGGCTTTGATTGATATCCCGTATAATGAAGTATTTTTATATCTTCTATTGCTAACTGAGGGAAGCAATCAGGGAATATATTATAACGAAAATCTACAAGTTTTAATCGTTCAGGATTGTTTAATTTAAAATAATTGTGCAATAAATATTGATCACAAAATCTTGTATTATGTATTGTTTTACCGAATTCTAAAATAGTATTCAATGTATTTTCTTTTCGCCATTGTTCCAAATTTATAATACTAAAGCCAGAATTTGAAACATCATCGCCCATTTCCTCAAACCCCCTTGGCTCACTCATTGTGATAAGAGTGTTTCCCATATATTCTTGATATATGGGCATTAAATTACAATTAACACAGATATCGCAATCAAGATATAATACTTTGTCTATATCTTTCAAGATAATTGGAGCTAACAAGTACATATAATGTGTATATGAAACGCTTTCTCCCCACATTCCTATACTTTGACCATAAAAAAGATTTATATATTCACTTACATCATATTTATAAAATTTAACCTTATAGCTTTTCAACGAATATTCAAAAGATTCAAACCATTTTGTTCTAACACTAGAATCTATTTCACTAACAATATCAGCATATAGAAAAAATACGTTTACCTGAACATCAGGCTCTAGATTTTCAATAACTGACATTAAAGTAACATTAACATATTTTATATAGTCTGATGTAGCTGCAAACAATAAGTTTATGTTTTTGGACATTAATACTCCTTTGAATTAAATTTTTTATAAAATAAAAATATGCACATCTTAAATGTTTATAGATATAACTAATATTTGATACAATACTATTTATTTTTTGTAGAAAATTTATCTTACAAAAAACTATTTGGCATAATTATTTTTTTCTCCTTTTGAATTTTATTCTTATGCCTAATATAGTCACAACCTTGAAAGTTTTATTATTAACCTTAAGTGTTTTCATTGAAAATATTTTTTGTAAAAAATTCTTGTAGAACTTCTTTTGTGGCAAAAGCACTACGTTTGAAAAAGATTTTTGATTTCTATATATTATTTCTTCATAAAAAATAGTTTTTCTTGCATATTCCCAAAATAAATGAGCATTATATGATGACGGATCTTGCCATGGCTTTATGCAACCTGAAAAATGAAGAAATTTAGGTGATTTAAGTGCATCTAAGTATTCAACATAAATCTTATACGGCAGCATAGTGGAAATATCCTTGTTAAATATCATCAAATGATTTTCAACATTCCAACTTGCATCTAAAAATAAAACGTTATCTTCACATACGAAATTCAAAATACATTGATCAACATAACGAGGTGTTTTTATTTCCTTAAGTTTATCTATACACTTCTTTTCAAAATCAACTTCAAGAAGTTTTGGTATATTCATTAACAAAAAACCTGATTGGAAATAATTCTTTGGATTTTTAAGCTTTAACTTTTCAGTATAATAGTTATCTTTTTTATTTGTAAAAATGTACCTTATAGCTTCTGTATCATGAACTACGCCCAACCAATTGTCTTGCAAATCAATATCAAATAATTCTGCTGGATCTTTTAAAAATATTGCATCACAATCACAATATAAAAGTTTGTCAAAATTTTTAAATATCTGAGGAATAAAAAATCTAAAATAAGCAGAGATTGAAAAATGATCACATAAATAAAAAATACTACTGTCAAAATTTTCGATATAGCTATTAATAGGAATGAATGTTATTTTAACATTTTCAGTTTCCATATATTGTATCTTTGTTTTATTAGCTTTAGACAATTTATCTTCTAGTATAAAAATTTCATACTGATTTTTTGAATGAATATTATCAATTAAAGACCTAATTGCAACAGCCAAATATGGCAGATAATTATTGTCAACAGAAAATACAATAGGATAAGCTTCATTTCTGTAGTTAGGCAAATTAATAATGTCATCTTGTCTTATAAAAGTTCGTTTCAATTCACAAATTTTCAAATTTTTAGATTTCTTTTGGTGAGTTAAAAATATACCAAACAGCCATTCAGAGATATATCCCAATACCCGAATTTCTTGTATATTATAAACATCTTGTTTAATTAAATGCTTACAAGCAAATAAAATATTAAATAACCATTCACAATATTCGAAAAACAGATTTTTAGGCATCACAAATATGTTTGTGAAATAGCCATATCTTGATTGTAAATATTCATCTACAGACTCTTTATATTCAGGATGAACTTTACTTAGTAAATCCACAACAAAATCTAAATCACTTACATGCAATTTGGGATCAGCCGTTTTATAATGATTATATACATTACCAGTACCTAATGTTACTAAATCAGTTTTTTCAGCGACTAGTACATCATTATCGTTCAATAATGTTTTTATAACATCATCATTAATTTTGTATTTGTCAATATAATCACTATCTAAATTGTCTGCGTATAACAATCCATATTTATCTGGGGTATCTGTATTATTCAAATCAAAACACAAATGTCTTCTATAATGCATAAAACCAATATAATCAGGATTACCTAATTTCGCATAATTTTTCCACGCCCAATATAGCGCTGTCAATTCATTAAAAAACAAATTTTGGGATGATATATTATCACCTGTATTATCCCCAAACATATTGTCCAGCATCCATTGATAATCTTCTTGACTCATTTTTCCATCTTTAGAAGCTTTGGTTAGTAAATCTCTCCCTAAATGAATAGGTTCAAGTATATCGCTTTTCAGCAACACAGCTGGTTTGTGGTAACCAACTAATATTTTTATCTTTTTATCCATCAAGAAATACCTCCATTTTTTTGTTTTTTATTTTTATCAAATATTTTTTTGACTTAGGGGAAAAGCACTACCCATAAATAAATTTTTTCCCAATAAAACTATTACTTTTTCCCGTTTGTTAAACCTAATAGTGATTAATTTTTTTCTCATCCTTGTAATTTTGATCAAACAATATACGAATAATAAAAAACAAGAAAGTTGCTTAAAATAAGACCTTTCTTTTTTGTCAACAAACTTGCTTTCTAAAAATAAGTTTGTTTTCATCCTTTCTATCATTTGGTCTACAAGCTTAAAACACTCTTTTAAATTTTTATAATGAATCATCTCTAAAACAATCTTGATATAAGTTAATTCTCTTTTATGCAAGCAAGCCAACAAGTTTTTATCTTTGATATTTTGAGATATTAACCATTCATGAATCTCATCACTTCTTTCAAAAGGGGTTTTATAATCATTCAGTAAATCTGAATCAAAGTATGAATATTTTCGGTAGTTATAATATGGCTCATCTGTATAAATAATCCTTTTAGCTAAACAAAATGTTTTAACTTGAAATAAATTATCAGCCCAACCAGCACCTTTTGGTGTTGGAAATTTAATATTGTTTTCTTTAACAAAAGAAGTTTTATAAAGACAACTCCAAATGCTAGGATGAAAATATAAAAACTCCGGATGCTCATATATAGAAAAGATATTTTTGGGCAAACTAAAGTTTTCAGACCAATTTACTTTACTTTTTTGAATAGGAAGACAAAAATCAAAAACTTCTGAAAAAGTACACTTAGCAATATCTGCATTATTGTCAATAATCAAGTTTAAAAGTTCTTCATACATTCGTGGTTCTATATAGTCATCAGGTTCTAAAATAGCAAAATACTCACCTGTGATATTTTCTAAAGCTCTATTGCAAGCCGCACCATAGCCTGAATTTTCTTGATTAATAATTTTTATTCTTTCATCTTTTTGTGCATATTCTTCTAAAATTTTTAGGGAATTATCAGTTGAACCATCATTTACACAAACAATTTCTAAATCAGCAAAAGTCTGATTTATTACACTCTCTAATGCTTGTGAAAGATATTTTTCCACATTATAAACGGGAATTATCACAGATATTTTAGGCATATCTTTCTCCATTCCCTTTGACTAATGCTTTTAAAACCTTATAAGATAATTTGAGCTCTTCTGTGTTCATTTCTTTAAGTAGGCTCAATATTTTTGCTTCGCCCTCACGAGGAGCATATTTATTAAGCGTTTGAACCTCCTCAATATCAAACTCCAATACTTTCGAAATATTCATGTAAGTACAAAGCTTGGGCATATAAGTACCATCTTCGAGTTTCCCAATATGACGAGTGCTCAGACCTACCATGTCCGCCAATTGCGCCTGTGTAAGCCCTTTTTGCTTACGATGTTCTCTAATAACCGCTCCTAAAGAAATATTAAAGTTTGAATTTTCGCTCATAACTCTCACTTATTAAAAACCGTTACAACTACGTAATAAATCCATAGTTTTCATGAAAAGTATATATTAAACAAAGATAACTTAACATAAATTACGTACTTTTTTACAAAACTATATATATTTTACGCTTATATATCTAAAACAAGTGTTTTAACATAATTTAAAAGGTTATGTTATGAACAATAAGCAATTACTGGGTAAAAGAATAAAAGAACTACGAAAAGCTGCAAGCCTAACTCAAGAAAGATTGGCAGAACTTATAGATATAGAAACAGGTTCTTTAAGCGGAATTGAAAGCGGAAGACATTTTCCATCTTTACCGACTTTGGAAAAAATAGCAAATAGCCTAAACGTAGAACTTAAAGCCCTATTTGATTTTAACCATCACGTTTCTCCCGAAGAAATGAAACAAAAAATAATTAACAACATAGACAAAATCGATAAAGAAAAACTTTGCTTCATTTATAAATTTTTTGAAAATTTTAAATAATTTTTTATAAAATGCTTGCTTGATAGCAACTGTCAAGTTATAAAATATTAATATAGGATAGAAAAGGAATCAGTATGGTAAAAAAGTTATTAATTGCAATGCTTGCTCTTGCAATGACTCAAGGTGCATTTGCTGCAGACAAAAAAACAAATGTGACAGACAAAAAGGAGACAACTTCCATGACAATATTGGACAAAATTAATTCACCTGAAGATGTGAAAAAGTTGTCGTCAAAAGAAATGGTTGAACTTTCTGACGATATTAGAAAAGGTATAATAAACAGAGTTAATACAATCGGCGGGCACTTAGGCCCAGATTTGGGTATCGTTGAAGCAACAATTGCCTTGCATTACGTTTTCAACTCACCTGAAGATAAAATTGTTTTTGACGTATCTCACCAAGTTTATCCACATAAAATGCTAACTGGAAGAAAACAAGGATTTACTGACCCTGCAAACCATCCAGAAATTTCTGGCTACTCAAATCCTGCTGAAAGCCAACATGATCATTTTATAATAGGGCACACATCTACATCTGTCAGCCTTGCAACAGGTTTAGCTAAAGCAAGAGATTTGAAAGGCGAAAAATACAACGTTGTAGCTCTTATTGGTGATGGTTCATTAAGCGGTGGCGAAGCTTATGAGGGTTTTAACAACGCTGCTGAACTTGACAGCAATATGATTATTATTGTTAACGACAACGAAATGTCTATTGCTCCAAACTATGGCGGGTTATATAAAAATCTTGCAGAACTTAGACAAACAAAAGGAAAAGCACAAAACAACGTATTTAAAGCATTAGGTTTCGAGTACTACTATGTAGAAGAAGGTAACGATGTAGAAAAACTTATTTCTGCATTCAAAAAAGTTAAAAATACTAAAAAACCTACAGTTGTTCATATACATACATTAAAAGGAAAAGGTTATGAACCAGCTGTCGCAGATAAAGAAACTTACCACTGGACAACACCAGGATTTCTTGACAGAAAACCTACCCCTGAAATTGAAACTTACAACTCAATAACAACAAACTACCTTTTAAATAAAAAGGAACAAAACGAACCTGTTGTTGCTATAACAGCAGCAACCCCTGGAGTATTCAGTTTTACACCTGATTTCAGAGAAAAAATGGGAGATAATTATACAGATGTAGGTATTGCTGAAGAACACGCCATTGCTTACGCATCAGGCTTAGCAAAAAACGGAGCAAAACCTGTTCTCGCATTGATGAGTTCCTTTGTTCAAAGAACTTACGACCAAATGTCACAAGACCTAGCATTGAATAATTCTCCTGCAACTGTTCTTATTTACTGGGGAGGAATTTCAAGCGCAGATATGACTCACCTTTGCACTTTTGATATTCCGTTGATAAGCAATATTCCAAACATTGTTTATCTTGCACCAACAAACAAAGAAGAATATCTTGCAATGTTAGACTGGTCTTATAACCAAAAAGATTATCCAGTGTTTATAAGAGTTCCTGCTGGAGAGGTTATTTCAACAGGAGAGAAAGATACAACTGACTATTCTATACTTAATAAATACAAAGTTGTATCCAAAGGCGAAAAAGTTGCAATCATTGCAGCAGGAAACTTCTTCCAACTTGGTCAGCAAGTTAAAGATGAACTCAAAAAAGAAACAGGAATCAATGCAACACTTATTAATCCAAGATTCCTTACTGGTGTAGATCAAGGCTTACTCGAAAACCTCAAACAAGATCACACTGTGGTCATTACTCTTGAAGATGGTGAGCTCAACGGAGGATTTGGAGAAAAAGTTACAAGATACTACGGAAATTCAAATATGAAAGTTCTAAACTTTGGAGCAAGAAAAGAATTTACAGACAGAGTTCCACTTGAAGAACTTTATAAGCGTTACCATTTGACAAAAGAACTTATCGTTGAAGATATAAAAAATTGCTTAAAATAAAGTAAAAAAAAGAGACATCTTTTATGATGTCTCTTTTTTTATTATCTTAACGAAATATAGCAAGTTCTTCATTATTGTAAATAGTGTAAAAAATCGTTCCCCAGGCTACTATCATAGCAATAGGTGCAGTTAATATAGATAACGGTATAACACAAATATAAATTATACTATGAGAATCAATTACTCCTTGTTTTATTGCTGAAAACAAATTTGATTCGTCCGATTGAAATTCTTGTATAAGAATTTCAGATTCAACAGCATTTTCTATATAGGTACATTCATTCTCTTGTACATCATTTTTAGGTACACAACAACTAACCTGAACTGTTTCCGTTTCTTGCGCACAAACAAAAGCAGAGAAATAACAAAAAACTAAAAAAATAGATAATATAAACTTAAAAAACTGTTGTGTTAACATTTCAAAATTAAATTACAAACCAAGTTAATTTATTAAAAAGCCTTTTAAATATTACCATAAATTCATAATAAGGTTAACTATTATGACGGTATTTTGGTTATGACAATAAAAATCTAATTTCTAAGAAATTTTGTCTGTTTACAATCATAAAAAATAAATATTAATTAAAATACTAAAATTGCATTTGTGTTGTTTGCAAGCTAGAATAAATCTATTATGAAAAAATTACAAACTGAGAAATGTTATCTTTGTGGCAGCAAAAATATAATTGATAAAGGCTATAGACTAAGAGACAATAAGGATTTAAAAGTTTTAGAATGTAGAAATTGCTCTCTTGTTTTTTTATCTTCCTTTGAACATATCAATAAAGATTTTTATAAAAGTGGAAAAATGCATTCACAAATGTTGGATCCACAAATTTGGCTTGACGTATCAAAAACTGATGACGAAAGAAGGTTTAAACTCTTAAAAAATAAAATTCAAAATAAAAAAATCTTAGATTTTGGTTGTGGAGCAGGTGGATTCCTAATTCTCTCAAAAAACATTGCTCACGCAGATGGGGTCGAAGAACAAGAATCTTTGACAACATTTTTTCAAAAAAATAAATTAACTGTTTTTAATAGTATAAATTCTTTAAACAGTAAATATGACATAATCACAATGTTTCATGTATTAGAACACTTAAAAGATCCTAAAAATGTTATTATAAAATTATTAGAATATTTAAAAGATGATGGAGAGCTAATAATAGAAGTACCAAACGAAGATGATGCTTTGCTAACCTTATATAAATGTAAACCTTTTGCTAATTTTACACATTGGAGCTGTCATCTCTTTTGCTTTAATAAACAGACTCTAAAAAAATTATTTGAAGAAATGGGATTAAAAATAAATTATATAAAACCAATTCAGCGTTACGGACTAGCAAACCATCTTTATTGGGTTATTAAAGGCCAAAAAGGAGGACACTTGAAATGGGCTTTTCTAAATAAATTTGATATCATATATAAAAATATTTTAAAAATAATTGGAAAAAGTGACACTTTAATCATTAGTATCTCTAAAAGAAATAAAACAACAATTTAATCTAGTGTCGCAATTGTCGCCTCGAACCTTCGAGCCGCCACCGCTCACCTTTTCAAGGTGACACTACAAAAATTCATTCACGTCGCTTTGCTACTTATCACGAATTTTTCTCGGACAAGATAAAATCAAAACATAAAATATGAATAAAAAAACATTAATAAAACACTGCATTATTACCAATGACGCAATAGTAACGTACCCCTTCAAAAACCTGCCTGGTGGGAATCATCCTGTCATAAGACACAAATCAAATAATAAATGGTTTGCTTTGGTATTTGAACTTGATAATACACTGTGCGTAAATCTAAAAACCAATCCAATTGATTCTGCAATACTTCGAGATACTTATGATTTTATAAAACCTGCTTGGCATATGAACAAAACACACTGGATTAGTGTTGAAGTAAACAAAGCCCCAATAGACTTGCTTGATAACTTGATAAAAACAAGTTATGAATTAACAGTAAAATAATGTTTATTTCAAAACTCTATATTTTATTTCTATACAATATTAAGCTTTTTGACATTAAAATTAGAACGATATTCAGTTTCTTGCCAAAAAACATTTTCTGCAACCAAACATTCAGGGTTTAGTTTTACCCCATCTAACATTATTTCTTTAAACTTCTTATAGCCGGCTCTGTCTATCAAGTGCCCGCCATGGAGATATTCAGGCTTATTATTCATAACAAAAGCTGAAAATTTCTGCCAATTTTTTAGCTCGTCTTTGAACAAAATACTTTCTTTGTTTTTAAAGCCAGAAATAAAAGTAACAGTCTTAAAAGAAGATATGTTGTTATAAAATTCGTTCAACAAAGAACGTACAGGAGCAAGACCTGTTCCCCCTGTAATAAAAACAAGATGTTTATCTTTTAATTCTTCAACAGGCCAACCATTTCCGTATGGACCTCTTAAAAATAAAAAATCCCCGGCTTGTTTTTCAAAGATTTCATTTGTTACTTTCCCTACAGCTCTGAGGGTAAAATCCATATAGTCATCACCTATTTCAGAAATCGAGATAGGTGCTTCTCCTATTTTTGGAACAGAAAGTTGCATAAATTGCCCATGGTTAGCTTTAAAAGGGCTTTCAACTCTAAAAGTCCATTCAATATCAGTTTCTTTAACAACTGATATGATTTTACACGCTGTCGGAATCATGTGATTTTTATTTTGTTGAGTCATAAGTTACTCCTGAGTATTGCTGTTTGTAATTTCAACTATTGCATTGTTCATTTTTTCCAGTGTTGAGACAATAGAAATAGCTTCAGGACACCTATGAATACATCTTCCACACCCAACACACATGTGTCTTGTTTTAAATCTTTCTTTATAATCGTGGAATTTATGCAGTAGTTTGTAGCGCATTCTTTCAGACGCTTTGTTTCTTATCTCTTTTTGTCCTGCCATTTTATCAAAACCTTCTATCTGACAAGACGCATAGACTCTTTTTCTTTCCCCTACTTTAGGATTTTCGCTAAAGATTATATCTTTTGTTGTAAAGCAGGTACAAGTAGGGCAACAAACTGTGCAACTTCCGCAAGCGATACATCTTTTATCGTACTCTTGCCATAGTGGATGCTGTTTTAGTTTGTTCAAAACATCTTTGTTAGGAATTTCATTAACTTGAACAGAAATACTGTTTTGGCTAACAAATTCAGGTTCGTATTCTGTTTGTTCTCAATTTTCAAAACAGGATAAAAACTCGTTATCTTTAACAGATAACAAATATTCATTTTCAACTTGTTTGATTGCTATTAACCAATTATCGGTAGTATTGGAATTCATACTTACACAAAAACAAGTATCATCTCCGCAGTTGCAATCCATTAATACAAATTTCAAATTATTTTTAATTCTTGAAAAATAAATATCAGAAAACTCACCATTTTCTTCATAAATTTTGCTTTGAACTTGAATCGCATTGATATCACAAGGTCTGGCAAACAACAAAATCGGTTTTTGTGAGGCAGTGCTTTCTTTGAATTCATTTTCAATAAAATAAAAAAGAGTTTCATTTATGGGGTTAGCACCTCTTTTGCTGAATAGTCACTTTTTTGAGAAAATTCTATCTCTTTTATGCTTTTGATTTTTGCGTATCTGACTATGTCTGTATCAGAATATCTTCCTTGTTTATGGAACCTTTTTGGGGCACATATGTCATATTTATCAAAAAGCGCTGAAAGCAGATTATCTGCATTGTCTACATTAAATTTAAACCCCATAACAAACTCCAAAATAATATTATTATAAAAGTGTAATATCAAAATGCTCTGCCGTCAAAGTGTTTAATATAGCATTAATCTTTAGAAATATTTAATATAAATCTTATTGGTTTGCGGTAAAATTTAATAATACAATAATGGAGCTTAATATTATGACATTAACTTTTGCCTGTGATGAAAAAAAAGATATGAGAACCGAAATCCAAGAATTTGCGGATGTTTGTAAAAAATACTATAACGGTGAATTATCTATATCAGAGTACAAATCTATATCAGGCGGTTTTGGTACATATTCTGAACGCGGGCATAAAACCGGTATGCTCAGATTAAGAACTCCTGCAGGCGTATTGGATTCAGAAAAATTCAAGTTTTTAATAGATAGTATAGAAAAATACAATATACAAAACGTTCATATAACAACAAATCAATCAATACAGTTGCATAATCTAGAGCCCCATGTAATACCACAATTAATGTTAGAAGCATACGATGCTAATATAATTACGCGAGGTGGCGGTGGTGATAATCCAAGAAACGTCTTGTGTTCACCATTATCAGGTGTTGAAAAAGGTGAATATTTTGATGTTAGCCCTTATGCCAAAGCAGCTTCTGACTTTTTGATAAGTTTAATTGGAAAGATTAAATTGCCAAGAAAGCTAAAAGTTGGTTTTTCTAATACTTCTGAAAATATTGTACACGCTACATATAGAGATATGGGATTTGTTGCCAAAGCTAACGGAAAATTTGATTTGTATACAGCAGGAGGATTGGGCGTAAATCCTGAACTTGGCGTTAAAACTGCTGAAGATGTAGAGCCTCAAGATATCTTGTATTACATAGCTGCTATGGTTCGTATGTTTATGAAACACGGCAACTATGATAATAGAGCAAAAGCAAGAACAAGATATATTCCCAAAACTATTGGTGAAGAAACTTATTTGTCTGAATTTAACAGTATTTTAGAATCTTTAAAACAAACAGAAGATTTGACTTGTAATGTTGAAACTACTTTAATCACAAAACAAGGTAACGGAGAATTTGCAAAAATCGAAAATAATGTAATAGAACAAAAGCAAGAAGGATTATACGCCGTAAAATATCATCCGCACCTTGGCAATCCGTCTATTCAAGTTTTAAAAGATTTATATGATTTAGTTTCTTCATTAAAAGATGTTGAAGTAAGACTTTCTACAAAAGAAGAAATGTATATCATCAATCTTACTGCAGAAGAAGCAAATAAGGTTTTAGATATAATAAATAACGACAATGCTTCTACTGAGTTGCAAGAATCAGTAAGTTGCGTAGGTGCAACAATTTGTCAGCAAGGTATTGCTGATTCAAGCGGGTTATTGAAAAAAATTATTCAAGTTGATAAAGAAGAAAACTTTAAAAACGGAGTATTACCTAAATTGTGTATTTCAGGGTGTCAATCATCTTGCGCTGCACATCAAACTGGTCGTATTGGTTTTAAAGGCGGAAAGAAAAAAGTAGATAACGTGCTCACTGACGTTTTTGATGTCTTTTTCGGTGGTAATGAAATACAAGGCAAAGAACGTTTTGGCGAAGTCCTTGGTACCGTAGCGGCTGATAATATCCCTGAAATGTTGAGAAAATTAGGCAAAGAAATTCAAACAGAAAATTCGACATTTGAAAATTGGATAATTAATAATGAAAGTCGCTTTGTTGATATCATTAAGGAGTATTCAATTTGAAATGCATAAGTATAAGTTTCAAAACAGCTCCGGAAAATATTAGAAACAAATTTGTATTTACAAATTCAGAAAAAGAAAACTTCTTGTCTCAATTAAGTGAATTTATCACTGATGCAAAATGCATTATTCTTGCCACTTGCAATCGTACTGAAATATACGTTGAATCAAAGAATGCGGATTTTTCGGTTCTTGAAAATTTGTTGTCTCAAAAGACAAAACTTTCTGTCAGTGAAATAAGAAAATATGCAAGATACTATGAAAAACAAAGCGCAATAGAACATATTTTTAAAGTAACTTGTGGGCTTGATTCTATGATTTTGGGCGAAAATGAAATACTCTCACAAGTCAAGCAAACTTATCTTGATTCTCTGCAAGAAAAAAAAACCGGATATGAACTGAATACAGCCTTTTTGAGTGCATTGTCTTGTGCAAAAAAAATTAAAACTCAAACAGAAATATCTAAAACTGCTGTTTCTTACGCAACTTTAGCTTGCAGTGAAATTAAAAATTTTATGCAAGAAAATAATCTTACTGAACCTAGTGTTTTAATAATCGGTGCCAGCGGCAAGATTGGTTCATCTATTATCAAAAATATTTTAAGCAAAAACTGGAATATAAAAATTATTGCAACTCAAAGAGCTCACGGCAATTCTGTCAATTTTACGGATAAAATTTCTGTTATAGATTATTCACAAAGATTTGACTGTTTAAAAAATGTTGATATTGTAATCTCAGCAACAAAAAGCCCTCATTACACAATAAATTATGCTGACACGGTTTTAAATTTATCATCAAAAAAAATGCTTTTTATTGATTTAGCTGCGCCATATGATGTTGATAGAGAAATTTCTAAAATTGAAAACTGCAAACTTATTACAATAGATTATTTTAAAGAAATAGTTAAAAATAACAACACTAAAAAAGAAAAAGCTGTTGATGATGCTCACGATATTCTAAATCAAGAATTACAAAAACTATATAAAAATATAATTTATCATAATGCGTTAGATAAAATTAAAGCAGAAGGTTCTAAACATAAAGATTTTTCTTTAGAAAAATTTTTGTGTCATTTAAAGGATAAACTGGATGCAGAATCTTTTGCAAACGTTGTTGATGCAATAGATAAGGAAGGAAGCTGTATCTTATAATGTCATATTTTCCATTGTTTGTTGATTTAAAAGATAAAAACATATTGGTTGTAGGCGGCGGCAATGTAGCGTTTAGAAAAATTGTTAAACTTCTTCCTTTTGAAGCTAAAATAACAATAGTTTCGCCTAAAATTTGTTCTGAAATTGCAGAGCTTTTAGTTCAAAATAAAAATTTAACTTATAAACAAAAGACTGTTGATATTGATGATATAAAAAACGCTTACATCGCAATTACAGCAACAGATGATACATCTGTAAATGCTTTTGTTGCTCAAAACTGTAAAAATAATAATATATTTGTAAATTCCGTTGATGATATAGAAAATTGTTCTTTCTTATTTCCTGCATTAATAAAGAAAGATTCTTTTGTTATGGGTTGTACAACAAGCGGTAAAGCTCCCTATGTTTCAGCTTATTTAAAAAACATAATAGAAAACGATATTCCTGAAAATCTTGATGAAATTATTGAAAATATCGCAGTACTAAGACAAGAATTAAAACTTAAAATAAAAGAACAAAATATACGTGCTAAAGTTATTCACTTGCTTTTAGAATACTATCAAAAGCACAATTTTAATCTCGGTTTGGAAGAACTGAAATCTGAGTTAAACTCTTTAATCGATAATGTATATTTAAAAAATTAATTAAAAAAAAGAAACGGATATTTAATGCAAACATTAAAAATTGGAACTCGTGGCAGCAAACTTGCAATTGCACAAACTAAAATAGTTGAAAAAGCGTTAAAAGAACATTTTGCAGATTTGCAAACAGAAATTGTTGTTATTCATACGATGGGGGATAAGATTTTAGATAAACCGCTAAGCGAGATTGGAGACAAGGGGCTTTTTATCAACGAATTTGAAAATGCACTTGCTCAAAACAAAATCGATATAGCTGTTCATAGTGCAAAAGATTTGCCATCAGAGTTAAAAGACGGATTAGAAATAATCTGTACACCGGTTCGAGCTGATGCAAGAGATGTGTTAGTTATAAAAAAAGGAGAAAAACAATCTGTTGTTATAGGTACAAGCAGCCCAAGAAGAGAATTTTATATCCAAAAATATTTTCCTCAAGCTCAAATAAAAACAATCAGAGGCAATATCGATACAAGATTAAAAAAGCTTGAAAACGGAGAATATGATGCAATAGTTTTAGCAAAAGCCGGTTTGGACAGACTTAAAATAACAGAAACATTGAACGAAAAATTTGATTTTCGTATTTTTGATACTGACAAAATAGTGCCGGCTGCGTGTCAGGGTATAATTGCCGTTGAAGCTAAAAAAGATTTTAAATACAAAAAAGAAGTTGCTCAAATTAATGATAATAAAACTTTTAGGCAATATAAAATAGAACGAGAAACCTTAAAATATTTACAGGTAAACTGTAGTGATATTAACGGAGTGTATAGCAGTTTTCAAGATGAAAATAATATAGATTTGACCATAATGTACAAAGGTAAAGAAATTAATACTACAGGGAAATATTCAGAAATTTTTGAAAATATTTCCAAACTCGTATCACAAATAAAATCATAGGAAAAACACACAATGACGGGTAAAGTTTATTTAATTGGTGCAGGTTGCGGCGAAGCAGATTTGATTACTTTAAAAGGTTTGCAAAAACTTCTTGAAGCTGATGTCGTCTTGTATGATTCTTTAGTTGACGAAAATTTGATAGAAAATCTTTCTCAAACAGTTGAAAAAATATATGTTGGCAAGCGTTATAATCAAAAATCAATGCCCCAAGAAAAAATAAACGAACTCATTGTTAAATACGCAAAAGAAGGAAAAACCGTTGTAAGACTAAAAGGCGGTGATCCGTTCGTTTTTGGTAGAGGTTCTGAGGAAGCATTAGAACTTGAAAAGGAAAATATTTTATATGAACTCATCCCAGGAATATCTTCAGCAATTGCTGTTCCTGAACTTGCAGGAATACCAGTTACTCACAGACAATTAAGTCGTAATTTTACTGTTTTAACAGGCTCATCAGTTGGTGTTGATAATGACGAAAAAGTTACTCCTATTGATTATAAAGCTTTGACTAAACTAGGCGGAACAATTGTTTTTTTGATGGGATATCATCATATTGCAGAAATTATGAATAACTTTTTGCAAGCTGGGATGGACGAAAATACACCCTGTGCAATTATATCGAAAGGCTGTACTAAAGAACAGACAGTGCTTAAAGGCAACATAAAAAATATCACCGCAAAAGCAGAAAAGATAAATTTAAAAGCTCCAATAGTTATTGTTATAGGCGAATGTGTAAAATTTGATTTAAAAGGCTATACAAACGATAATGAACAATCACAAACAACGAATAATAAAAATTTTAAAGATTTAAAAATTGCAGTAATGGGAACAAATAGTTTTGTGCAAAAACTGCGTTCAAAAATTGAACAGAAAAAAGGCAAAGTTATAGATTGGGGATTTTTGGATGTCGTTTGCAGCGACGAGTTATTGCCTGATTTTAGTGAGTTTAACTGGATAGTTTTTACAAGCCAAAACGGTATAGAACAGTTTTTCTTAAAATTAAAAAAAGAACACAAAGACGTAAGATTGCTTTCACATCTAAAATTTGCCGTGATTGGTTCAGGAACTGCGGAAAAACTTTTAGAATACGGTTTTTATGCTGACTTAATCCCGAGTAACTTTGACTCCGAAACATTAACAAAAGAACTCTTGCTAAAGCTTAAGACAGATGAAAAGGTTTTGATTTTCAGAGCAAAAGAAGGCAGTGACTTATTAATAAACAAATTAAATGAAGCAAAGATTGAGTATCTGGATTTTCAACTCTACGAATTAAAAGAAAATACAGAGAAAAAAAGCATTATATCTGCTTTAAACATAAAGTCTTTTGATGTAGATTATTTAGTGTTTGGAAGCGCAAAAGGCGTTACGACATTTTTTGACAACTTTAAAGCTGATTTTGACAATAAGATAAAAATTGTATGTATTGGTCAAAAATGTGCGCAAGCGTTGGAAAATTACAATGTTTCAGAAATTATGGTTGCAGATACATACAATATAGATGGCATAATTGAGTGCTTAGAAAAAAATCAAAATAAGGATTCAAAATGAAAAGATTTAGAAGATTAAGACAAAATGAAATAATACGAGATTTAGTAAAAGAAACAAGACTTAGCGTAAAGGATTTTATTTACCCTATTTTTGTAATCGATGGCGAGAATATTAAAGCTCCTGTAGATTCAATGCCAAATGTTTTCCAATACTCTATAGACAGGTTAGGTGAAATACTTGAGCAAGTTAAAGCAAGCAATATATCCGGTGTTATGGTATTTGGAATACCCAAAGTTGAAGACAAAGACGAATATGGCTCTCAAGCTTATGCACAAAATGGCATTACACAAAGGGCTGTCAGATATATAAAAACAAATTACCCCGAAATTTTATGTATAACAGATGTCTGTCTTTGTGAATACACATCACACGGCCATTGCGGCGTTGTAAAAGACGGAGAAATCTTGAATGATGAAACATTACCGCTTCTTTGTGATATGGCGGTAAGTTTAGCAAAAGCTGGTGCGGATATGATTGCGCCATCGGATATGATGGACGGTAGAATTATGGCAATCCGTAATGCGTTGGATAATGCAGGTTTTAAAAATACTCCGATTATGGCGTACAGCGCGAAATTTGCTTCTGCATATTATGGCCCGTTTAGAGATGCAGCTCATTCAAGCCCTTGTTTTGGAGATAGAAAAAGTTATCAGATGGATTTTTCTAATCCCAAAGAAGCTCTAAACGAAATAGCAACAGATATAGAAGAAGGTGCTGATATAGTAATGGTCAAACCTGCTCTTGCTTATTTAGATATTTTAAAAGAAGCTTCCCAAAACTTTAATATACCAATTGCTGTTTATAATGTAAGCGGTGAATATTCGATGGTAAAAGCTGCTTCTATGCAAGGATGGGTGGACGAAAAGAAAATCGTCACAGAAAACCTTATTGCTATGAAAAGAGCAGGTGCAAATATAATAATCACATATCACGCATTAGATATGGCAAAATGGATGAATGAATAATTTTTAAAAGGATTGTTATGACTAAATCAGAAGAACTTTTTAAACAAGCACAAAACATAATGCCAGGTGGGGTAAATAGCCCTGTAAGAGCATTTAATTCCGTTAAAAGGACTCCTTTTTTTGTTGAAAAGGCAAAGGGTGCTTATATTTATGATGTAGATGGAAATCAATATATTGACTATGTTTGTTCTTGGGGCCCAGGGATTTTAGGTCATTCGTATCCTAAAGTTGTAGAAGCTGTAAAAAAAGTGTGTGATAACGGATTAACTTTTGGTGCTCCTACCGAAAAAGAACTTGTTTTAGCTGAGCTTATAAAAAAATGTGTTCCGTCTATGGAAATGATAAGATTGGTCAGCTCAGGAACCGAGGCTGTAATGAGTGCGGTAAGAGCTGCAAGAGGTTTTACAGGCAGAGATAAAATAATCAAATTTGTTGGTTGTTATCACGGACACTCTGACGGATTGTTGATGAAAGCGGGCTCAGGCGTTTTGACAGGTTCAATTCCTGACAGTAGCGGAATTCCAAAGGATTATGCAAAATATACTCTTTTAGCAGAATATAACAACGAAGAATCCGTTAAAAATCTTATGGAACAATATGGTAACGATATTGCCTGTATAGTAGTAGAACCGGTAGCTGCAAATATGGGTGTTGTTCCACCTAAACCAGAATTTTTGAAGTTTTTAAGAGAAATAACCCAACAATACGGCTCTTTGCTGATTTTTGATGAAGTAATAACAGGCTTTAGATTGGCATTAGGCGGTGCTCAAGAATATTATGAAATAACACCTGATATGTCCACTTTTGGCAAAATCGTAGGAGGAGGAATGCCTTTAGCTGTCTATGGCGGCAGAAAAGATATTATGTCTTGTGTTGCCCCTGTTGGCAAAGTGTATCAAGCAGGCACTTTATCAGGCAATCCTGTTGCTGTTACGGCTGGGATAGAAACATTAAAAATACTTATGGAAAATAAAGAAATCTATCAACAAATTGATAAACAAGCTTCACTTTTAGAAAAAGCTTATCAATCAATTGGGCTCCAAACTAAAAGAGTTGGTTCTTTATTATCTGCATTTTTTACAGATAAACAAATTATATCTTATGATGATGTTTTAACTTGTGATACAAATAAATTTGCTAATTACTTTAGCCATATGTTAAACAACAAAATTTATGTTGCACCGTCTCAGTTTGAAGCAATGTTTGTATCAAACGCTCATTCTGATGAAATAATAGCTAGAACTGTTGATGTAATTATTAAATATAAAAAATAATTTTTGATTGTTAAAATCTCAATTTTTTACTGTTTAAATTTTAATATAGCAAATTTTCTTTTAAAATAAATGTTATGGATATTTTTGATAAACTTGCTAAATCAAAATTCAGAAGTAGATTTAAACTAAGAACAAAGGAGCTCGAGTACATCAAGACAAAAGGTCTTGATAAAATACACTCACACGCTTGTGATTTTATAAAAGATAGGATTGCTCCTGCAGATATTCCTAACGATGGAAAACAAACCCCAATGCGTGGACACCCAGTATTTATTGCACAACACGCAACAGCAACCTGTTGCAGAGGTTGTATTGAAAAATGGCATCACTATCCAAAAGGAGTTGAGCTAACTCAAACGCAACAAGAATACCTTGTGTCTGTGATTATGGAATGGATAAAAAGACAAATTAAATTTCACTGTACAAAGTCTTAAAGCTATAACGATATTATCGTTGGATTAACAAATCCTATTTACTCATTTATGCAAAATGTACAAGCATGAAAAAAGGGACGTTTTACTATTTGTAAATAAGGAATATAAAACTTGCTGAATTTTATGATAACAATATTGCTAAGCCCAATATGTAATATTGCGCTATAGTTTTTAGGTCGGATTAGTAAATCCGACCTAAAAAACAAACTATTTAATGTTATTTAACGTCACTTTTGTTTTTGGTAATTCAGGGATAGTTCCGCTTGCTTTTTGGTTACTTGATTGAGTTTTACCCAATGTCCATCTGAATCCTGCTTGCAAGCCTACACCGTTTCTTCCGCCATTAGTAATGTAAGTTTGGAAGAATCCTGAAAATCTTTCACCCCAAGCTTTTCTAACACCCACGCCGTATTTAACAAACGGATCTATAGAAAGATTTGGAAGTGATACATCATTAGCAGTGAATTGAGTTCTGTCCATAATGTTCCAAACTACACTTACACCTGCATAAGGCTGCCATCCGTTTTTAAGGTTTCCGATGAATTTAATTCCCGGTTCCAATTGGATAGCGTGCAACGGATCAGAACCAATGCTTACGCCTGCTGCATTTTTATAATCAAAAGTATTAATAAATGAATATGACATCAAGAAATTCGGCTGAATTATAAACTTACCTTTAGCAAGTTCAATATTATAACCTGTTTTTGAAGCAACCCCACTCATCAACATTGCGAAATCTTCACGACCAAACATTGTGCTTGCTTCGCCTGCATTAGCGCCAACATTTGCAGTCAAACCTGTAAAGAAGTTGCCTTTATATGCCATACCGACAGCACCTAATGTACCGCCGTTTTGGTAGATACTAACGCCGTCATAAGCTTGGTGGGAACCGTTATATCCGGCATATACTCCCCACATTCCATCCCATCCATGACCTAAATCATAGAGTTCAGAATCTGCACCAAAGTATGAACCATAAGCCACGTTTGATACTTTAGGTCCGTTGTTTAATGAAACATTTTCAAATGTTGCAAAAGGTCTGAACCATCCTGCTTTATTTTCATACTGACTGACTGTCGGGTCAAATACTATGTCATTGTTAGCTATAGATGCATATTTGTTACGCAATTTCATAGCTTGACGCTGTTCTTTTGTCATCAGCATATACATATCCATGTTACGGAATGCATTGTCATAAGCATTTAATTGGTTTAAATATCCGCCAAGTTGTGCTGCAACGGGAGCTGCCATAACAGAAGGGTTAAAGCTGTCATACCCCGGAGTACCTCCTCCACCGCCGGCAAGTCCAAAGTTAAACATTGCTGTTGTCGGGTCATAACTTGCAGTGTATTTGTATATTGAGCCATAAGCTATATCACTTCCTGTATATTGAATAGCACCTACAAGAGCATCTTTTACAGCACTATCCATACCTTCACCAATCGGTGATATTGAGAAGGATTTTTGAGTTGTTGCACTCAATACATTAATATTTGAGATATTAATATTGTTTCCGTTATCTGTAAAACTTGTTGCAGTGATTGTATCCATTTTTTGAGCGGCTAAATCAGCATCTAACCTCAAATCCATATCTTTATTTAATGTTAAGTTTCCAAGGTTAGCAGAATTTATTCCGTTGTTTTGCAGTGATACAATACCGCCATGGTAGTTAAAATCAACACTATCATCAAATGTTCCTGCGTAGTTGATATTATTTTGGGTATTTGTTCCAAATTTTAAGGTTCCGTTGTAGAGGTTAACTGTGTTGTTTTTAACTGTATTATTGAATTCTACAACACCTGTTGTTGGAGCATCGGTTGCTCCGTCCGCCATTGTTATGCCTGTGTTGTTGATATTAATAGTGCCAGCAGCTCCATCTATTCCGTCATTGAATATGATACTTGCGCTATCACTTGCATTCAGATTTGTTGTTCCACCATCTTGATACAGTGCGTTTGACACTCCGTTAGCAGTATTGCCTGTAAACACAGTATCATTTATTGATGCAATGATATTTGTCGTGCCATAATTATAAATCGCACCGCCCCTGTCGGAAGCCGTATTATTACTAAAGGTTGAGTCGGTTATCGTTGTCGTGCCATCATTATAAATCGCTCCGCCATAGGTACCAGCCGAATTTCCTGTAAAAATAGAAGCGGCTATGGTCACTATTCCGGAGTTCGCAATCACTCCGCCGACTCGACTAGCAGAATTTTCAGAAAACTTAGAATTGGTAACATTAACTGCACCATAATTTGAAATCACACCTCCATTTGGACTAGTATTAAACCCATTAAAGCCTTTTGAGTTTTTATCGGCAGGTTCTCCGACATTGTTTATATTTAAAGTCCTGTTATTATAAAGTTCGATACCATATACGGGAACAACCGCAACTTCGTCAGCATCTGCAATTATATCGTATCCGTTGCCGTTGATTGTGAGGGTTGAACCATCGCCGCCCATAGTGCCGAGGCCGGAGGTTACAATTTCATCTGTACTCATTGTATAAATTCTGTCAGCCTCAGTACCATTGACAGCATCTTTAAGTGTGCTTGCACCGGCTGACAGGTTTCCTGTTGTATTGTTATAACTTACAAGAACATTTGTATTTGCCAATCCGTCACCTGATAGTTTAATATCAGAACTCAAACCAACATTATTATAAATATTAGAATCTGTTGAAATCGCAGTTCCTGTATAACTTGTTGAACTTCCCAGATTGATATCCGATATCAGTATTTTGTGTCCGCCTGCATTGAAACCATTAGCGGTAATCATATCCGTACCTGTAACTGCGGCATCAATCGCTAATTGTAAATCGTTTTCTAAAGTTACATTGCCGATATTAGTTGTTCTTGCACCGCCGTCTTGCAGGCTCAATGTTCCGCCATGGACGTTGAAATTAACAGAACTGTCAAGGCTTCCGAAAGATTCGGC